>PKXE01000087.1:17971-27672 GCA_003132265.1 Candidatus Dormiibacterota bacterium | reverse complement strand
TGACCGGGACCAAGTACGGCTGTGGCGAGGGCGTCTGCGGAGCCTGCACCGTTCTGGTCGAAGGTCAGCCGACGCGCTCGTGCGTCACTCCGCTGGGCGAGGTGATAGGCCGCCGGATAACCACCATCGAGGGACTGGCGAGGGAGGGGCAGCTCCATCCGGTGCAGCGAGCCTTTCTGGAGGAGGGCGCCCTGCAGTGCGGTTTCTGCACCCCAGGGATGGTGCTGGCCACCGCGGCTCTGCTGGAGCGCGAGCCCGACCCCGACGATGGGCAGATCGCGGTCGCCCTGGCCGGGAACATATGCCGGTGCGGCACGTATCCCCGCATTCGGCGTGCCGTTCACCGCGCTCGCGATCTGGTTCGTGATCCTGGCAGCGGGGGGCCTGGGGGCGCGCTTCTCGAGCTTGATCTGCCCTCGACCCCGCCTGGGCCCAGGCACACCCCGTGGGACCTGACCGGGGCTCACGCCCGCGGATACTTCGATCTGCTCTCGGATGGCTTGGTGGCCGTGCTGCCCCCAGAGCGGGTCTCGGCGGACCGCTCCGTACCGCAGTGGGGCAACGGCGGAGCCTGGGTCCACGTCAGTGACAGTGGACGCGTGACCGCCTTCACCGGCAAGGTGGATGGTGGGCAGGGCAATCGCACAGCCCTGACTCAGCTGGTCGCAGAGGAACTCCGGGTGGCCGTGGATCAGGTGGCCCTGGTGATGGGGGACACCGACGTCTCTCCCTTCGACGTCGGGACCTTTGGGAGCCGATCTATGCCCGACGCCGGCGAGTACCTGCGCGCGGCGACCGCCGGAGCTCGCGTGGCCCTGGTGTTGGTGGCGGCCGACCGTTGGGATTGCAGCCCGGATGACCTGGTGGCGGAGTCGGGGACGGTACGCCTTCGGGATGGCAGCCGCCACATCCTCTATGGGGAGCTGTTGGCGGGACTGCGGCAGATCGAAGTCATCTCCACCTCCGCTCCGGTCACGCCGCCCGATCAGTGGCTGGTCGCCGGCCAGCCCACCCCGAAGTTGACCGCTCCCAGCGTCGTCACGGGGGCCAAGCGGTATCCATCCGATCTGGTCCGTCCAGGCATGCTCCACGGCAAGGTCCTGACCCCACCGTCCTTCGGGGCCACCCTGCGGACGCTGGACGTGTCCGGGGCTCGAGCGGTTTCGGGGGTCACTGTNNTGGCGGCGATTCGTGCCTCTTGGGATGAGGGTCGACAGCCCTCAGAGTCCGAGCTGGTCGACTACCTGCGCACCCACCCGGTGAAGGTTGAGGGCTGGGGTGGCTCCTTTGACCATGAGGTCGGGGACGTTGACCACGCCTTCACGGCAGCTCCGGTGCAGCTCACCCAGACCTACACATTGGCTTACATCGCCCATGTTCCCCTGGAGACCCACGTGGCGCTGGCGGAGTGGCAGGGAGATGAACTCACGGTCTGGACCGGAACGCAGACTCCGTTCAACGTGCGGCGCCAGTTGGCCCAGGCCCTGGAGGTGCCCGAGGACCAGGTTCACGTCCTGGTGCCGGACTTCGGCGGTGGATTCGGCGGCAAGCACGCAGGGGAGTTGGCCATCTCAACCGCGCGACTGGCGCGAGCCTGCGGGGCACCGGTGCGGATCCAGTGGAGTCGCGAGGAGGAGTTCAGGCTGGGACACCTCCGGCCGGCGGCAGTGATTGACGTACGCAGCGGGACCGGCGCCCAAGGCGAACTGCTGGCCTGGGAGTTCACGAACATCAACTCCGGCCCCCAAGCCAGTCTCCCTCCCTATTGGATCCCCAGCCAACGAATCCGCTTCGAACCCGCCCGATCCCCCCTGGGCCAGGGGCCCTACCGAGCCCTGGCTGCGACCGCCAACCACTTCGCGCGTGAGTCGCACATCGACGAGATCGCGAACCAGCTCGGGATGGACCCCTTGAAGCTGCGCCTGCGCAACCTCCGAGACGAGCGCTTGGCGACCGTCTTTCGAGCCGTGGCGGAGCGAGCCGGATGGGACTGGCGTGCCGGTCACCGTGGAACTGGTCTCGGCATCGCTGGTGGACTGGAGAAGGGTGGCCGAATCGCCACCAGTGCGGAGGTACGGGTCGATCCCGACGGAAGGCTGGAGGTGGTCAGGATCGTGACCGGCTACGAATGCGGAGCGATCGTCAACCCCGACAACCTGGTCAACCAGATCGAGGGAGCGACGGTGATGGGGCTGGGAGGTGCGCTCTTCGAGGCGATCCATTTCGAGGCCGGCAGGATCATCAACAGCTCGATGTCCCAGTATCGGGTCCCCCACCTGGCAGACATCCCGCCCCTCGAGGTGATCTTGATCGACCGCAAGGATGTACCGTCTGCCGGTGCGGGCGAGACCCCGATTGTGGCGATCGCGCCGGCCATCGCCAACGCGGTTTTCGCGGCCACCGGGATCCGCATCCGTTCCATGCCGCTGGCGCCGGATGGGTTCATCAGGTGAACGAGCCGCGCTGACCTGTCGGACCCGGCGTCAGCGCGGGCGCCTGTCCGGGGCGATCACCGCGATGCAGGTCGGACGTTGTTGGCAGCCCGTTGCGCAGCATCATCAACCGGGTCGCAGCGGTTGAGTCGCAGGACCCATTGGGCTCGCCTGAGGACTGAGCGCGCATTCGCGGCTCGATGCGGTGCTGGGTTGTGCCTGCCAGCGGCGACCTGGCGGCTGCCTGGAGAACTCGTACAGAGCGTCGCGCGTTGGCTGCGACCGGCTTGAGGATCAGAGCGACTGTCGGTCAGCCTCGCGGACGCCAGCGCCAAGGGAAGGGACATTCCCGCCTCCTTCAATTCGGGCTGGCCAGAGCTTGGGCGCATAGATCCGCCTTCCCAGCGCGCCACGGACCTGAACACGCGCGGCGCTGCCCAGGAAATGTTCGAACGCCACCCTCCCGATGGTGGGTGATCACCAAGGCGATCACCCAAGTTTGAGGTCGGTGCCCTAATCGGCGAAGTCAAAGCTCTTCCTCGGGAAGAGGCGTGGCAAAACCAACCAAGAAAGCTGACCGCTGGCGGGTCCGATGTTCGTCCATTCGTCGACGTCGAGATCGATTCTTGCCAGCGCCCCGGTTGGTAGCCTCAGCGAACCCCCACCGATGAGGAACTCGGCAACCTCGGAACAGGTGGGCTCGTGGCCCACGACGAGGAGCACCTCGGTGACCGGCAACTCCGCGCGGATCTCTTCGATCACGGACCTGACATCACCGAAAAGCCCCTCGCGCCTTTGTACCGGGCAGTTCCAGCCGCCTGCTTCCATGGCCAAGCGCAGCGTCTCTGTCGCCCGCAACGCTGGGGACGTGATGGCGGCGTCAGGAACCTCACTAGCTAGGACAAGGAACCGTCCCATCGTCCGCGCAGTCTTCTGTCCGCGTCGCGACAGCGGCCGCATACGATCGTCACCAGCAGTGTCNNGAGGCTGGCTCTTTCGCCCGGAGCGCGCTACACCATCGGGGATGCACCCCTTGGAGAGCGGCACAGCGGGGGCTGAGATCCGTCTCGGCGGCGGTCCGTTACGGTGAGGCTGATCGAATCCAGCAACCTGACGCCACCCGGGGGCAGGTTGGCCTAGGAGGTGATCATTCCTGCCCCAAAGTGGATCCTTTTTAGATGGCCGTTTACAGAAGGCGACCGAGGTGGTGGGGCTGTGCCTGTACCTGCCGGAGAAGGCGCTGGTGCTGTCCGTGGCTGAGAAGAGCCAGATCCAAGCGCCGGACCGTACCCAGCCCCTTTTGCCCATGCGACCGGACCAAGTCGAGCGGTGCAGCCACGACTACGTCTGCCATGGGACCACCTCCCGCTTCGCGGCCTTGGATGTGGCTACCGGCGAGGTGACCGGGCGCTGCTACCCACGGCGCCGGCACCAGGATTTCCTGCGTTTCCTGCCGCTGCTGGCCCGCAACTACCTCCGGGGCGTGATCCACTGGGTACTGGACAACTACAGCACCCACAAGCACCGGGAAGGCGAGGAGTGGCTGCGGCACCGCCCGCGCTTCCACCTGCACCTCACCCCAGCCAGGGCCAGCTGGATGAACCAGGGGGAGACCTGGGTCTCCCTACTGGAGCGCAAGTCAATCCGCCGCGGAGTGTTCCGCAGCGTGTTTGCCCTGCGCGATGCGATCCGACGCTTCCTGGACGCCTGGAACGATGCTAAGCACCCCTCCACGTGGGTGAAGACTCCAAAGCAGATCCTGGCCACAGCCAACTCGAAGAGCATTTCGGTTACGGGACACTAGGCCGCCCCGAAAACGCAGCCTGGATCCTCGCCGAGGGGGTCGCCGGTGCTGGCGAAGGCTCTGGCCCTGGAGCCGCCGCAGATGCTGCGGAACTGGCACACCCCGCAGCGGCCGGCGAAGTCCGCCGCTCGAATCGCCCGGAGCACTGGGTCCGCACGATACATTTCGGCCAACGAGCGATCCTTGACGTTGCCCAAGGAGAGGGGCAGGAACCCCGATGGGCGCACCGACCCGTCGTGAGCCACGAATATGACCCCCATGCCGTCGCGGGTGGCCACGCTCTGGGCCATTGGCCGGCGGGTCGGCTCCCCCAGCAGTTGGCCCAGCCGCCGGTGCAGGCGGGTGTACAGAGGGCCGAGGCCGAAGTATTCCGCCGGATCCTCGATCTCGCCCAACCCGCGCCGCCAGGTGGCCACCCGGCGGAAGAAGGGGGCTTCGACGGTCCGCACCAAAAAGCCGTACCGAGAGGCTTCGAATAGGAAGTGACAGACGTCCTCGTTCTCGGCAGCGGACGGTGCCGAGACGGCGATGCCGCGTCCGACGTTGACCAGGAAGAAGACCTCCCAGAGGGGGATCTCCAGCCGTTGCATCAAGGCGGCGACATCAGCCAGCTCCTCCACGTTCTCGCGCATCACCGTGGTGTTCACCTGGACCTTGAAGCCCGCCTGGCGCAGCCAGGTCAGGGCGGTGATCGTGGCGTCGAAGTGGCCCACGATGCCTCGCACGCGATCGTGAGTTGCGGCGGTCGCCCCGTCCAGGCTGATGGAGACCACCTTGACGCCCAGGTCCAAGAATGGAGCCAGTGTCTGTGGGGTCAGCCGGGGCGTGACCGAGGGCGAGAGTGCCACCGTCAGGCCGAGTTGGCGGGCCTGAGTGGTCAGCCCGAGCAGGTCGGAGCGCATCAGGCAGTCGCCTCCGGTCAGGATGACAATGGGGTAGGGCTTGCCGAACCCCGCAACCTGCTGCAGCAGCCGACTTCCTTCAGCGGTGTCTAGCTCACCTGGCATCGCCTCCGGCAGCGCCGTGGCCCGGCAGTGGCGGCAGCTGAGCAAGCAGGCTTTCGTGGTCTCCCAGAAGACCAGGAGCGGCCGCTCGTCGAAGGCCAGCGCACCCCTGCTGGGCTCTCTTGCAAGCGGCTGAGTCGAAGCCGTCCAGTTGTGCACGGGAGATCATTGTAGGGCTCCACGCAGGCGCGGGCCGGGTGATTTCACGCTCCATCACTCAGGTGGTTTCCCCCTGTGGCCGCTATAAGCGGGGTGCGAGATTGTGGTTGGGGGCTGGTTACGCCTCGTCCGCACAGGGCTCCACCTCAAGATGAAGAAATTAACCCGGTCGGCCAGGCCGTGACCCCCCCGACGCGGCGAGTCCGTACTGGGCTCGCGCTGACCGGACCTTGGCGCTGGCTTGCCAGGCCTGACCGTTAGTGGCCGCTGGCTCAGGCAACCTCTGGGTGGCTGGTGTGAATCGAGGGGAAGTCGAGACCTCCTAAGGCCCTCGCGCAGTACCACCTCCACCCGGAGGCCAAGTTCCTGGGCGGGGATTACCTGGAGCGGGGAATCACGCGGCGCCGGCACGTCGTGGCCTCGGCGGTGGAGTGCATCGGCAAGGAGGCCAACCGCTGGGGGGAGCAGGCCTACCTGGGTCAGGATGAAGCCGCGCAGATCGTCTACGGCGTCGGCGAGGACGCTGCCCAGAGTGCCGTAGCGCCATTGCGGGCGGAGGTGCGACGGTACTCGGTGCGAAAGCTGGCACGTACCGCGGGAATCGATGCTCGGTCGGTGACTCGCTTTCGAAGCGGCTTAGTCACTCCCAGGCCAGTGACCCTGGGCCGGCTAAAGCAGGGGCTGGAGCGCCTTCGGGATCTGGGACTTGCCGACCGGGACCAGTCGGAGGCTTCGGGATACTCGAGATGAGCCCAGACAGATCGTGGCCCAGATCCGTGCGCTCGAGGCGAACGTGCACGTCATGCGGGAGGCGCCACGGCGGCCACGCCCGCTCCGGGACCGAGTGCCCGCTAGCAGACGGGGGTCCCTTTGGGTCGTCCGGCCGAGTCCAGGCACTGCTGATAGTGAGTTGTCTCTACTCTCTCAAGGCCCCTGCTGTCGAAGAAGTGGATCGAGGTCTGCCCGGCCGATTGGTTGATTTAGTCGCCGATCGAGTAGCCCGGTGCCTGCCGCTGATTGGGTCCGCCGGCGCCGCGGTCCAAACCGCTGTCAGCGGACGAGACCGTGCATCTGGAGGAAGGTCTTCTGCTCGTCGTGCATCCTGTCGTCCGGAAGCCGTTTAAACCACTCGAGCCGGTCCGGCACGGTCGGCAGCGCATCGGCGGGGGGGACCAGGTGGGTGCGGAACGCCATCCCGACCGGCCAGTCCAGCCCCTGGCGGGCGTGACTGGGGTACTCGATGTAGCCGACGAAGTCGTCGATGAGAATGTCCACCCCGATCTCATCGCGCGCGACCCGGTGGACGGCGTCGGTCAACAACTCGGCGAACCGGACCGTCCCGCCGGGGAGATTCCACAGACCGCGGCAGGGGCCGCTGGTCCGCCGGGCCAGGAGCACGCCGCGCTCGGAGCAGACGACGACTTCAACGGTGAGCCGGGGTACCTTTCGGAAGATTTCCTGGTATTCCCCCGGGGAGAGTGGACGCGTCACGGTACGGTCAGATGATGCGAATCTGGCCAGCGCCGGGGTCTCGTAGAATTCGCCGATGGTGATGCCCCTTCACTCAATGCTATTGGTTCCGCAGCCGTCTGATAAGCCGACCTGAGCGTCAGCTCGAGAGGACCACGCCCCGGACCGGGGCGTGGAACAACCGGGCGAGCAGGCAGACGTTGGCAATGCCGGCAGCGAGCGGGACCAGGCCAACAGCGGCCACGACCCACCCGGCGATTCCGCCGGATACCAGCCCGCCGACGATGATCGCCAGCGCCGCGATCACCCGGACCGCCCGACCAGCCGTCGTGTTCATGAACCGAACGAACCTCATAATCGCCCTCCCTCATTGCCTGGTAATACCCCAGGGGGTATGGTATCAAACCGGTGTGACTACCCGCCATATTCCCACGAGCTCGACAACAGGACGAAGGTCCCGAGTACTAGAAATCAAGGTTGCAGACCGGACCGGTCGGCTCGGCGACCACANNGCGGCGGCGGTCTCGGCGCGCATCGCTATCGACGGTTGAAGAAGAGACGGCGGAACCGAGCAGCGGTCTCCCCGATCCGGATCGGGGTCGAAACCGTCCGAGCACGACGCTTTTGACGACGGATCGCCCTCCGCAATGGACCAGACAACTCACCGCAAGGGGTTGCCAGTTCCCGCTACGGTACCGACGTGGGCTTCTACCGTGAACACATCCTGCCCCGACTGGTGGACCGGGCCTGCGGCATCGCCTCGATGGACGGCTGGCGTGCCGGAGTCACCGCAGGGCTGCAGGGCCGTGTGGTCGAGATCGGCTTCGGGTCAGGGCTCAACGTCGCCCATTACCCGGCCACGGTGGACGTCGTCCTCGCCGTGGAACCGGCGGCGGTGGCGCGCCGGCTGGCGGCCCGCCGGGTCGCCTCGTCACTGGTGCCGGTCGAACATATCGGCCTCGACGGGCAGGCCATTCCCCTCGAAGACGGCAGCTGCGACGCTGCCCTGTCGACCTTCACCCTCTGCACCGTCCCCGAGGCTCGCCTGGCCCTGGCGGAATTGCGACGCGTGGTGCGCCCTGGGGGCCATCTCCAATTCCTAGAGCACGGCCTCGCTCCCGACCCGAAGGTTGTCGCCTGGCAACGCCGCCTCGAACCCCTGCAACGTCGACTTGCCGGCGGATGCCACCTCACGCGCGACATCCCGGCGATCATCACCGACGCCGGGTTCGTCCTCGACCACGTCGAGCAGCGGTACGCCAAGGGGCCTCGACCATGGTCGTGGTTCACCACCGGCATCGCTGTCAACCCAGGCTGAGGGCCCGCCACCGGGCGGGCGCAGAGGCGACCGGACCTAGGCGGTTCGTCTGACTTCGGTCGTAGCGATCTGCCGTCGCACCTCGTCCATGTCGAGCGCCCGCACCTGGCTGATCAGATCCTCGAGCGAGGCGGGAGGGAGCGCTCCGGGCCGGGAGTACACGAGCACCTGGTCCCGAAACACCATCAAGGTTGGGATCGACATGATCCCGAGCTCGGCGGCCAGCTCTGTCTGGTCCTCAGTATCGACCTTGGCGAACACTAGATCCGCGTGCTCTTCGGAGGCGGCATCAAACACGGGCCCGAACATGCGGCACGGTCCGCACCACGACGCCCAGAAGTCCACCAGCACGGTGCCGGTCGTCACGACGTCTTCGAATGTCGCCTTCGTCAGCTTGACGGTTGGCATCTCCGCAGTCCTCCTTTTCGCTTCCTGGGTTGCAACACTCCCCAATAGTATACCCCTAGGGGTATCCGTCATCAGACGGCGTGGACAGACCCGCAAGGTCGTCTACCCGGCCGCGCCGACAAGGAGACCAGTGAGCCGTCCTGTCAGCGTTCCGGCTGGCACCTGGTCTGCCGACCCTGGCGACCACCACCTCGGGCGGGCAGGCCTGCCGGGAGGTCGCAGCGTTCGCGATGGGCGCCGCGGGTGAGTCTCCTCGTCGGCTGGTTCAGATCGGCCAGACGCAGTCTGGCGGCTTATACCGATACGGCCGAGCGGGCCAGCGGGTAGGCGGCGACCGCCCCGAGCAGCACAGCGAACCAGCGCTGAAGGGTTGAGGCCCGTACTGGGCTCGCCATGTGGGTGCCAGCGTTTGCGGCCGTCAGGCCGGCGGCCGCAAACGGCAGCGCGACGTGCCAGGTAACCCCGGTCGTGGCAAGCCTTGAGGTCAGCGCCACACCGCAGTTCACGGCGATCACCAAGAGCGACGTACCGATCGCCGTCGGCATCTCGAATCGCCGGCCGAGCACACGGCCCGGAGCGATGATGAACCCGCCACCGACCCCGAAGCACCCGGTCATGAACCCGACCGCCGTTCCAGCGGCGACGACTTTGACTACCGTCGAGATCTGGAAGCTGAGCCTGCGCCCGGTTGGCAGCGGGCCTTTGGGCACCGGGCGTTCGACGGGGACGGCCGGTAGGGCCGCGGCCGTCCCCGTCGCGAGGATTCAGCCTGACGACGAATCGGACGTGCTGCGGTCTGGTGCACGTGCCGTCGGCCACATGCGCCACGCGGCCAGCAGCATCACGCCCGCGAACGCCACGAGCAGGACATCGGGGTTGACCGCCCGGTTCAGCTGGGTGCCGAGCAGCGATCCCGCCCCGCCAGCCAGGCCGAACCAAAGGCCGGCCGCCACCCGGACGCGCTCGGCGCGCCAGTGGCCGACCAGGCCGCCGAGGGCAGCCCCGCCGAGAACCACAAGCGACGTCGTGACCGCCCCTTTGGGATTGAGACCGACGACGTAGGCCAGCGCGGGCACGGCCAGGATCGAGCCGCCGCCACCCAGGGT
>PKXE01000087.1:15758-17871 GCA_003132265.1 Candidatus Dormiibacterota bacterium | reverse complement strand
TCGCGGGGCAACCCACCAAGCCGGCGCTCGAGCTCCCCGAGGGGGACGTGGCGGGCCCCGGGGGCATGACCGGCCCGCCACTCGGACGCTTCCCGGACGTCGAGCAGCAGCGCCCCGGCCCGCACGAGATCGTGCGCCTCCTGCGGGCCGATCCCCTGGCCCCCACCCAACATCCTCTGCAACCAGCTCACGGTGATCTCCCAGCGTCCTGCTTATCCCCCGACCGGATACCCCTTGAGGTATCCTGCCCAAAGGAAATATACCCGCCGGGGTACCCGCTGATCACGCCGAGACCGCCAAGGCCGCCGCTGCGACCGGAGGAGACGATCGATGTCCCGCAATATGTCCGCCGCTGAATTGGCCGCCAGGCTCGGGGATCTACGCCGGACGCTCAAGCCACTGTCGTTTTACGAGGAGCGCTTCGTCCGCTGGGCGATCCAGAGGGTGGCACCTCGTCCGCCGATCTACGTCGAGATCGCGGCGGTCAACCTTGGTCGCACCGAGTTGCCGCTGTTCGAGTTGCGTCAACTCGAGCTGGGGTCCGACCGCAGCTCCGTTTCGGCGTGACCCAAGGAGACGAAGGGAGCGACCATGCAACTGCCCGATGACGTCGTCGACGATGTCCGCAAGCGACTGCACCGCGTGGCGGGTCAGGTCCAGGCGGTCGAGCGGATGCTCGACGAGGGACGCGAGTGCCGCGACGTCGTGACACAACTGTCGGCCGCCACCAAGGCGCTCGAACAGGCCGGACTCCGCCTGGTTGCCGCCGGGCTTACCTACTGTGTCCAGCATCCCGACGAGGCCGAGGAGGAGGGGTACGCCATCGAGTCTGTGGAGCGGATGTTCATGAAGCTGGCCTGAATCGCGTTATCCGACCCGTGGAGGTGCTCGAAATGGACGCGATCGTGACAACCATCGGAATTCCCTTCGGCCGCGCCGAGGCTGTTGTGCGCGAGGCGCTTGCCGACCAGGGCTTNNGTCGATCGGCCACCGCTCAAGATCCTCGGTGCCTGCAATCCCGATTTCGCGCACCGGGCGCTGGAGGTCGACCCGTCGGTCAGCCTGCTGCTCCCCTGCAACGTCGTGCTCGAAGCCGACGGGGACTGCACCCGAGTGTCGATCGCGGATCCCCGGGCGCTGATGCCTGGACCGCAGCTGGCCGACCTGGCGGCGGAAGCGGCCGAACGGCTCACCGCGGTTCGTGACGCGGTGGCCTCGCGGGGCTGAGTCGCCGCCCGACTCCACCGGTCGGACCGTCAGGCGTCCCGGACGGCCCGGACCAAGGCATCGAGGGCGACCGCTGCACCGGAGGGGGTGTCGACCTGTCGTTCCACACGCTCGGCCCGTTCGATGCGAAGGCCGTCGAGGTCACCGACGATGTCTTCGGCGCTGCAGAGGACGGCGGGGTCCTGGGGTCCGCCGAAGCCTTCTGTCGGATTGGTGGCATCGTGCCCCACGACCAGCAGTACCCCCCTGGGCGCCAGGGCCGCGGCGGCGTGGCCGAGCGCGGCGCGGCGCTGATCGTAGGGTAGCTGTAGGTACATCAGCACCACCAGATCGAAGCCGCTTCGGGGCGGGATCCACGACACGGCATCGGCCTCCACCCACGTCACCTCGACGCCCCGCTCGTCCGCCATGCGCCGGCCCTTGGCCAGCCCGGCTGACGAGAAGTCCATCCCCACGACCTTCCACCCCTGGGACGCCAGCCACACGGCGTTGCGCCCCTCGCCGCACGCTAGGTCTAACGCCCGGCCCGGCGTCAGCCTCTCGACCTCCTCAACGAGGAACNNTGTCAATAGGATGTATTATACCCAGGGGGGTATCAGGAGGTATCATGACGGCGCGTCACGTTCGGCCTTCCCGATCCGAAATGGGGGGCGCGATGAGTACTGACTCGCAGACCACGGCGCTCCCGGCGGCCCATTCGGTCCTTGCAGTCTGCGCCCACCCTGACGACGAGAGCTTCGGGCTGGGAACGGCCCTCGAGATTTTCGCCACCCAGGGTTCGTCGACGGCGGTGCTGGTGTTCACCAACGGCGAGGCGTCGACCCTCGGGCTTGCGGCCGATCTGCGATCGGTGCGGAGGGCCGAACTCTCGAACGCCGCCTCGGAA
>PKXE01000087.1:0-15637 GCA_003132265.1 Candidatus Dormiibacterota bacterium | reverse complement strand
TCGTCGGCCGCGACGACGAGCACATCGACATCGTGGTGCTCGTCAACCGGACCCGCCAGCGGCGCGCCATCGCATGCCACACCAGCCAGTCGACGGAGAACCCGGTTCTTTTGCGGCGTCTCGAGCTCCTGGATGACCGCGAATACTTCCGGTGGCTGCGCCTCCCTACCGCCGGGGAGGCCGGTTACCCGGACCAGCGCGCCCGTTCAGGGGAGCCCCATCGACCAGTGAGAGAGGATGAACCATGAGCCACGCACGTGACGTCATCGAAGAACTAAGAGCCCCGACCCGCTCGCTGCGGCAAGCCGCTCCCGAAGCCTGGGCCGGCTTCGGCCAGCTGCACGATGCCGCGCTCGCCGACGGGGTCTTGCCGGCTCGAGTCAAAGAGGTGATCGCACTCGTAATCGCGGTGGTGAAGCAATGCGACGGATGCATCGCCTACCACGCCAAGGCGGCGGCGGCACGGGGGGCGACCCCGCAGGAGGTGGCCGAGGCCCTGTCCGTGGCGTTGCTCATGGACGGAGGAACGGCCACCGTCTACGGCCCCCGGGCCTGGGATGCCTACCTGGACTTTGCTCCAGCCCCTGGGGTCGACGACTGAACTCGCCGCTCACCCAGCTACCCCTAGGGTTTTGGCAAAACACCGCAAGGAGGTTCACACCAAGAGGGTCATCCGAGACTTGATCACCACCTTGATGATCCGCTTACGATTGCGGCGCCGGACCCGCTCTCGCTCAGCCGCATCCAATTCGTCCATGGTGGGATCGGAGCGTCCGGGACACTTATGCCCGGCGTCGCCTAGGTGAACTCGGCGATGAGTTCGCCTAGGCGGGCACGGGTTGTCAACCGAAGGGGCGTGAAGTCGGACGCCGAGGGGCTCTCCGCCTCTAGACTGACCGCGGGGCCCGGGATCGTGCCAGAGGGCTGTCGGGTTTCCGGTGACGCTTTTCGCCGGCTCTCCCCCGACCCGTAACCATCAAGGAGGCCAGATGGAAGACGAGCGAGCCCAAGCTTTGCTGCGAGGCGAGCGTTCCCGGGTTGAGGCGCTGCTGCAGGGAACGACAGTCTCAGGGCGGACCGACCGAGCGGAAGCGAACCAGCCCGGGGACCTGGAAGACCGAGCCGAGTCGCTGACGAACGAGGAAGTCGACGATGCCGTCGCGGCCCAGCTCCGCGACCGGCTGGCCGCAATCGAGCGGGCTGAGCGTCGGCTCGAGCAGGGAACCTTCGGGCGCTCTCTCCGTAGTGGATTGGCCATCCCAGATGATCGTCTGGAAGCCGACCCAGCTGCGGAGCTGACCGTAGACGAGGCTCAGCCGCCAACGTCTGACTAATTGCCGGTGACCGGCGCGCTGGGCCGCCGCTGGCTCAGAGAGTCGGGAGTTCAGCCGATCTTCTGGGTGGGCCGTACCAGGAAGATCCACACGTCCCAGATCATGTGGCTAGCCACCAGCGCCGGCATCGGTACCCCGGCCGCGGCCAGCCCGGACCAGCCGCCGCCCGCGATAGTGGCGGCGCCGATCAGGGTGGGGTTCCCAGTGCAGATGTGGGCGCCGCCATACATGGCGGCCGAGAGGGCCGCCCCTTTTGTCCGGCCATAGCGCCTGGTCAGGGCCTGCTGCAGGAGGCCCCGCCAGAAGAGCTCCTCGGCGGGAGCGATGACCAGAGCCAGCCGCAGGGCCAACTCGGAGCGTGGCCGCAGCCGGCGGAGCTCATAGATGTTGCCAATGTCCTGGTCGCCCTGCGGCATCACCAGCCGGGCCGCCCGATCGCCCACCGCAAAGACCCCGTAAAGGCCGGCCGCGATCGCCGTACCTAGGGCCAGGTCGCGGGGACGGGTTCTTTGGCGGCGCAGCTCCCGGCTGGTGAGGATGGAGGTCGTCCCCAGGACGATGGCGGTGCCGGTCATCCGCTGCCAGAACCGCGGCCGGGGGCCCCGAAAGGTGGCCGCGAAAGCCAGGTACGCGAAGACGGCACTCGCGGCCACCACCCGCGGGCTCGGCTGCTCGGGGAGGCTCATCCTCACCTGGCTCAGCTGCCCGGGTGCCAGCCGACGCTGATGGCAATCCCGGCGACCAGCAACAGTCCGAAGCTGGCGTGGAGCTGGGCAGTCTCCAGATCGATCATGGCGATGGCCCGCTGCTGTCCGGCGGCGCCCAGCTGGGAGGCATTGAGCGCCCGGACGAGGAGTGGCAGGGAGAGCAGGGCCAGCAGGCTGAGCCGAGGCAGCACCCCGATCGCGACCGAGAAGGCCAGGGTGACGAACGCCCCCACCAGCAGCACCACGTAGAGGTTGTGGGCGACCCGGCGCCCGGCCCGGATCGAGACCGTGCTGATCCCGGCCCGGGCGTCCTCGCCGATGTCCCGCCACTCGTTGCCCTGGAGGATGGCGGCCACCAAGAGTCCGATCGGCACGCTCACTGCGCCCGCGGCCCAGGATAGGTGTCCGGTGATCGTGAAGTAGGCGCCCAGCACCATCAAAGGCCCCATGAGCAAGAAGACCAGGGGTAGTCCTGCGGCGCGGTACTTGTACTGGAGCGGCGGAGCGGTGTAGCCCCACCCGGCGATCAGGCCGATCGCTCCGATGAGGGCGATCGGCCAGCCACGGGTCAGGATCAGCACCACTCCGATCAGGGTCGCCAACAGAAAGGCGATCCCCGCCAACGCGAACGCGTCCCTCTCTCGGACCCGGCCGGTCAAGAGTGCCTGGCTGGCCCGAGGTGAGGTGATGGCATCGATCCCCTTGCGCACGTCGTAGATCTCGTTGATCACGTTGGTGCCAACCTGGAGCAGTACCGCTCCGGCCAGGACCAGGGCGAAGAGCGGCCAGCTGAACTGGCGCTGCACCGCTGCCAGGGAGCCGGCCGCCGAGACCGGCACGACAGAGGCGGTGAGAGCGAAGGGTCTGGTGATCTCGAGCCAGCCCCGGGCGCGGCGCAGCAGGCCGATCTTGTCGCTTGACTCGATCGGCCGCCGCCGCGAGCCCCAGGCTGGTGCCAGGGCTCCCGCCGAGCCGTAGATCGCCGCCGCCTCCACCACCGCTTCCACCTGAGCCGCCTCTTGGACCACCGGCTGGAGGATGGGGAGGTCCATGCCCGCTTCGCTGAACCGCTCGGCTCCGGCCGCCACCTCTTCCCTCGTGCCGCAGAGCAAAAATGCCTCCACCAGCTCGTCGGGGATCAGTCGGGCGGCCCCGTGATAGTCCTCGGCCCTCCAGGCAGCCAGGATCGGCTGGCGCAGGGAGGGGTCCATCCCCGCCCGGCGCATGGCGACATCGGTCTGTACCGCGAGCATGTAGATGGCGAACGGCTCGCGCTTGGCGCGGTCCAGAGCAGCCCGACGGCTGCTGTCGATCAGAGCCAGCAGATAGCCGCCGATGACGACCGAGGCGGGGTCCCGCCCGGCCTGACTGGCGGCGGCCCTGATCCGCCGAGCCGCCAGCGCCACCGCCTCCACCGGCTCTGCCGGCCGGGCCAGATAACCGTCAGCGGCACGTCCGGCCAGCTCGTGGAACTCCCTTCGGTATCCTGCGGCCCAGATCGGCACCTGGTGCACCGGGGGGAACATCGGCTCCACTTCTGGCACGCCGGACGCCCCCAACGCCACGCGGTCGCCCCGCCACAGCTGGCGCAACTCCACCATCGTCTGCTCCACCTTGGCGATGGCGGCGTCCGGCTGATAGGGGATCCCCATCTGGGCCAGCCGGAGGGGCAGAGCTGTTCCGAGGGCCAGGGTGATCCGGCCCGGCGCCAGGTCGTCGAGGGCACTGACCGTCATCGCCAGCACGACCGGATGGCGAGTGTTGGGGTTGAGCGCCCCCAGGCAGATCCTCATTCGCGGCACGGTGGTGGCGACCGCGGTGGCGTAGGTGACGGCGTCCCGGGCGAAGTAGGACTCATGGAACCAGATCGAATCCAAACCCGCCCGCTCGGCCAGCTCGGCCTGGTGGATGGCGTCGCGCACCTCGCCCTGAGCGTTGAGCCCCAGGCCGACCGGACGCGCCAGTGAGGGCATTGCCAACCTCCTCGCCGAACCACCTCGGGCCGCGACGCGGCCCCAACGTCGCTTGCATGAAGGGTAGTGGGTAGCAGAGTTCCTCTGGCGAGCTCCACCTGGCCGCCGCGCGAAGCGGGTCCCAGCTCAGACGGGAGTCACCACCACCATCGGAATTGGACGTTGGGTCTTGGTCTGGTAGCCGTGGTAGCGATCGTGGTTGTGGTCATTCACCAGACGCCACAACCGCTCGTAGTCGGGGTCCCCCTGCTCCACGATGGCGGCTTGGGCCCTCATCCGCGTCCGCGCCACCTGGATCTCGACTTGAGGCTGGGCCCGCAGATTGAGCAGCCAGGCGGGAGGCTGGTCAGCTCCACCCTTGGAGGCGACCACGACGTAGCTGGCCCCGTCTTTGGCGTAGACCAGCGCGTTGGTGCGGCGAGTGCCGCTGCGGCGCCCGATCGTCTCCAGCAAGAGCGTGGGTACGCCGATCATGTGGTGGCCGAGGCGGCCCCCGGTCCGCTGGTAGGCCCAAGCATGGAAACGTAGAAAGGACTGCTGCATCTGGGCGGCCACGCGCACGACCGGGGAAGTATAGGCGGCGGGGCCGAGCCTCTCTCGCCTGCTAGCTCACTCGACGAAGATGACCAAGGCAGTGCGGTCGTCTTGCTTGCGCGCCATCTCGACCAACCTGTCTGCCGCCCGCTGNNGGGACGAAATCGCCGGTGATGCCGTCGGTCACCAAAAGTAGCTTGTCCTTGGGGGCGAGCTGGAGAGTGCCCCGCTGCGGGGCCACCGACCGGCCACCCCGGCCACCGTCCTCTCCCAGGGCATTGAAGAGCACATTGCCCTCACCTTCGTCCACCGTGATCTGGACCAGCAGCGAATCGCCGGCCCGCAGGTGGTAGAGGCGGGAGTCGCCCACCGAGACGTAGTGGAGTTCAGCGCCAACCAGCCAGGCCACAGTGGCGGTGGTGGCTCCCAGACGGCGCTGCCTGATCAGCGCGTCGGCTCGCTCGCACCCGGTGACCAGGGCGTCCAGCGGCGCCAGACCACCGGCACGACACACCTCAGTAATCGTCGTCGCCGCCAACTCGGCGGCCTCGCCGCTCTGTTCGAACTGACCGACTCCGTCGAAAACCCCGAACAGACTCAGGTCAGGCTCGATGACCGAGCGGTCCTGGTGATGCAGGGGTTGTACCGCCAGCCCCACCCGCACTTCCATCAGGGCGGCTTCGGCTGGGCGTCATGGGTATTGGATCGGCTGCTCCGGTCCTTCGCGGCGCCCGCCTGCTCGGGCTCCAGCAGGAGCATCTGCGCGGTTGGTGTGGGCACTCCGTCATAGGCGAGCGTGCCCTCCGGGTCCAGCCGAGCGCCCTCTGTGAGCCGATGCATCTGGAGGTGCCCGTCAGGCATCAGATGCTCCACCGTGGCGCCGCCCCACAGCACCGCTGCATCGGCCACCAGCCGCCGGTGGCACCGCCACCACAGGGTCTCAGCACACATGACCGCGACCTCCCGTTCGCGTGCGAGCTGCCGCAGGTCCGCGAGTGCCGTGGTGAATGCTGGAGTCTGCATGTAGTCCGCGTAGCCTCGGAACGACGCATGTCTCAGGGCCACATTGGGCGACGTCGGGCTGGTCTTCCGGAAACCCCCGAGGGCAGGTTCCCAGGTGTAGGCGATCCCCGCCTGCGGCAGCCACAAGGCCATCTCTGCCTGGCCGAACTGAGGATTGTGCCGACTTCCCGGTACCGACCGGATGTCGACCAGGTCGGTCACGCCTGCCCCGCGCAGCAGCGCTGCGAACTGCTCGGCAGATGCGGTCCCGTGACCCACGGTCAGGAGCCACGTCTTCCGGGGGCGCTCGATAGCTGGTCCGGCCAAGCTCGTCGATCGATTGGGGAGAGAACGCCCAGGCATCCTCTCCTGTCACTCCGAGCTCGGGAGATGGAGGTACATGGTCTGGATGCCCACCCGGCCCGGCCCGCGAAAGCGATTGAAGATCAGTTCACCGACCCCGGCGAAGAGGCCGGTGCGGAGACCGTAGACCGCGGGCCGCATCCTCACCTCGGGGTCCATGTAGACCCAGCCGCCCGGCTCGACATCGATCTCTTCGCCTTCCTCAAGCACTTTCTCAAAGACGTTCCCGAAGCCGTGCAACCAGACCACCCCGTCGGCGTCGTGGGCCTCGAATCGATCCACCCAGAAGCCACTGTTGCCGAAGAGGTTGTTGCTGAGTCCGCGGAGGTGGCTGGTGCTGTACCTAACCGACGCGGTCGCGGCCAGGAACTGATGCTCGCGCACCAGGATGGCCGCCCCGCGGGGAAGGTCCAGCGGGAAGACGTGGCCGGGCGCGTCCCTCGAGAACGCGATGTCGCCGTGACCTCGGGCCTCGGTTAGGAAGAGCTGCCGCCCGCCGACCAGGCGCCGCACTGCTCCCCGGACCGCCTTCAGCTTGATCGCCACCTGTGGCTCCTTCCAGAGCACCACGTGGTGCTCGAAGTAGACCGGCATGGATCCGTCCATGCTGCAGTGGAGCATCGGCACCAGCTCACCCTCGATGAGGTAGGTGATTCCCGGAGCAAGCCCCTCCCGGATGCGGGTGGGGAGGATCTGGGGAGGGTTCAAGTTGCAGCTCCTCCGGTGGCGGTCGGCTGCGCCAGTATGGTCCCCTGTCCGGCCGCTGCGGCGCCGGTCAGGGAGAGGGGACCAACACCAGCTTGGCGTGCGGGGATGAGGCCTGACGGGCCCAGGCCGAGGCGACCTCTGGCAACGGCAACTCCTCGACCTCGATTCGGATCCGGCCCCTCTCGGCGTGGTCCGCCAGCTCTCGGAAGGCGTTGGCCCGACCCTTCCAGCTGGTGTTGGGATTGGAGTGGCCGACGATGGTCAGCTGTCGCCCTCTCACGATCGCCGAGCTCAGCGTGGCCTCGGCGCCGGCGCTCTGGCCCAGGTTGACGATCCGAGCCGACTGTCCCGAGGCAGCCAGCGCCGCCTGGAGCGGGATGCCCCACACTGGGTCGAAGACGACCTGCAAGGGGCCGCCGGCGGCTGCGGTGAATTCGGCCTGGAGATCTTCCACGGTCTGCCCGGCGATGGCCACGACGGCATCTGCCCCGAGCTCCAGAGTCTTCGCCAGCACTTGGGGATCTCGGCCCGCGGCCACGATCCGGCCGGCGCCCAGCAGTCTGGCTATCTGCACTCCCAGCTGGCCCACCGGCCCGGTTGCCCCCAGGATCAACACGCGCTCTCCTCGCTGGAGCCTGACCTTGTCCACGAGAGAGATCCAGGCCGCCATCCCCGCCACCCCCAGGGCGGCGCCGGTGGCGGACGGCAGCTGGTCGGGGATCGGGAGGCAGGCGGTCTGGTCAACGGCCGCCCACTCCGCCAAAGCACCGCTGGCACTGCCTCTGGTCTCGAAGCGAACCCGCTTCCCCAGGAGCTGCCGACTGCCCGCGGTAACCACCCCGACACCCTCAGAGCCCGGAATGTAGGGGCACTCCGGGACCCCCCCGTAGAAGCCGCCGGAGGCGATCCGGAGGTCGACTGGGTTGAGTGCCGCGGCGCTGACCTGGACTAGGACCTGACCTGGGGCCGACGTCGGCCGGGTGATCTCGCGATACGTGGGGCTTGCCCCCAGGCGGTCGATCACGGCCGCCCACATGGTGGTTTCGGTCACGAGGTGCCTCCCTTAGATCTGAACGCCCGGGAGTCCGCCGCTCGCCACGATGAAGGTCTCCCACATCCCCGCCGCCTCGTGCCCGGGCATGAGGCAGGCCATTCGGTAGCTTCCCGCCTGGCTGGGGGTGAAGGTGAAGGAGGCGGTCTGCCCGGGGGCGGTGCCCTGCATGGGGCTGGGCGTCCCGGCGCCGGGGAAGACCGGGCCCAGGCCGGTCGGAGTCACCACCACCGCGGAGTGGTTGGTGGTGCCCCCGTTGCTGAAGTCCACGGTCACGCTCCAACCGGCGGGGACGGTGACCTTCATCGCGCCGTGGGCCTCCCCATCGAAGCTGAGGCCGTGGTTGACGTCCTGGTAGGCGGCCACCAGCTTCCAGATCACGCTCTGGGTCGCGGAGTCATAGGAGACCCATTGGTCGAGGGTGACCGCGGATGGCGTGGCCGAGGGAGTCGGCGTCACCTTGGCACTGGGACTCGGCGGGGGAGTCGGGACCGAAGCTATCTTGGGGACCCGGAAGCCGGGCCGGATCGAGAGCACCCCATCCACGGTGACGGTGAGCCTGGCCGCGGAGCTGGTGCTGCCGGCGAGGGTCCACTTGGTGAAGGGGTGAACTGACGGATCGGCGGAGGTCGCCGACAGCGTCGCCTGGCGACCGCAGGCGACCGCGACCGTGTTGACGTTGCGGGCGAAGTCGTGGCTCGTGCCGCCCACCCTCACCCGAACGCTTCCCAGCAGGGTGTTGCCCGAGCTGGGGATCAGGACCGTCACTGAGCAGCCCACCCCGGTGTCAGCGGTGTTGAGAGGGTTGCCGCCGCAGCCGGCCAGGGTTGCCGCCAGCCCCAGCGCGAGCCCGAGTCCCACCGTCTTGCGCCGGGTCCAGTCGAGGCGGCGCCTTCTCCGGTTGACGAGGGCTGGGCCGGCACCTTGCATCCCGATCAGGGTACCGGATGGCACAGCGTCGGCGGCTGCCGCCGAGCGCTACGGATGCCATTCGCGTGGCGGCGCGCTACCGTAGTTGCCGGTGAGTGCGACCAACGAGCTCGCGGTCAAGGAGACCGGCTCCGACCGCAAAGACAAGGACCGGCGTGATCGGCCGTGGCAGGTGGTCGTCTGGAATGACCCGATCACCCTGATGAGCTACGTCGTCTTCGTGCTCCGCAGGCTGTTCGGTTTCGACCTGGCGACCGCCACTCGCCTGATGCTTCAGGTGCACAACGAGGGCAAGGCGGTGGTGGCCACCGAGCCCCGCGAGCGCGCCGAGATGGCGGTGGCGCAGCTCCACGCCCACGGCCTCCAGGCGACCTTGGCCCGCGACTGAAATTGGCCCAGATCAACCGGCAGGGTGAGCTGGTCTACCTCCGGGTCAGCCGCGGGGAGCGGCGAGCGCTGCTGCAGATCCTGGAACGGCTGGAACCGCTGGTGGACCATTCCCAATTGGCTCGCCCCCGCGCCTATCAGGAAGAGGCGGATGAGCAGGAGTTCCAGCGGCTGGTCGGCAACGACCTGGCCGACTCCCGGGCGGCTGACCTGGCCCGGGTGCGGGAAGCTCTGGAATCCGACGAGCGGATCCTCTTGTCCTCAGATGGGGCCATGGCCTGGTTGCGGGCGCTGAACCTGCTCCGGCTGGCGCTGGCGGAGCGGCTCGGGATCACCGCCGATGGCTGGGAGGAGCAGTACACCCTCCAGGAGCACCGGCGGCCGCCACTCGCGACCCTCCACCTGCTCAGCTGGGTGCAGGAGGGCTTGGTCGAGGCGCTCAGCGTCGGCTGAGCTGGGGTGAGGGCCCCTTCAGCTGTTGGTGCCTGCCCAGATCTCCGCCATCCAGTGCTCCAGCTCGTCGGGGGCTGACGGGAGCCCGGTACTGAGGAGCCGGTAGCCGTCCTCTGTGACCAGCACGTCGTCCTCGATCCTCACCCCGATCCCCCGGAGCTCCTCTGGCACGGTGAGGTCATGGGGCTGGAAGTAGAGCCCCGGCTCGACGGTCAGCACCATCCCCGGTCGAAGCGTGCCGAGGCGATAGCTTTCCTCGCGCGCCTGGGCGCAGTCGTGCACGTCCAGCCCCAGCATGTGGCTGACCCCATGCAGGGTGTAGCGCTGGTGCAGCTGGCTCTTCTTCTGTAGCGACTCCTCGGCGCTGACCGGCAGCAGCCCCATCGTCTCCAGCCCTTTAGCGAGAACCTTCATCGCCGCCCGGTTGGGGGCGAGAAACTCGTTGCCGGATTTGACCTCGGCGAACGCCGCCAGCTGGGCCTCGTAGACCAGCTGGTAGACCCGCCGCTGCACCTCGCTGAATCGGCCGTTGATCGGCATGGTCCGCGTCACGTCAGCGGTGTAGTAGCGGTTGGTCTCCACCCCGGCGTCGAGCAGCAGCAGCTCGCCCGGGCGGACGTCGCCGCTGTTGTGGCTCCAGTGGAGGATGGTGGCGTGACTGCCGGCGGCGGCGATCGTCGAGTAACCGGTGTCGTTCCCAGCCGCCCTGGCCCGGGCGAAGAAGGCGACCTCGACATCACGCTCCGTGCGCGCCCTGGGCAGCGCCCGGACCACGTCCTCGAAGCCCTGCCGGGTCAGCTCGCAGGCCTCTTCCAGCAGCTCGACTTCGAGTTGGTCTTTGATGAGGCGCATCTCGGAGAGCTGGGCCGCGAGCTGGTCGTCCGGGCCGGCCAGGTCCGAGGCCAGTTGGTCGACCTTGGGATCGACCCCGCGTAGCACCACCCCGCGGTCGTGGGCGGGCACCACCTGCGCCAGCTCGGCGAGTGCTTGGGCGTCGATGCCGAGGTGGCTCTCGGTGGCGCTGAGGCCCCGTCCGGGACCAACCCAGAAGACTCCCTTGACCCGGTCGGTGAAGAAGTCGCTCTTGGTGAAGTCCGCGGCAGGCTCGGTGAAGACCCGATCCCGGTGCCCGCCGCCCTCGAGTGGCTCCATGACCAGGACCTCATCGGGCTCGCCCTCACCGACCAGGTAGAGGTAGTCGGTCGAGGGCCGGAAGAGATAGGTGGTGTCGTTGGCGCGGACCTTTTCGATCCCGGCCGGGACGACTATCAACATTCCGGGAAAGCTCTGAGACAGCTCCTTGCGGCGGGCCCGGTAGCGGTCGACTCCGGTGATCGGAGGGGGAGGGCTCGCGCTGGGCGCCGCCCACCCCTTGGTCATGAACTCCAGGAGGGCGGAGGGAGGAGTCTGGTCGTGGGAGGCGCGGGACCGGTTCTTGGCGCCCCCCGTGTCCGGAGCCCCGGAGGGCTGCTGCTCCTCTCCAATCACCGGGCGATCTTAGCGAACCGCTGATCGACCGCCCCGCCCGTTTCCGAACAGCTGGGCGAATGGGGCTGGATTGCCGCTACCTTTGTCACTGTGCGCGCCGTCGAGAGGTTCAGCGTGGAGCAGGCTTCAGCGCCGGCCGGACCCCTGGCCCCCGGGTCGATGCCCCGGGTTGCCTACTTCTCTCCCGAGTTCGGGGTCAGCGAGCTGATCCCCCAGTACTCAGGGGGCCTGGGGGTCCTGGCTGGAGACTACCTGCGCGTCTGCGCCGACGAGGGCTGGCCGCTGGTCGGGGTGGGGCTCTTCTACCACCACGGGTACTTCCACCAGCGGCTGGACCAGAGCGGCTGGCAGCACGAGGGCTACCTGGAGCAGAACCCCGAGGATTTCGGCCTAGTTGCGGTTGGGGACGAGGCAATCGAACTGGAGCTGGGCGACCGGGTGCTGCGGGCGAGGGTGTGGAGGCAACAGGTGGGCCAGGTGCCCCTCTACCTGCTGGACACGACCGGCGTCGACAACCCCGATGACTTGGCAGGGGTCACCGACCGGCTCTACGGTGGGGACATGGAGCACCGGCTCCTCCAGGAGATCCTGCTCGGGATGGGGGGGGTCAGGGCTCTGGAGCTCGCCGGCGACCATCCCCTTTTGTTCCACAGCAACGAGGGCCACGCCGGATTCCTGGTGCTGGAGCGGATCCGCCGGCTGGTGGAGGCGGAGGGGCTGGGCTTTGAGGAGGCGGTCGAGGCAGCGCGGGCGGGGACCATCTTCACCACCCATACCCCGGTGCCGGCCGGCATCGACCGCTTCCCGAGGGAGCTGATGGCCAGCCACTTCCAGACCTGGTGCGACGCCGTAGGCGTGCCCTTGGACCAGCTGATGGAGCTGGGGCACTTCCCGGGGCAGGCCAAAGAGGACCCCTTCAACATGGCGGTGATGGGGCTGCGGCTCTCCGGCCAGGCCAACGCCGTCTCCAAGCTGCACCGGACGGTCAGCCAGCGGATGTTCGCCGGCCTCTGGCCGGACCTCCTCCCCGAGGAGGTCCCGATCCGCGCGGTCACCAACGGGGTCCACGCTAAGAACTGGATCTCCGGGGAGATGCGCCACCTCTTGGAGCGCTACCTCGGTCCGAGGTGGGACGTCCATGCAGCCGTCGACTGGACCCGGCTCAAGGCGGCCTCCGACCAGGAGCTCTGGGAGGCCCGCCAGGCGGGACGCCTGCGGCTGATCGAGGGGGTGAGGAGCCGTCTGGAGCTAGCTGAGCGCGGCAGAGGGGTCCCCGAGGGGGAACTGGAGTGGACCAAAAGGGTGCTCGATCCCAAGGCCCTCACGATCGGCTTCGCTCGGCGGGTCGCCGAGTACAAGCGGGCCCTGCTGCTCTTCTCTCAGCCCGAACGGCTCTCGCGACTGCTCCTCGACCCCAGCCGGCCGGTGCAGCTGGTGATCGCCGGCAAGGCCCACCCCCAAGACCGGCTGGGCAAGGAGATCATCCAGACTCTCTCCCAGGCGACCCACTCTCCCGAACTACGGTCCTCCGTCGTCTTCCTGGAGGACTACGACATGGGGGTGGCGCGGATGCTCTACCAGGGCTCGGACCTCTGGCTGAACACTCCCCGGCGCCCGATGGAAGCCTGCGGGACCAGCGGCCAGAAGGCCCTCCTCAGCGGAGCCCTCAACTGCTCGACTCTCGACGGCTGGTGGGACGAGGGCTGGGACGGGGAGTCCGGTTTTGCGATCCCCTCGTTCGAGCAGGTGGAGAACCACCGTGACCGCGACCGGCTGGAGGCCGATGCCCTCTTCGAGATCCTGGAGCGCGACGTTGTCCCCGCCTTCTACGGCCGGCCGGAGGGAGGGCCGCCCCACCGCTGGCTGGCCAAGGTCCGGCACTCTCTGGAGGCGCTCGGGCCGCTGGTGCTGGGGTCCCGGATGGTCGCGGACTACGTGCGCCACGTGTACCAGCCGGCGGTGGACGCTGCCGTGTTCACCCCTCAAGACCGTCACGGGGTGGCCAGGGAGAGGGCTGCCTGGTGGGAGCGGGTCCGGCGCGACTTCCCCAGTGCCAGGGTCTCGGCCCGGGCGATCTCAAGGGAGGGCGCCGGCGAACTCCAGCCCGAAGGGGCGGAGAAGGTGGTCGAGGCACTGGTGGAGCTGGGCATGCTGCCGCCCGAGGACGTCCAGGTGGAGCTGCTCCACGGCCCCATCGGCGCCGATGGGCGACTCATCTCACCCAGCGTCGAGTCGATGGTCGAGGACCACCCCCACTCCAATGGGAGCCACCGCTACCTGGGCACCCTGGTGCTGGGGGCAGCCGGTGAGTACGGCTTCACGGTCCGGCTGCTCCCCCGGCCTCCCAGCCGCGATCCCCTGCCCGCTGAGACCCCGGTGAGCTGGGCTGAGCCGGCCCGGCTGCCGCCGTGAGCCGAGCGCTTCCCGGCGCGGCGCCTTTCCTGGGGGATCGCTCAGCCGGGGTGCCGCTGTGACGGGGGAGGGGCCGGCCGCCGGGCCCCCTAGCCCTGGCGAGGAGCAGGTCCAGCTCTACGTCCGCACCTATCGTTCGGTGCTCCGCTCCTCCGGGGAGATCCGGCTCCAGGTGCTGGAGCGGGCCCACCTCGGGATGGAGTCCTCGCTGCACCAGCTGGGGGGCGAGGAGGAGCTCGACAGCGGGGCGTTCCTCTACGCCCTCCATCGCCTGCCTCCGGTGGTCCTGGATTTGGCCCACGTCTGTCTCGGCCAGTCGCCCGACCAGCTCCTGCACTTTGGGGGCTCGGTTCCCGACGACTGGCTGCCGGTGATGGCCCCCGGCCGGCGCCGCCGTTGGTGGTGGAACCACGACCTCCGGACCATGGCGGTGGCGCTGGCCAGCAGCTCCGACCTGGACGACTTGGTCCCGACCCTGGTTGCGCTGCAGATCGAGTGGAACAAGGCCCATGCGCTGCTGCGGTCGGTTGGTGAGCGCGAGCCCCCTCCCGAGCGCCTGGGGTCGGAGGTGGAGGCGGCGGCCCGGCTCGGAATCTCGGAGGGCGACTGGGAACGGTTCCGGGGGGTCTTCGGCGTCAGGCTGCCGGACTTCCTCGCCGAGGTGGCCAGCCGTCCCATGGACCTCGGGATCCAGCTCCTGGGCGGCTCCCAGGTCGGGTACGCCAGGGCGACCCGCGAATGGTGGCGCCCCCTGGGGGACGTGCTGCGCCGGGAGCAGCTCCTCGACCGGCCCCTTTACTTCGTCAGCAGCAACGCGCACTGCCTGGTCAACCTGCTCTCCGGGGTGGCCCGCCAGCGGGCGGCCGAGGTGGCGGCCTGGGTCGCGGAGTCCGGGGACCCCGAGCTGCAACTGATCGCCTCGGAGCTGGGAGAGAAGGGCTCGCGCCTCTCCGCGGAGAACTTCCTCTATTACGCGGCCCGACGCTGGTTCCAAGGGCACCCCGAGGAGCGCCAGAAAAGGGCCCGCGAGGAGCGCAGTGAGGGGATCTTCCACGTCCCGTCCCAGTCGGGCACCGACGTGGCCGCCCAGCTGATCGTGCTGGACCGCCTCCAACCCTCCCGCTTGGACCCGCGCCTGCAGGGAGCGGTGGGGGCGGAGGCGCTGGGGCGCTCACCCTACGTGATCCTCAACATTCAGTACCCGCTGGGACTGGGCGCCTATCACATCCTGCGTCAGGTCATGGAGGCCACCGAGCACGTCGATGGCGTCTACGTCCTGGGCAAGGCCGCGACGCTGAATGCGGATGTCGGCGATGTGCTGGTCTCCGATGTGGTGCACGACGAGCAGAGCGGCAACACCTACTGGCTCAACAACTGTTTTTCTTTCTCGCAAGTCTCACCGTTCGTCACCTCGCGGTCGGTGCTGGACCGCCAGCGGGCGGTCTCGGTGCGCTCAACTTTCCTGCAGAATCGTGGATATCTTGAGCGTTATTACCGGGACGCCTACACCGTCGTCGAGATGGAGGCCGGTCCCTATCTGGGTGCCGTCTTCGAGGCCGGCGACAGCTCCCGCTATCCCAACCGGGAGCAGGTGGACCTGACCCGCCCGGCAATGGAGGTCGGGGTGATCCATTACGCCTCCGACACGCCGTACACCCAGGCCCGCACGCTGGGTGCCCGCGGTCTGCGCTTCGAGGGTATGGAGGGCACCTACGCCGGCGCGCTGGCGATTGCCGCCCGGGTCCTGCAGCGGTGCGGCGACGAGCCCGGCGCGGTGGAGGCTTAGCTGGTGGGGGAGCTGGCGCGCGAGCGTTGCCACGCGTGCACGAAGGAGACGCCAACCCTCAGCCAGGACGAGACGCGCGGTTTGCTCGCCGAGCTGGACGGCGCCTGGACAGTCAAGGATGGGCAGCTGCGGCGGCGCTTCGCCTTTCCCAATTTCGCCGCCGCCTTCACCCTGGCCACCCGCGCAGCGCTGCTGGCGGAGCGCGAGGGCCACCACCCGGGTCTAAAAGTCGGCTGGGGCTACCTGGAGGTGGAGCTCACCACGCACGCTGCCGGGGGACTGACCCGGAACGACTTCATCATGGCCGCCAAGCTCGACCGCGCGGCTCCGGCGCCATCCGGTAGCTGATCCGGGGCCGGCGCCCGCTGGGCCCACGAGGCAAGGTGGCCTCAGTCGTCCCCCTCGCCGGCCCAGCCGTGCTGGTGGCGATCCGCCATCTGCGCCCAGTCAAACTAGGGTGCGGGCTGACCCCTTGGGAGGCTTGGTGACGACGCTCACCTCGCCCATCA
>PKXE01000132.1 GCA_003132265.1 Candidatus Dormiibacterota bacterium | reverse complement strand
GCCGGGGCAGCCGGCGGGCTACCGCCCGCCATTACGGCGAAGCTGGACCGGGCTTGGCGGCTCCTCCGGCCCTTGGGGTCCCCTCGGGTAGATCCGCGCACCGACCTGCCAGGTCGCCTCGGGCGTGGCCGACCAGGAAGAGCGGATGCGGGATTTCCCGCCGCGAGCTGAGCTGGCGCGGCGCAGCGTTGCCCAACTGTCACCCGATCGCAGCACCGCCGTCCGCGGCCCGAGCCGGGGCCGGTGAGACGGTGGCCCCAACGTGGGCATCATCCAATCAGTAGGGGCTCCGTTCGGATGCCACCTCGACGATATGAGGTGACCTTGGCAAGCCCGCGCCGGGCGGGCCGGCTGATCGCACTGGGCCTGAGCTTCCCCGCCAATACGCTGCAGCGCCTGCGCTGGCTTTTCCTGGCGGTCAGCCTGGTCGCCCTGGCCACCTCAGTGCCGCTGGTGCTGACGTCGCCGACCGCCGCCTGGCTGCACCCAGGCGCCCTGGCGGGCGCGGCCTGGCTCGCGGGCTGGTGGGTCACGGGCTACCGCCGGGGAAGGTTCCCACTGGCCGGGGAATTGATCACAACCGCGGCCCTGGTCGCGCTCGGGGTCAGCGTCGGCAACCCCGAGTCCGCCTTGGGTGTCATCTACTGCGCAACCCTGTTCCGCGCCCTATATGGGGGCTGGGCCCAGGCGGGGCTGGTGGTGGCTCAATTCGCCGGCGCCAACCTCATCTCGCTCTGGATAGCCCACCTTCCCACCCAGCCGCTGCTGGCGCCCACCACCATCACCGCCATCATCCCCGGGCTGCCCATGATGGGGATCCTGATGCACGTGCTCAAGCATGTGATGGAGGACCACGACAAAGCCCTCACCCGCGCCGGGATCCTGCGGCAAGCGTCCATCGACCTCCTCAACTCTTCGGAACTCGCCCAGTCTCGCCTGATCACGAAGCAGGCGGCCCAGAGGATCGTCGCGCTGGAGAACGACCTGGAGCTGGCGGTCCTGGCCAGCGGGCCAGCTCCCCAGGAGCGCTTGCCGGAGGGCCGCGGCGCCGCGATCCCCACCGTCCTGGTTGACTCGGAGACACTCCGCCAGCTTCATGAGACGGCGGGAGGGTTCGGCCGGCTGCTTCCGGGCGACTCCCTCTTTGAGCAGGTCGCGAGCGGCATGGCCAGCACCAGGCCGGCGGGCGAGCTCGCGGTTTTCCGAATCGGCCCGCACCAGCGCGATGGCGAGGTGCTGGCGATCGGGGGGAGCGGGGGTCCTGCGCAGGCGACCCGCCTGGTGGTGGGGGAGTTGGGCGTGGTCGCCAACACGACCATGGCGCTCATGGAAGCGGTCCAGCAGCGCACCCTGGGCGAGGCCAGATTCCGGTCCCTGGTGCAGGTGGTCTCAGATCTCGTGGTCGCGGTTGGGGTCGAGAACGAGCTGGTCTACATGAGCCCGTCCGTAGAGGCCATGTTCGGGGCGAAGGCTGCAGCCGTGGTCACGCCACGACTGAAGAATCTGGTCGTTCCCGACGACCAGCCCGCACTGGACGCCGCGCTCGCCGAGGTGAGGAGCCGCCCGGGCACAGCTCAGACCCTGACCTGCCAGCTGTTGGATCGAGAGGGCAGCCCCCGAACCTTCGAAATCGTCCTCACCAACCTGCTGGACGACCCCACGGCGCGGGCCCTGGTCCTGACCGCTAGGGACGTGACCGAGCGGACCGCCCTTGAGGACCAGCTGCGCCACCAGGCCCTCCACGACNNTCGACCTCGACAACTTCAAGGACGTCAACGACAGCCTGGGCCACGCTGCGGGGGACTCGCTGCTGGCGGAGGTGAGCCGGCGGATCGTCACCCGTCTTCGCCCCGGGGACACCCTCGCCCGCTTCGGTGGCGACGAGTTCGCGATCCTGATGGGGGGAAGCGCGACCAGTGACCAGGGGGCCCTCCTGGCGCAGCGGATCGCCAGGGTGTTGTCAACGCCGGTCGCGCTCGCGGGCCCGGGGTTACGCACGATTGGTCTGAGCATTGGAATCGCTACCGCGCGGGAGGCGACGAACCCCAGCGAGTTGGTCCGCTTCGCGGACATCGCCCTGTACACCGCCAAGGCGGAGTGCAAGGGCAGCTACCGTGTGTTCCACCCGGGCCTCCACGACCAGCTCATGGAAAAGGTTCGGGTGGAGGAGGGCCTCCGCCGGGCCCTGATCAAGAAGGAGTTCATGCTTCAGTACCAGCCCATCATCCGGGTGTCCGATGGCCAGATGTCCGGGCTGGAGGCACTGATTCGCTGGAACGACCCAGAGCGCGGTCGCATCGCCCCGGACCTGTTCATCCCGCTGGCTGAGGCGACCAATCTCATACAGCCAATCGGGCGGTGGGTTCTTCGCGAAGCCTGCCGCCAGATGAACGCATGGACGACCACCTACCCGGGGCTGGCACGACTCGACATCGCCGTCAATATCTCTGGCCGACAGCTGTCCCACGGGGGCCTGCTGGGCGAGGTGCAGGCAGCCCTCAGGGACTTCAACTTGCCGGCCCGGCAGCTGATCCTTGAGGTCACGGAGACATCATTGATCCACGATTTGCCGACCGCAGCCGACCAGCTGCGCGAACTGCGCGAGCTCGGGGTGCGCATCGCGATCGATGACTTCGGCACCGGGAACTCTTCACTCGGCCAGCTCCAGGCTCTGCCCGTCGACATCCTCAAGATCGACAGGGCACTCCTTCAGGCCATGATCGGAACACGCTCCGGAGCCGCAGTGGTCCAGAGCGTGGTCGAACTTGGTCGCGCGCTCCACCTCGGAGTAGTCGCCGAAGGCATCGAGACCGCCGTCCAGGCAGCCGAGTTCGGCCGGGTCTCCCCCGAGGGGCTGGCCCAGGGGTTTCTGTTCACCCGGCCCCTGGACCCCCTGGACCTCGAGCGCGAGTGGGGAGGCGACCAACACTGGACCCCCCTGCCAGCTGCGACGACGCCCAAGGGAGCGGCTCCGCGACGATCCCGTCGCCAGCGGGCCGGGAATCCGGCGGCCCCCACCCGCCCGGCCGAACTGCCAGCACCCTAACCTCAAAGGCGGCTCCGCCCACCAGCCGTGCGGCGACTTTGGGGACGCTCGACCAGATAGCCAGGGCAATGCGAGCAGCCGGCTGGCGGGGGCGGGCACGTCATCCCTCCCCCCGGTCCACCTCAAATCGGGGAAACCTCTCAGGTCCTCGTCCCGAGGACCTCTACCCCGGTCGGCGCCGGCCATCCTTGTCGGGGACGGCCGAGCCCGATCGAGAACCGCTCTCCGGGCGCTGCCTTCGGAATCAGGATCTGAGGTGGATCTGGCCGCTGGTGTACGCCCCAGCCATCAGAGTGCCTGGCCGACCTCACCACCTTGCCATCGGGCTCGGCCCCATCGAGGGAAATTGTCAATAGTTGTGGATTGGCGGGCTTGGTCACGCGGCGTCCCTCTGGTCTTCGCGCTCAAGTTTGAACCCGTCCACGAGGGTGGCACCTGCGCGAACCAGCGCCACCAGGTGAGGAGCGTTGACGCAGCGCCAGCGAGCCTGGGCGGCGTCCAAGAGCTTGTAGGCCATGGCCAGTCCTGCGGTCCGGCTGCCCACTCCCTTGGTCTTGCGAGTGCGGAGCCGGACCGTGGCGAAGGTGGACTCGATGGCATTGGTAGATCGCAGATGGACCCAGTGTTCGGCCGGGAAGTTGAAGTGGGTGAGCAACACCTCCCGGTCCGGGCCCACCGGCCCTAGGCGGGTATCGGC
>PKXE01000071.1:264-4201 GCA_003132265.1 Candidatus Dormiibacterota bacterium | reverse complement strand
ACACGTAGGCGGTGACAATGAGGAGCTGACCTGGGGTTCTGCCCCCCCCGGACCGTACCGGAGCGTGCGGCGGGAGCAATCCTGCCGTGCGAAGCCTCCGGGACACAGTATCTCTCACCCTTTGGGTGGCAGCCGAACTGTCCGGACACTGTCGTTGCATCGGTGATCGCCTTGGACGTTAACCAGTCCTTAGCTTTCTGCTTCCTGACCTTAACTTTCCCTTTAACAGTTCCTAGCAACCCATCGATAGCCTCTGATGTGTTTCGCGACCCAGGTTGTGACACCTGGGCGAGACGCCTGGGTGACCTTAGGGAAGGCGCCAAGGCCCGGAGCAGACCAGATGAGCGCCCGGTGTCTTTAGAGAGTCGGGCAGGGAGGAACGAATGCGACGAACGGCTAAGTTTAGGTGCGTCCAGCGACTACTCCCCGTGGTGATCGCTGCGGGCCTTGTGGCTGCTACCGGTCTCGGAACGGCGGCTGAAGCCAAGTCCAAACCGAAGTCAAACTCGCTTACCCCGCCGGCGGCCCAGTTGACCGGCGCCGGATCCACCTTCGATCAGCCCTTCTTCACGCGCGCGTTCTACGAGTACAACCTCAAGTACCCCAAGGCCACCGTCAACTACGCCTCGATCGGGAGCGGAGGCGGCATCGCCCAGTTCCAGGCCAATACCGTCAACTTCGGTGCCAGCGATGTTCCGATGGCTGCCAGTGAAATCGCTCTCGATACCGATGGTCCCATGGTTCAGGTGCCAGTTGATCTCGGCGGCGAGGCCATCTCGTACAACCTCACCGGCGTTCTTCCGGGCCTTCATCTAACTGGAACTGTGATTGCAGAAATCTACCTGGGCAAGATCACCAAGTGGAATGATCCGGCGATCACGGCGCTGAACCCGAAGGTGACCCTTCCCAACGAAGCGATCACGGTGGTCCATCGGGCTGATGGCAGTGGCACCACGTACATCTTCACCAACTACCTCAGCACTGTCTCCAAAGCCTGGGCCAGCGGTCCCGGCACCGGCAAGCTGGTCGCCTGGCCAGTCGGGGTGGGTGGTCAGGGCAATGAGGGTGTCGCCGGTGAGGTTTCAGAAGTGCCCGGGGCGATCGGGTACGTCGAGCTCGCCTACGCGATCCAGAACAACTTCACCTACGCCGCGGTCAAGAACGCGGCCGGCAAGTGGGTCGAGCCGTCCCTCACTTCGGTTGCGGCCGCAGCGGCTCAGAAGCCGGACGTGACTGCGACTGACTTCGCGATCGTGGACGAGCCGGGCAAAGGCAGCTACCCGGTCAGCGGATACAGCTGGGGGCTCATCTACGAACACCAGAAGAACGCCACCGACGGCAAAGCGCTAGTGGACTTGTTTGAGTGGCTCACCCACTCAGGCGGACAATCCCAGGCGCTGGCGCTCGACTATGTTCCGCTGCCAGCGAACATCCAAGCCTTGGCCCAATCGACTCTGCTGAAGATTGACGGACCGAACGGTAAGGCGCTCCTCACGCTCTCCTCCGGGAAGAAGAAGAAGTAGTAGATGCAGGCAGGCTCACCTCAGAAGTGGTCGCGTCCACCTCAGAGTGGGCTCCGACAGGCACTCCACCTCACGGACCGCCGCTTTCACGGCGGTCTCGTGTTGGGGGCATTGCTCTTTGGGGTGCTGGTGCTGGCGATCTTGGTCGTCTTGGTCATCCAGGCCAGTCAAGCCTTCGGACACTTCGGGCTGGGGTTCCTCGTCGGCACGGAGTGGAATCCACTACGGCTCGAATACGGTGCTCTGCCCTTTATCATCGGCACGCTCATCACGACCGCCGTGGCGCTGACGCTGGCGGTGCCCATCGGGCTCGGGGTAGCTTCCTTCCTGGCCTTCTTCGCGCCAACGTGGACGAGAGGCGCACTCTCGGTCTTGGTAGAGTCGCTGGCCGCGATTCCGAGCGTGGTGTTCGGTCTGTGGGGATTGCTGGCGGTAGCTCCGTGGGTTCGCACGGTGCTGGAACCGCAACTCCAACACGTGACCCACGGGTTCTTTCTGTTCAGCGGGCCCGCACTAGGCATCGGTGTGCTTCTGGCCGGGCTGATTCTCGCCGCCATGGTGCTACCTACCATCGCTGCCGTCTCCCGCGACGTTCTGATGGCGGTGCCGAAGGAGCAACGGGAAGCCGCGCTGGCTCTCGGAGCAACTCCCTGGCAAGCGGCACGCCGAGTAGTGATCCCCGGTGCCAGGGTGGGCATCCTCGGCGCGGTGACGCTGGGCATTGGCCGGGCCATGGGCGAGACGATCGCGGTGACGATGCTCATCGGAAATTCGCTGAGCATCCCAAATTCGCTCTTCCAGCCGGGAAACACCATTGCCTCCGTCATTGCGAACCAGTTCACCGAAGCGACTGAGAAGTACCACTTGAGCGCTCTGATCGCTCTGGCCGTCGTTCTCCTCGTAGTCACCGCTTTGGTCAACGGCGGTGCTCGCGTCTTGGTGGCCCGGCTGGGCGCCGGCCAACCCAGTCTGGTGACCCGATGACTGCGTCTAGCGTCACCCGCCGGGCCGAAATCCACGCCTCGGCCGCTCGCAGCCTGCGCCGGCGGCAAGTCAGCGGCGCAGTAGCCACCACTCTCTGCGCCCTTTCGATGGTGGGCGCCCTAGCCACCCTGTTTGCGGTTATCGCTTACACCGTATTTCGCGGCATCGGGGCGTGGTCGGTTGGGTTCTTCACCCACCTACCCACCCCAGCCGGGATCGCGGGCGGTGGCATCTCCAACGCTCTCGTGGGGTCACTCATCATCGATGGACTGGCGATCCTGATGGCCGTGCCCTTCGGCATCGCGGTCGGCCTCTTTCTCGCGGAGCAGGATGGGCGNNAGACCGTCAGGTTCACCGCCGACGTTCTCGCCGGGGTGCCCTCAATCGTGCTGGGGCTGTTCGCCTACGCCATCCTGGTGGTGACGCTTGGCCACTTCTCAGCCTTTGCCGGCAGTGTGGCGCTGGCTGTCCTGATGCTGCCCATCGTGATGAGGACCACCGAGGGGGCAATCCGATCGGTGCCTCGGGACATCTGGGAATCAGGTCTCGCCCTAGGACTTCAGCGGTCCCGGGTCAGCCTCCGCATCATTCTCCCCTCGGCGCTTCCAGGGATGGCTACCGGAATTCTGTTGGCCATTTCGCGGGCGGCCGGCGAGACAGCACCCCTGCTCTTCACCGCGATAGGAAGCCAATACTTCGCGGTGTCACCCGCGCAACCGATGTCCGCGCTGCCCCTAGTGGTCTATCTGGATGGCATCCAAGCCTATCCGGACATCCAGCAAATCGCCTGGGGGACAGCACTCGCTCTGATTGTGATCGTATTGGGAGTCAACTTGGGTGGCCGCCTCTTTGTGCGGCGGATCAGGAGGACGAGTGCGTGAGCGAGTCAGTCACCATGGATAACGCGGGGATGGGCCGCGTGGTGGAGCGGGCGGCGACGCAGAATGAGGCCGGTGCCGCCGCCCTGACCCTATCTGATGTCACCGTGCGGTTTGGACGCTTTGAGGCGGTACGCCGGGTCAACTTTTCCATTCCGAGCAAGCGGATCACCGCGCTAATTGGCCCTTCAGGCTGTGGCAAGACCACGTTGCTCAGATCGATCAATCGCATGCACGATGAGGAGCGAGGTGCTGCCGTCACCGGCAGCGTCCGCTTGGGCGACTTTGAAGTGTATGGTCCAAAGACTGTTGTGACCCTGCTCCGGGCTAGGGTGGGCATGATCTTTCAACGTCCGACTCCTTTCCCGACCCTCAGTATTTATGACAACGTGGTCGCTGGGTTGCGGTTCAATGGGGTCAAGAACCGGACTCTACTAAATGAGGCGGCAGAAGCCTCCCTGGTCGCGGCCGCGCTGTGGGACAGCGTCAAGGACAGGCTCAAGGGTGCAGCTACCTTGCTTTCGGGTGGGCAGCAGCAGCGGCTGTGCATCG
>PKXE01000071.1:0-241 GCA_003132265.1 Candidatus Dormiibacterota bacterium | reverse complement strand
TCTGCAGCAGGCTGGCCGAATCTCAGACCACTGTGGCCTGATGCTGACCGCTGGGGATGGAAGTGGACCTGGTGAGCTGATCGAGTCCGGACCTACTCCCGCCCTGTTTGCCCAGGCCACGGACGCTCGGACCCAGGAATACATTGCAGGCAAGTTCGGCTGACCTGCGCGGCCGACCAAATCCCCGGCACCTCTATGGCTCAGGCGCGCGAGGGTCCGGACAGATTGGCGGTTGGTCAGT
>PKXE01000142.1 GCA_003132265.1 Candidatus Dormiibacterota bacterium | reverse complement strand
CCCGCGGTTACTCCAGGTAGTCCTTGAGCTTCATGCTCCGGGAGGGGTGGCGGAGCTTGCGCAGCGCCTTGGCCTCGATCTGGCGAATCCGCTCCCTCGTTACCCCGAAGCGCTTGCCCACCTCCTCCAGGGTGCGCTGGTGGCCGTCGATGAGGCCGAAGCGCAGCTGCAGCACGCGGCGCTCCCTCGGGGTGAGGGTGTCGAGGATGTCCTCGACCTCGGTCCGGAGCATCGTCAAAGAGGCCGCCTCAGAGGGCGCCACCGCCTCGCTGTCGGGGACGAAGTCACCGAGGTGGGAGTCCTCCTCCTCACCGATCGGGGTCTCCAGGGAGACCGGATCCTGCGCCACCTTGACGATCTCCCGGACCCGGTCCGGGGTGATCCCCATCTCCTCTCCGATCTCGGGGTCGGCGGGCTCGCGGCCCAGCTCCTGGAGCAGGCGGCGGGAGATCCGCACCAGCTTGTTGATGGTCTCGACCATGTGCACCGGGATGCGGATNNGGTGGCATAGGTGGAGAACTTGTAGCCCTTGTGGTAGTCGAACTTCTCCACCGCCCTAATCAGCCCCATGTTGCCCTCCTGGATCAGGTCCAGGAACGACATGCCGCGGCCGATGTACTTCTTGGCGATCGAGACCACCAGTCGGAGGTTGGCCTCGGTCAGCCGGTGCTTGGCGTCCTCGTCCCCCTGCTCGATCAGCTTGGCCAGGTAGACCTCGTCCTCGGCCTTCAGCAGAGAGACCCGGCCGATCTCCTTGAGGTACATCCGAACCGGGTCGTCCAGGGAGACGGCATCGGCTTCCGTCGCCAGCACATCTTCGTCGGCCTCCTCGGCATCGAAGTCCTTGTCGCCGTCCGAGACGACGATCCCCATCTCCCGGAAGATGACGAAGAGCCGCTCCATCTGGTCGGGGTCGGTATCCAGTTCGGGGAACGGCTCCACGACCTCGTTGGGAGAGAGGAAGCCCTGTTCCTTCCCCTTCAGGATCAGCTGTTCCGCGAGCCGCACCAGATCCTCGGTGCGAGGCGGGCCCGGCGCCGCCGCCGGTGCCTTCATGACCTTTACCAACCTATGCCTCCATTCCGCCGCTGCGCCGCAGCGCCTCGATCTGCCGCTGTTTCCGGTCCAGCTCAGCCGCCAGCTGCGGACCCTCACCGTCGCGGTGGTGGGTCAATTCCGCCAGCCGGCGCCGAAGGCCAGCCGCGTCATTCTCCAGGCTCTCGATCCTGATCCTTCTCACGTAGTCGCCCAAGGAGCGCTGCCGCCGAGCGCTCCCGGCATTTTCGTCGAGTTCGGGGAAGCCGCCCTTGGGGAGCTCATCCAACCGTACCCGAAGCTCCGGGGAGAGGTCGGCTGGACTGAGCCTTTCCGGTGCGACCTCGACCATGGCCTGATAGAGCTCACCTTGCTGGGAATCGAGAAAATCATCCCGTCTGACCTGATATTGATCTCGAATCTCCGCTATCAACTGGGGGCTGTGCCAGAGCATCCCCAGCAAATGGGCAGACGCTCCCATTGCAATCTCCCCGCTCGGGGCCTGCCTCAAACCTTCTTCTGCCGACTTCGTCGGCTGCTTCGTACCACTTTGTTCCACATCCTTCAGGATCCGAGCGGCGTCGACTCCCAGCCGGCGGCCGACTCTCTCTGCATATAGAGCGCGGATACTGGCCTCGGGGATACGCCCCAAAACTTTCATGGCCCGGCGCAGGGCCTCCTGCCCCTCGCCGCCCGATCGAGGGGAGGCCTCGCCCAGGGCTCCGTCGACCAAGGCCTCCCAGGCGGGTGGGGCGTTCTCGAGCAGCTTGAGGAGAGTCGCCGGGTCGCTTCGGGCCAGGTCGTCGGGATCCTGCCCCTCGGGTAGGGTCAGGAGGCGGCAGTTCATCCCCGCCTGGGCCACCAGTCCGACGGCCACCCCGGCGGCGCGCTGGCCGGCGGCGTCGCCGTCGAAGCAGAGCAGGACCTCGTCGGAGAAGCGGCGGAGGAGCCGGACCTGGGCGTCGGTGAGGGCGGTGCCGGAGGTCGACACGGCGTTGCGGATGCCTACCCGGCGGGCCCCGATCACGTCGAAGTAGCCCTCCATCAGGACCGCCCGGTGCTCCTTGTGGATCGCCTCCCGGGCCAGGTCCAGGCCAAAGAGCACGCTGGACTTGTCGAAAAGGGAGGTGGCCCTGGTGTTGAGGTACTTGGGGGTGCCATCGCTGATCGCCCGGCCCCCGAACCCGACCGGGCGGCCCTGCTCATCCCGGATGGGGACGATGAGCCGCTGGCGGAAGAAGTCGATGAGGCGGCCCCGGTCGTTGCGGGCCAGCCCGGAGGCGGTCACGTCAGCCGGGTCCGCCTTGCGCTGGCGCAGGAAGCGGACCAGGTTGTCCTGGGTGGTGCCGAGCGGCGCGTAGCCAAGCCTGAAGTGGTCTCGGTCCTCGTCGGTCACCCCGCGGGCGTCCAGGAAGCTGCGGCCCTGCTCGCCGGCCGGGCTGTGGAGCAGCACGTGGTGGTAGAAGTCCACCGCTAGCTGGTTGAGCTGGAGCAACACCTCCCGCTGCTTGCGGCGTCGGAGTTCAGCTGGGCTGAGGGGCTGGTCCTGGCTGAGGTCCACCCCGGCCCTCTTGGCCAGCTCTTCCAAAGCGCCGCGAAAGTCGGTGTGGTCGATCAGTTCGATGAAGCGGAAGATGTCGCCGCCCTCGTGGCAGCCGTGGCAATTCCAGAGCTGCTTCTCCGGGCTGACGTAGAACGAGGCGGTGTGCTCGGTGTGGAACGGGCACAGCCCCTTCCACTCGCGCCCGGCTCTGGTCAGCCGGACATGGCCCCCAATCACGTCCACCAGGTCGAGCCGGGACTTGATCTCCTCGGACGCTCGCTCGCTGCTCACCTTGCCAAGTCTGGCCGCCTGGGGTCACCCCCGGCTCCGACCGCCTCAGATCGAGGTCCCGCTGTGGCTAGCGCCGGAAGAGCCCGCGGCTCTTGGGAGCCGGTCCCTGCTCGCGGAGCCGGTTGCGCAGCGCGAGCACCTCCTGCTCGCGCTCGGCCAGCTGAGCCGCGGTGGACTTTCTGGTGTTGTCCAGCTCCTGGCGCAGGTCGCGCACCTGGCGTAGGCGCCGCTCCAGCTCGGCCTCGAAGCGCAGCCGCTGCTCCGCCTGGATCCGCTGCTCCAGAGCTCGCTCCCAGCGTTCGAAAAGTCCTGCCACCAGCTCCCGTGCATCGATGGAGTTGACCGCCAGGGCGCTGTCCGGTCCCTGGGCCGCCGCCAGTGCCGAAGGTCGGGGCACCTCGACCTGCTCGGGCACGCCCAGAACCTCGCTGGGGAGGGGAGCCTCCAGGTCGAGTCCATCCTCGACGGCGAGGATCTCCTCCTCGTCCTCCTCCGCGTCGCTGCCGAATGGAGCCTCCTCCTCATCCTCATCATCTACCGGCTCCGCCGGAGCGGTGAAGGGACCGGAGGCGACCGGTGGCGGCGGCGGCGCGTAGCCAGAATCTACCGGCTCCGCCGGCGCAGCGAAGGGACCGGAGGCGACCGGTGGCGGCGGCGGCGCGTAGTCAGAATCTACCGGCCCCGCCGGCGCAGTGAAGGGACCGGAGGCGACCGGCGGCGGCGGGGCCGCGTAGTCAGACGGGGCGT
>PKXE01000185.1 GCA_003132265.1 Candidatus Dormiibacterota bacterium | reverse complement strand
CCAACTATCTCAGGGGGAGCGCTGTGCGGCTGACTTCCGGGCGCGGTCAGAAAGCTGTCCGCTTCGGCGGCGGCCATCTCCAGCCACCGCCTTCGGTTGACGCCGACAAGCACCTATCCGAGGTAGTCCGCCGACCGGCCTGGGACGGCTGCTGAAGCAGCCGTCTGACCGCCTCCCGTGCCCTGCGGGGAGCGGTCTCCCCCCAAGGGCTGCGAGAAGGCGTGGTCCCGGTGGGCCGGGCCTGGACCGGTCAGGAACACCACCAACGGATCGGCGCCGGCCCGGGTGCTGGCCTGAGTCTCAGGCTCCGGCGACGAGCGCTTGCGCCCAGGTGAAGTCGTAGCTGACCGTGCCTGTCGGAACCAGCACGTACTCCAGGTCACAATTGGACAGGTCGGCAGTCGAGGGGTTGGCCACGCAGGCGGCTCCGGCCACCCAGGTGTACCCAGTGGGAGCGGCGAGGGGCCCGGAGCCGGTATTGGTCAGGATCGCTTCCCGGTGGGCCCAGCAGCCTGAGGATGAACTGCCGGAGGGGCAGTCGATGTTGAAGGACCCCGGTCCATCGTTGTAGATCCAGTCGAAGTCGGACCCCAGGGCCCCATAGTCCTCGGCCCAATTGCCCTCGGCGGTGATCTCTCCGGGCACCGCTTGGATGGGTGGATCCTCCCCAGCTTGCGCTCCCGCCAGCGCGTTCTGATCTGCCGCCGTCTCCATCCCGGCGATTGGAGCCAGGCCCCTTAACACCCGCTCCTCGTTGGTCACTACGAACTCCTGGTCTGCAAGGGGCAGGTTGGACAGCGCGGCAGGCCAGGTGAGCGGCCCGGCTCCCTCGCTTGCAAGGGCGGAGTCAATGTCCGCCACTTCCGCCTGCTGGCAGTTGAGGGACAGGTACCCATCCTCCCAGCACGTCCCAACGAAGTTGGGGGTGAGATTGGCGACTGGGTTGGTGAGTGAGTTTGCGGTAAGGGTTATCAGCGCCGATGACTGAACCTGGGGGACGGTGTAGGGGCCGTCGCTGGCCCAGACCAGGACGTAGTAGCTGCCAGCGGGATCACCGGCGGTGTTCCAGGTCCAGCTAGGGCCGATCCACGCTGCCGTGAGCGTCCACGGCCCCAAGCTACTGGGGCCGACGAAATATGAGTACTCCACCGCCGAACTAGAGATGCAGGTCGACGAGGCGTCAACGCTCACCGCACTTCCCGAGGTCGCAGCTCCGGTGGGAGCCGTGGTGACCGAGACCGCCGAGCACGCGGAGGGTGCGGAGGGCGCGAGGGAGACAGTTGTCTGGGCCTGAGGGACGGTGTACAGGCCGCCGCTCACCCACACGATGGCGTATTCGTTCCCGGCCGCGGTGGCGGGTGGGTTCCAAGTCCAGGACGGCCCGATCCATGCTGCCGTGAGCGTCCACGGCCCCGAGCTGCTGGGGCCGACGAAGTAGGAGTACGCGGGAGCGGAACCCGCCGGACAGGTACTGGAGGCAGTCAAGGTGACGGAACCGCTGGGGCCGCTAGACGCAGGGGCCACCGCGGCTGAGACTGCAGTACAGGCGGACACGACGCCGTCGAGGACATTGGTGCTCGACTGCACCTGGGGAACGGTGTACGGGCCGTCACTGGCCCACACCAGAACCTGGTACAGCCCGGGCACGGCGGGTACGCTCCACGACCAGCTGGGACCGATCCACGCCGCTTCTAGGGTCCAGCTCCCCGAGGCACCGCTGCGCACGAAGTAGGAGTACTCCACCCCCGCCCCGGCTGGGCACTGCGCGCTGGCGGTGAAGGTCAAACTCTGGTCTGGAGATGCGGCATCGGAACTGGGACTGATGCTGGTCGCCGTGCAAGGGCCCTGCTGGTTGCTGGCAAGNNAGCGTCGGCAGAGGCGGTGAAGGTGGGCCCACCCCAGCTCCGGATCAAGGTCCAGGGAGAGGTCGAAGCCGAGCGCTCGAAGAACGCGTAAATGGCCGTGCCGCCGCAGTCGGCGGCTGCCGTCAGTGAGACCGAGGGCAGGGTCCCGGCGCCGGCCGACGCCTCCAAGCTGACGCTTGAGCAGGCTGAAACGGTGGCGGCGCTGACCGCGGTCGCGGCCCCGTTGCCGAGCGACGCTCCGGCGAAGGTGAGGGTCCCCCCCAGCACCGCGGCGATAGCGAGCAGCAGCCGCCACTTGAGCTGTGCAGCAGAGGTGTTGGTCATATGGAATGACCCTGGGCCCGAAGGTTAGATTCGCCAATGAAGCTTCGCGAACAGTGCGCTGAATATCCGGCAACGTTCGTAGCCATCACTTCGGACGTGGGCCCGGGGTGACGCCCAGGGAGGGGCAGCTCCAGCCCGTTCGGAGGTGAGGTCGCGGCGTGCGGCCGGGGGGTTGTTGGGCGCGGGGCGGCCCTAGCGAGGCTGAGAAGGCCGCACAGCGGCACGCCTAGCGAAGCTGGCCTTCGGCTCCCCAATACTTGGAGTACCCGGCCAGCACCAGCTCCAGCAAGTCCCCGTCGGTGGCGCCCTCGGGCGGTTGTTCGCTCCAGCCGGCAGGGTTGAAGGCCCGGGCCAGACCGATGGCACGGTACACGTCGTCTGGCGACACCATCGGGAACCGGGTCAGCTTCACTCGAGGGAAGGGGCGCCCGTCGGAAAGCCGGACGTCCAGCTCGTAGGTCTCGAGGAACTCGGGCCTCATATCGAAGCGGACGAAGTGCAAGAGCACGCCCGTGTGGGTTCAACTCCGACGGTTGACACTCCCAGTCTTGGGATCAGAGTTCGTTCCTGGCGAGCTCCCGCCCGGCTAGCTCAATGGGTGCCGTGACCCAGATCGATGCCACCTCCGATGCCAAGCGGATCGGCTCTCGAGCCCAGCCGCCTCACATCGAAATCTGAGCTTGGCCCGTGATGATGGTCCAGACCCATCCCGGCTCCCGGGCACCGCCAAGGTTCCAATCCGAAAGCGGGACCGATCCCAGTGGCTACTGCCGCGGAATGAAGGCACCGGGTTGGCTCGACATGCACGATCGATGGGAGGAGCTGCAGGTCGGGCTGCCCGGGGCGCGTCAACCGGAAACGAGGTGGGTCACCCTCGATTGAGAGTCGACCAAGCCCTGCTCCGCCGGTTTCGTACCGGCATGAGGTCGGACCAGAACACGGTGGACCGGCTGGTCCTGGTGCTGCTCTCCTTGGTTGGGCTTC
>PKXE01000192.1:9574-10345 GCA_003132265.1 Candidatus Dormiibacterota bacterium | reverse complement strand
GGGTCCGTTGTTTAGGAACGGGCTGTGACGTTGCCCACGATCGTGGAACGGCGTAGCGGCTGCGGTCGCCTAAGAGCTCCGACCCGTGACTTTCCGGCTGCCACCAGCTCGCCCGGGGGGCCCATGAACGGCCCCAGCGATCGAAGCTGCGTCGGTACCCGTGGATGGAGCAACTTCACCCCGCTAACATCAGGAGGGTGTGCCGAGGTGGTGAAATGGTAGACACGCTGCTTTGAGGGGGCAGTGAGCGCAAGCTCGTCCGGGTTCAACTCCCGGTCTCGGCACCATCCTCTCGCTCGAGCTCGATCGGCAGCGGCCTCGCCCGGTCCCTGAGCCGGCCTTTGGCTGCCGCGAAAGCCCGAGGCGGCCTCCCGATCACCGTCCGATGGCCCTGAGCTGCGCCAGACGCGCCTCAAGCTGATAGAGAAACCGCGACGCCCTCATCCCGTCAATCACCCGGTGGTCAAAGGAGAGGGAGAGGTTGGCCCGCCGGCCCACCACCACCTGGCCGTCTTTCACCACCGCCCGGTCCTGGATGGCATGCACGCCCAGGATGGCCACATTCGGCCAGTTGACCATCGGGGTTGCCAACAGCCCGCCCAGCTTGCCCCCACTGGAGATGGTGAAGGTGCACCCCTGCAGTTCGGCCGAGGTTAGAGTACCGGCGCGAGCCCCAGTCACCACCCGCCGGAGCTCTTGGTGGAAAGCATTCGGCGAGAGCAGCTCCGCATCGCGGATGGTGGCGACCCGAAGGCCCTCCTCGGCCTGGAC
>PKXE01000192.1:0-9562 GCA_003132265.1 Candidatus Dormiibacterota bacterium | reverse complement strand
CAGTCCCAGAAGGGTGGGCTGGTGGAGACCCGGATCCGCGGCCCCCGCCTCCACCTGTGCCTCCAGGGCGGCAACGTCGGCCTCCAGCACCACCGTGACCTGGGGCACCAGCTGATGGGCCATGGCCACCTTCTCCGCCATCACTCGCGCCGCCCCGCGCAGGGGAACCCGGCGACCCTGGCCGAGCAGGTCCGTCATCCGGACGCGGCCGCCTTCACCGCTCCCGGCCACCGTCTCCAGCCCGATTCCACGGTGGCGAGCCGCCCGCCGCACCGAAGGCAAAGCCGGCACCCGCCGCACCTCCGGGGAGGCTGGCCTAGGTCGAGGCTGCACTGGTGCCGCGGCCGGTACCGGAGCCGGCTCCGCCTCTGGGGCCGGTCCGTTCGGTCCTTCCACCCGCAGTAAGGGATCTCCGACCCGGATCCGCGCCCCCTCCGGGACCAGGATCGCCTCCACCCGGCCGGCGAAGGGCGACGGGATTTCCACGGTCGCCTTGTCGGTCCCAACTACCCCCAGAACCTGGTCGCGCTGAACCGTGTCCCCCTCCCGGACCCGCCATTCCACGACCTCCCCCTCGGTCACCCCCTCGCCCAGATCGGGAAGCCTAAACTCCGCCACCTCGGGGCCTCAGTACTCGAGCATGGTGTGGGCGGCCGCCAGCACCCTCTCGACCGTCGGCAGGGCATCGTCCTCGTTCTGCGACAAAGGGAAGGGCATGTCCATGCCGGTGACCCGCAACGTCGGGGCCAGGAGCACATCTGCGGCCTCCTCCTGCAGCAGGGCCGCCACCTCGGCGGCGACCCCACAGTGCCGGGCCGCCTCGTGGACCACCAACACCCGACCAGTCTCCTCGGCAGCCGCCAAGATGCTTTCGCGGTCGAGCGGATAGATGGAACGTAAGTCGAGAACCCTGGTGGAAACCCCCTCCTCCTGGAGTCGCTCGGCCGCCCCCTCAGCCACGTCGACCATGGCTCCGTAGGCGATCACCGTCAGGTCCTCACCCGGCCGGACGACCACGGCGTGGTCCAGGTCCCCGGGCACGAACTTGGCCGGCAGCAGCTGACGACCGCGCCGGTACATCCGCTTGGGTTCTAGGAACACGACCGGGTCCCCGCACCTGGTTGCGGCCAGCAGCAGTTCCCCCGCCGAGAGGGGGTCGGACGGCACCACGACGCGGAGGCCGGGCATGTGGCTGAAGAGCGTCTCTGGCGAGTCCGAGTGCAGCTCGGGCGCCCGCGTCCCGCCCCCATACGGGAGCCGGACGACCAACGGCAAACCGTAGGCGCCCCTGGTGCGCCACCTAAAGCGCCCGGCCTGCGAGACCAGTTGCTCAAAGGCGGGGTAGACGAAGGCGTCGAACTGGATCTCCACGACGGGGTGGAGTCCCACTAGGCACATCCCGATGGCCGCACCCACGAACCCCGCCTCGCTGAGCGGGGTGTCGACCACCCGGTCCTCACCGAACCGCTCCTGCAGGCCGGCGGTGGCCCGGAACACCCCACCGTTACGCCCGATGTCCTCACCCAAGAGGATGGCGTCCGGATCCTCCTCGAGGAGCTGCCCCAGCCCCTTGGTGATCGCCTCGACCATGTTCAGCTCGGCGGTGGCGCTCACCCCACGGCACCTCCTCGCGCCCCCCAGGAGGGCTCCCGCAGCCGGTCGGGCCTGAGGCCCCAGGGGGTCTCCCGATGGACGGTGGCGGCGATCTCCTCGATCGTGACGGGGGGGTACGCATCGACCGAGTCGCCAATATCGCGGAGCTCCTCGACCGAGTCCGCGCGGATCTGGTCCAGCTCAGCTTCGGAAGCCAGCCCCGCCGCCACCAGTGCCATTTGAGTCCGGCGCAGCGGCTCCATCGGCTCCCACAACCGGTCCGCCTGCAGGTCCCGATAGAGCGATGGCTCGTCGGCGGTGGCATGGGGACCGAGCCGGTAGCCGATCGCTTCGATCAGCGTCGGACCCTCGCCCGCCCTCGCCCGGGCCGCCGCTTCGCGGACCGCCTGATAGCAGGCGAAGACGTCGAAGGCGTCGACTCTGACCCCCGGAATGCCGTAGGCGGCAGCCTTATCGGCCACCCGGCGAATCTTGGTCTGTTTGCTGACCGGGGTGCTGATCGCCCACTGGTTGTTGGTGATGAGAAAGATCACCGGTGCGCCCACCAGGCCGGCCAGGTTGCAGGCTTCGTGGAAGTCGCCGGCCGAGGTCGACCCATCCCCGCCGTAGGCCAGCGCCACCAGCTCCTGGTGGCGCAGCTTGGCCCCCCAGGCAGCCCCTACGGCATGAGGAAGGTTGGTCGCCACCGGGACGCAGATGGGGGCCACCCGGTACTCCATCACGTCGTGCCAGCCTCCCGGGTGTCCACGCCACATCAGCAGCGGAACCAGGGGCGGGCAGCCCCGCAGGGTCACCACCGCCGACTGGCGGTAGGTGGGGAAGAGCCAGTCCTGGCGTGGCAGCGCCCAGACGCTGGCTGCCTGGACAGCCTCTTCGCCGTAGAAGGTGGGGTAGGTGCCAATACGGCCCTGGTGCTGCAAGATCACCGCTCGCTCGTCGAAGGCTCGCAGCCGCGCCATGGCAGTGAACAGCTGCAGGGCCAGCTCGCGGGAAAAGGAGCTGAGTTCGGTCAGCATCTTCGGTTCCGGCAGGCCGAGGATGGTGCGGGCTCCCTCCAGAAGCTCTGCCCCAGGAGCGCCCGCCGCAGGCCCCCGAGGTGGAGACGGCGGCGCACCGGTCATCTTCGGCTCGATCCCCACAGCGCGGCTAACTCTAGCAACGAGATGGGCGGCATCTCTGCCGGTAGAGTGAACGCTCGGGGAAGGGGCCCGCTGCCCCCAAGCGAGCCGGAAGGAAACTCAATTTGACCTCAAACAAGGCGTTCGACCGTAACGTCGCCGCCAGCACCGTGACCGCGCCCGGTCCGCCGGGCTCGGGCGCCAAGGCGGTCCTGCTGATGGCTTACGGAAGCCCCCGCACCAGGGCGGAGATCCTCCCCTACTACACCCACATGCGACGGGGCCGCCCCCCAAGCCCGGAGGCCCTGGCCGAGCTGGAGCGTCGGTATGACGCCATCGGCGGCAGCTCCCCACTCCCGGAGATCACCCGGTCCCAGGCCAATGCGCTGCAGCGCGAACTGCAGCGCCGCGAGGGGGCAGCGTGGCGGGTGGTGGTGGGCATGAAGCACTCCTCTCCCTTCCTAGAGGACGCGGTGGGCCAGCTGATGGAGGCCGGGGTCACGTCTGCTGTCGGGCTGGTCATGGCACCCCATTTCTCGACGATGAGCGTCGGCGAGTACGTGGAGCGGGCCGAGAACACTCTGGCCCAGCGACCGAGCCGGCTGAGCCTCCGGTTCGTGACTGACTGGCACCTCGACCCCGGATACGTCGGCTGGCTGGCGGAGCGGGTAAGGGAGCTGCTGGCGGTGACCACCGAGGCCCGATCGGGCCAGACGCTGGTCATCTTCACCGCCCACAGCCTGCCCACCCGTCTCAGGGAGATGGGGGATCCCTACCCGGACCAGCTCGTCGAGACCGCTGCCGCCGTGGCTCGCCAGGCCGGACTCTCCAACTGGACGACCGCCTGGCAGAGCGTAGCCAAGACCGGAGAGCCGTGGCTGGGGCCGGAACTGCTGGACGTGGTTCGAGAGGCGGCCGCTGGCGGGACCACCAACTTTGTGGTCAGTGCCTGCGGCTTCACCGCGGATCATCTGGAGATCCTCTACGACTTGGACGTGGAAGCCCAGGCCGAGGCCGCGCGGCTCGGAGTCCGGCTAGTCAGGACTCCGATGCCCAACGCGCGAGCCGACTTCGTGGCCGTCCTGGCGGATCTGGTACAGGCGGGAATCGCGGCCAGCCCTTGAGCTCGCCTCCGCGGCGAGTGGCGGTGATCGGAGCGGGGGTATCGGGACTGGCGGCGGCCGGCGAGCTGGGGCGGCTCGCGCAGCAGAGTTCCGTCCCACTCTCACTTTCACTATTCGAGGCCAGCAACCGCCCGGGGGGCAAGCTGCTGACGGCTGACTTCTCCGGCGCCAGAGTCGACCTCGGCGCGGAGAGCCTGCTGGCCCGCGGTCCGGAGATCGAGGCGACCGTCGAGATGCTGGGACTGGGGTCCAGCCTGGTCCGACCGGCCACCACCTCCGCATTCATTTGGACCGGGCGGCGGCTGGTCGCCATCCCCAAAGACTCGGTCCTGGGCGTCCCTCTGTACCCGTGGAGATCGGATGTGGTCCGGGCGGTGGGACTGGTGGGGGCGGCCCGGGCAACGCTGGAGCCCCTCCTGCGGCAGGGGGATCCGGACCCGGACGGGGCTCTGGGCGACTTCGTGGGCCGACGGGTGGGACAGGCCGTCTTTGGTCGCCTGGTCGACCCACTGCTGGGCGGGGTGTACGCGGGCCCGGCGAAGGAACTCAGTAGCGGAGCGGTGGCTCCGCTACTGGTCGCCGCCGCCGAGGGCGGCGGCAGCCTGCTGCGGGGCCTGCGCCGGGCCGCGAAGGCCGCACCCCGGCGCCCGGGCTCGACCCCTTTCGTCAGTTTCGAGGGTGGCCTGCAGCAACTGGTGAATGGGCTGGTCGGAGCCATCCCGACGGGCACTCTCCACCTCAACAGGCCGATCTCCGGCATCGAGCCGCTCGAGAAAAATCGAATTCGCATCCATGCCCGGGGTGAGCCGGCCGCCGAGTTCGACGGCCTGATCCTGGCCCTGCCCGCCCCTGCCGCCGCCGTCCTGCTTAGCCCGATCAGCGACGGCTTAGGCCCCCTGCTGCGCCAGCTGGAGTACTCGTCGGTGACGACTGTCACCCTGGCCTACCCGGACGCGGGTCTCTCCCGGCCGCTGCTGGGGAGCGGTTTCCTGGTCGCTCGCCGCCCGCGAAGGACCATCACCGCCTGCACGTTCCTCGACCGCAAGTGGCCGCATTTGCACCAGCCCGGCCTGACCATCCTCCGGGCCTCGGCGGGCAGCTTTGGCGACGAGTGGGTGCTGGCCCTGGACGACACCACTCTGGTGACCTCCATCCATCGGGAACTCCGGGCCATCCTGGGGCTGACCCAGCTGCCCGTCGACGCCCGGGTGGAGCGCTGGCACGGGGCCCTGCCGCAGTACCGGGCCGGCCACCTCAGCTGGAGAGCCCGCGTCGCCGCGGCGTCGGCGAGCCTGCCGGCGCCGATCGAGCTGACCGGGGCCGCCTTCGGAGGCGTCGGGGTGGCCGCCTGCCTCCGGGAGGGGGCCAACTCCGCCAAGACGCTCTGGAGTCGGCTCAGCCCGCCCTGAGAAGGCGGCTCGAGAACCGCCGCGAACGCTTACTGAGACAATCGCGGAGCTGTGAACGTCCCCCCATCCGAGACCAAGGGACCGGTGCGGGCGGCCGCCGGGTCTTTCGCCCGGCCCACCCTGGGCGACGACGCCGAGTCGCTGGTCCTTCGGCTGCTGACCCAGATGGGTGAGAACCCAGAGCGGCAGGGCCTCCGAGACACCCCTCGCCGGGTGGCGGAGAGCCTGGCCTTCCTGACCGCTGGATACCAGGTCGACCTGGAGCAAATCCTCGGCAAGGCGGTCTTCCAGGAACCGTACGACGAACTGGTCCTGGTCCGGGACATCACCTTTTACAGCCTCTGTGAGCACCACCTCCTCCCCTTCTTCGGGGTCGCCCACGTGGGCTACTTGCCCCGCGGCCGGATCATCGGCCTCAGCAAGATCCCCCGGCTGGTGGATGCCTTCGCCCGGCGGCTGCAGGTGCAGGAGCGGATGACCAGCGAGATCGCCCAGACGCTTCAGCACCACCTCGAACCGCGCGGGGTCGCGGTGGTGCTCGAGGCCAATCACCTGTGCACCATGATGCGGGGGGTGGAAAAGTCGGGTCCTCGAACCATCACCAGTTCGATGACCGGGGTCTTCCGCCGGGATCCCCGGACGAGGGGTGAATTCATGGGTTTGATTCGGGGCGGGTGACGAAGCCACATCGCGAGCTCGGCGGCCTCACCCTGGCGGACTTGCAAGCCGTGTTGGTCGAACTCGGTCAGCCTCGCTACCGGGCAACCCAGATCCGCGAGCAGGCCTGGAGCGGACGGGTCGGCAGCTTCCAGGAGATGGCCACCCTGCCGGTCGCACTCCGCCACGAACTCGAAGCAGAGCTCTGCTTTCGGAGCCTGGAAATCGGCGCGGAGACCACCGCCGACCGTGGCTTGACCAGCAAGCTCCTGCTGCGCGGCCATGATGGCGAGGAAGTGGAGACGGTCCTCATCCGTCACCCCGGAGGAGCGGCTGCGCGTCCCCGGAACACCGTCTGCGTCAGCTCTCAGATTGGTTGTGCGATCGGCTGTCTCTTCTGTGCGACCGGGCAGTTGGGCCTGCGGCGCAACCTCACCGCCGCCGAGATCGTGGACCAGGTCCGGGCCGCCGGCCACATCTGGGCCGCGGCGGGCAGCGGCCCGCCCACCAACGTGGTGTTCATGGGAATGGGCGAGCCTCTGCACAACTACGGGCCGGTGGTCGAAGCGATCCGCCTCTTGCAGGACTGGGGCCTCTCGCCCCGCCATATGGTGGTCTCGACCAGCGGCTTGGTCCCCGAGATCGACCGGCTCGCGGCAGAGAAGCTTCCGGTCCGACTCGCGATCTCGCTCCACGCCGCCAACGATCTCCTGCGCGATCGGCTGGTCCCACTCAACCGCCGCTACCCGCTCGCGGAGCTCAAGGCCGCCGCAATGCGCTTCAGCGCCTCGACCGGGCGCCGGGTGAGCCTGGAGTACGTGCTGATCGCCAACGTGAACGACCGCCCCGAGGATGCCGTCGCCCTCCGACAGCTAGCTGCCAGCGTGCGGGCCCACGTCAATTTGATCCCGATGAACCCGATCCCGAACAGTGAACTGGTCGCCCCTCCCCAGCGAGCCTGTCGGGAGTTCGCTGAGATGGTTGGAACTCGCGCCAGCATCCGCTTCTCCCGCGGCGAACGGGCGACGGCGGCGTGCGGACAGCTGCGAGCCTCCATGGCCGCCCTGCCTCGGCGCAGCGCGTTGGCCGCGGCAGCTCATATCGAGCTGGTGGACGGGGAGATGAGCACCGCTCCAACCCACGGCTAACTCGGTTCCGCGGCGCGAGTAAACTCGGTGCTCCGCAGTACAACCAGCGAGGCTGATCGGTTCAGCTTGGCGGAGGAACTCCACCCCATGGCCGTCGCTGAAGGTGCCGGCCTGACCGGGGCCGATCCGGCCCACGACCGCCTCCTGGCTCGTCAGGAGCGCCCTCGATGAGCTTCTGGGCACCCTGGACTCACCTGTACGGGTATTCGCTCCAGCCCGAGGTCTGGATTCCAGTAGTCCTCTGCGGGTTCCTGTATTGGCGGGGACGCCACGGGATGGTGCGGGCCCCGCGCCCGGGGGATCCGACCATCGGACTGTGGCAGGCGGTGTCGTTCTACACCGGCCTGGCGATCATCCTCTTCGCCCTAGAAGGTCCGGTCAACTACCTCGCCGATTCCCTCTTCTGGATGCATATGGTGGAGCATTGCCTCCTCCAGATGGTCGCCGCCCTCCTGCTCTTGGTCGGGGCGCCGCTATTCCCCTGGTGGCGCTCACTACCTCGACGCTGGACCGACGCCCTTGCCCCGTCGGCACAGCGAATCTCCAGGCGCCCCGGCTCGAGAGCCATTGGGCATCTTCTTCGGCGTCCCTGGATCGGTCTCGCGGCGCTGGCGGTGACCTTCTGGGGCTGGCACCTGCCCGTGGTGTTCGACTTCGCGCTCCGTAACGCGTCCCTCCACGATTTCGAATTCGCCACTCTGCTCTTGGGCGGCCTCCTCTTCTGGTCCCAGACGGTCGACAGCTACCCGCTCCGGCGACAGCTGCCGACGTGGCCCCTGGCTGGTTACCTGGTCGCAGGCACCGCCGTGATGTGGGTAATAGCGATGAGCCTGGGATTCTCTGGCCATGCCTGGTATGCGCCCTACTACGACATGGCCAGCCGCCCCGGAGGCATTTCGGCCTTGACCGACCAGCAATGGGGCGCGGGCGTAGCGTGGGTGCCAGCTGCCATCCCGGCCGAGATCATTCTCGATATCACGGTGTACCAATGGTTGCGAGACGACGAGCGCCGCGCGGACGCGGAGGTAGAGCTCTACCGCCGCAGCCAGGCGGCGATCCAGGAATCATCCACCCCCAAGGAACCGTGAGCCTCGCCGCAGCCCGATGACGTGGTGGCTGCACTGGGTCGGCTTGTGGGAGCTTGACCCGTCAGTTTGGGTCGGATGCGCGGTAGCACTCCTCGCCTATCTGCGGTTCCCGGGAGCACACCGAGACTGGCGGGCGGCGGCCTGGGTCGGCGGAGTGATAGTCATATTCGTCGCGCTTCAGTCCGCCCTCGACGTGGCGGGTCAGCGCTACTTGTTCAGCGCCCATATGGCTCAGCACCTGCTGCTGGCCATGGTCGTCCCGCCACTCCTGGTGCGTGGCCTGCCCGAGCAGACCGTCGACTGGCTCCTCCGGTCCCGCCTGGCGCCGGTCCTTAGGACTCTGGTCCACCCCTTCTTCGCAGCCAGCGCCTACCTCGGAGTCCTGGTGCTCTGGCATGTTCCGGTCCTGCTCGACTATTCCCTCACCAGCCCGTCGGTCTACCTCCTGCAGCACCTCAGCTTTCTCGCCGTCGGCCTGATCTTCTGGTGGGCAATCGTGATCCACCGGGAGGGTGAGCACTGGAACCTTAGCCCTCTCGGCGAGGTAGCCTACCTCACCTGTGGAGCCCTCCCGTCCGTAGTGGTCGGCCTCACCCTCTCTCTCCTCCCCGCCGCGATCTACACCGCCTACCTACACCGAACCGCGCTCCTCGGCCTGTCGGCCGTAAGCGATCTGCACCTCGGAGGCTTGATGATGTTCGCGTTCGACAACACCCTCATGGTAGGCGTCGCGGCGTACTACTTCTGGCAACTCTTTCCCCCGGACGGCGCTGATCAGCGCGGCGACACAATCACCCAGCCCTGACCTCGCCGACGAGGAAGAGCCGATGGCAAAAAAAAGAGACCCGGCGATGACCTACTCTTCCACCCCGTCTCCAGGGCAGTACCATCGGCGCAGACGGGCTTAACTGCTGTGTTCGGAATGGGAACAGGTATTTCACCGTCGCTATCGTCACCGGATCTCTAATAGACAAAATTGACAGCCGGCGATGGTTCCGCGGGAACGCTTCGCCAGCTGCCCGATTGCCCAGAGCGCTGTATGAGCTGCAACTGCTGCGGAGTCTGCCCCGTGGAGCGCACTCCTGAACAGTGTGGTAGAGAGTGGTCAAGCCCTCGACCGATTAGTACCGCTCAGCTGAAGGCATTACTGCCCTTACACCCGCGGCCTATCAACCAGGTGGTCTACCTGGGGTCTTACCCGGTTAACCCGGTGGGAGATCTAATCTTGGAGTGGGCTTCGCACTTAGATGCTTTCAGCGCTTATCCCTTCCGGACATGGCTACCCGGCGATGCTCCTGGCGGAACAACCGGTGCACTAGCGGTCCGTCCAACCCGGTCCTCTCGTACTGAGGTCGGCTCTCCTCAAATCTCCTGCGCGCACGGCGGATAGGGACCGAACTGTCT
>PKXE01000039.1 GCA_003132265.1 Candidatus Dormiibacterota bacterium | reverse complement strand
CGGTTACCGTAAGGTTACCGTAAGGCGACAGGTGGTCCAGGGGAGTAGGCTTTGGCCATGACAGATGACACAGACAAAGTCCACAAGGCGCTGGAGGAGATGGTCGCCAAGCCAGGGCGTCGGCCTAAGAGCAGCTAGCCGCCCTCGCTCTCCAGGAGTCCCATGTCGTCAAGCCCCAAGCCACAGGACCTCCGCAGCGAGCATCGTGACACCCTCCTGCGGCTCTTTCGGCACCCGACGAGCCACAACATCGAGTGGCACGACGTGTTGTCGTTGCTGCAGGCTGCCGGGTCGGTCGAAGAGCTGCACGATGGGAAGTTCGTTGTCCGCCTCGGTGCCGAGACCGAGGTCCTCGCCCGTCCAAAGCACAAGGACATCGACGCCCAACAGGTTGTCGACCTGCGCCGGATGCTGACCAGTGCTGGATATGGTCCTTTGGTCGAGGAACTGAAGGCCAAGGGAGAGGAGGTCTGAGCGTGGTCTATGACATCGAACTCATCCGGGATAGGAGCGTTGTCGCAGTTATCGATTTTCGCCAAGCCACGATCTACCCGACCGACGCGTCACCCGGCCAACGGCCCGAGCACATCGTTGCCAGCGATCCACGTGGGCGCTTCCACAAGGTCCACCACCAGGCCGGTAACCCCGACGGCACCTACGAAGACGACAGCCCGGAGTACTGGCGTGAGCTCACCGACGCCCTGTCGCCAGCCGGCGCAATCTTGCTATTGGGGCACGGCAAGGGCAGAGCCAATGCGTCTCACCGCTGGGTCGCCTATGTCGAGCAGCACCGCAAGGATGTCGCTGCCAAGGTGGTGGCGGACGTGCGTGTCGACATCGACGACCTGGACGGGGCGCAGGTGCTGCGGCTGGCCCAGTACTACTTCGCCGAGCCGCCCTTAAGAGACTGGCGCGACGGTCGTTGGGGCGAACCTGGACCATCCTGACCTCGCCTTCGATTTTGACCGGCTGGTACGTCCCCTCAGGCCCGGCCCCCCCTTGATGGGGGCGCTCAGGTCAGTCTTCCCCGCCCGTCTTCGCCCTGATAGCGCCCCAGCCAGCCGTTCCCTCGGGCAGCTCCTCGGAGGCGATCAGCCGAGATAGGCTCCGCGCGCTGATCCCCAGTCGCCGGGCAACCTCGCCCAAGGTCAAGAGGGAGAGGCGGGTGGTGGTGACGCCCGGACCTCAAGGACTGCCAGGGTTACATCGGAGCCAAGCGGAGTCCGGGCAGCAGTGACGGGACGAACGGCGCAAGCGCTGCTACGACGAGCAGGAGTACGCCGACCGCCTGCGAGAAAATGGGACCGTGTCGCCAGACCTTCTCGATCAAAATTACTCCGGCGAGCGCGATCATCGCCGCAACGTTCATCGCGCCGACCGCCACCAGCACGATCATGATTCCCCAACAGCAGCCTACGCAGTACAACCCATGGTGCATCCCGACACGCAGATCGCGTCCAGGGCCTCTGAAGCTCGCGTAGTGGAAGAGCGATCCCACTGGCGTCCGGCAGTGGCGGAGACAAGCACCCTTCAGTGGCGTCAGCTGGTAGATTCCGGCCACGGCGAAGACCCCCGCCCCGGCCCATCGCGCGGCACCGGGCGCGTCCTCGGCGAGCCCGCCCCCGCCCAATAACACGAAGTACACGGCGACACCGAACGCCGCCCACGCGAGGAGGTAGCCTGCGAGGAACGACGCGATGCCCACTATGCGTGCCTGCGTCGTAGGGCGTGCCGCGACCGAGCGAATCCAGACGACCGCCATCGGGGCCACCGATGGGAACATCATCGCCGTCATCATCACGACCCATACGATCAGGAACGCTGCCAGTGAGAGCCCCATCGTTCCGGGGCCGACGCCCATCCGATCGGCCCAAGTGATCGTGGCGACCCACGAGAGCGCCGCGATCACACACAGGCCGAACCACCAGGGTAGGAGCTGGCTCAGGGAGACGCCGAGCGGTGGGCGCGCTTCGACCTCTGTCTCAGCCCTCATAGACGAAGTCGGTGACGAAGCTGTTAGTACCGGAGAACTCAGCATCCCAGTGGTCGTGGTAGCGGACGGCGCCTGCTTTCGCCTGGGTCATCGGCTGCGAAACTGAGCCAAACAGGGCATTGCTGATGACCGGCGGTTTCGACCCGTCCATACCAACAAGCTCCTCAGACTCCATCGACAGCAGGTTGCCGACGGTTGCCTTGAGCGAGCCGCCGCTCCGGTTGAACGAGATCGACGCCGGCACGACACCCGCGACTTCGCCGATCAGCGGGCCGAGGGCAGCGAGGTGCCCACCGGCGCCACCGGAGAAGACCGCCCCCAAGGCCGCGGACTGCTCGGGCGTCGCGCGATCATCGAGGTAGAGCGCCACCTTCCAGTTGCCGTCGGTCATCTTCTTCGGCGTATGCACGGCCATCACGGCGTTTAGGCCGGAGACGTCGACGCCGTCCTTTTGGCCTTCAGTGACGTGCCAGGCGAGCAGCACATCGCATGCGTCCCCCGTCGCCGATCCAAGCCAGATACAGTTGCAACTGATCTCGCAGTTGCACGTTTCGAAGTAATCTCCCTTTACCGAGAAGCCCATGGCGTCCCCCTCCGTTCGGCTTATGATTTCCGTGACTCTACGCTGGAAGCGTCGGGAGCGCAATACCCATGTCTTGCCTTCCAGCAGTTTTGCAAACCGGCGGAATCCGTCCACGGCTTCGACGGGGTAGACCAGAAGTCGGGGTTTCGCTTGGGCATAGGTAGTCTCCTACGGGGTGGCCGCGCCCAACCCCAGGGCCAAAGGACAGACCCTGGAGCGGGCAGCGGCCAGACGTGCGGGACACCGGGGAGGGGCCGGTGAGCTTGCCTGCAATCCCCCGCCGGCGCCAAATGAAAACGTCTACCAGGGGCGGAATGTTGGGGAGTTGCCGCCCCAGCTTTGGCTCTCCGTCGGAGCAACCAAAGCCGGGAGCAGCTATATCGGCCACGGGTGANNGGCCAGGTTGTTATGTAACTCCCGGCGGCCAGTTCGGTCGAGTTGGCTTGGCGGGGGTCGGCGCCGGGGCGGTGCTCTTCGTGGCGCGGGGCAACTCGGGTTGCGGACGCACCGGAATGAATTTGCCGGTTTGCGGGTGGCGCGTAGGAGCGGCCATATCAGCCCATCAGGAGCCGGCCAAAGCCGGGACTCACGAGGCCGTGGGTGCATCTCGTCTGAGCGATGAGGTAGCGCTCCAGGTTGGGCCAGCCCGTCGTGGTGCTGAAGCCCGTTGGTGCGACTTCGATGGTCGTGCCCAAGAGCCGCGTC
>PKXE01000023.1 GCA_003132265.1 Candidatus Dormiibacterota bacterium | reverse complement strand
TCCAGACAGCCTCGAACTCGAATCCCTGGAGCGGGAATGGGAAACCGCCCATCAGCGCCTCGTCGCGAACGGCCGCGCGCACGATCTCGACTGATGGCGCTAACTCGGCTACCCGCGCCATGATGGTCGACTGCCGCTCAGCGAGTTCGGTCAAGACCTCTCGATGGCTGCTGGTGACCGGTCCATCCGACTCACCCACCCTGAACGCCAAGCCCATCAGTCGCGCATTTAGCCCCGATGGGTAGCGGTGATAATCCCCCGGGCCGATGACGTCACGAGGGACAAGCTGCGTCTCGGCGGCCTGAAGCTCCGAACGTAGGGACTCTGACTCTAGGAGTCCCAGTTTCTCGGATCCGCCGTCAATCAGATTCACGACTGCGCGGGTCTGAGCCACCACAACGTGGGCACTCGAGATCCGATCGCGCACCTCAAGAAGAAAGCGCACCTGGTCGGAGATTTCGGCCTGGCGGCTCACATCTGCGGTAGAGAGGTCGATCTGGAGCGAACCAACCGCCAGAACGTCATCCGAAACAAGTTCGATCCTGTACAAGCCTGCGTCGACAATAGGTCCCCAAAAGTAGTTACCGAACATAAACCAAAACCGCTCCGGCTCCAGCGCCAGAGCCGGCGGATACCGCATATCCCATACGACCCGGTGATTGCCCGCGTTACTGGCGGACGTTTCCGGCGCGCTCTGACGCGGCGTTAGGGTGCGCACCAGCCTGCCCTTCCCGTCGACCACCCTGACGTTCACTGAACCGGGAAGGTCACTCGGGAGATAGTAGTCTAAGCGGACTTCGTTCGGAAGTCGGNNGTCGGATACCGGCGTCAATCGTGGTGAAGTCGCGCCCATCGGTAATTCGGGCCAAACGAATCCCCCTGGCTTTGACGAAGTCTCCCACGGATACGTAGACATGCTCTGTGTCTCCGGTCAGCTCCAGGTGGATCGCTAGGTCCCCCATTCGAGTGACTGACCCACTAGGGCTGACTGAGNNTAGTATCGACCGTCCGTGAGTAGCTGCCACTAGGTCATCTCCAGAAACGACCAGGTCATAGACTGGGCTCACGGGCAGGTTCAATTGTAAGGTTTCCCACGGGGCATTTTTCCGTGCTGAGACCATTACCCCATCGTCCGTTGCGAGGTACACCACACCGCTATTTACCGGGTCGCACCGGACCGCTCGGCACACGGTCAGCGAATTCAGTCCAGAGGTCCGCTGGTGCCAAGTGTTGCCACCGTCCTCGGACATAAACACACTCGCCCTCTCGTCGTCGGCGCGCTCTCTAGTTCCGGTCACATAGACGGTGTTGGAGTCGTCAGGACTCACCTCTATGCCCGTTATCCGCGTCCACTCGGGCAAGCCGACCACCGCAATCCGATCCCACGTCGAGCCGCCGTCGCGCGTAACGTGAATCAGGCCGTCATCACTGCCCGCCCACAGGGTCTGGCCATGGGAAGGGTCTTCAGCGAGCACCACGATGCAGNNGTGGTCCTCCGGACTGGCCGAGCGTCGAAGGATCTCCCCTGGTCAGGTCAGGGCTAATGACCGCCCAGGTTCGCCCACCGTCCTGCGTCCTGAACACTACTTGCGCGCCGCAGTAGACTGTCAACGGGTCATTCTTCGAGACGATGAGAGGGGTAGCCCAATTGAATCGGTACTTTACCTGTGAGGCCTCTGAGCCAATCCGATCTTCAGGCCATATAGAGATGTCGGCGAGACGACCTGTCTCCAGCTCATACTTTGTCTCGGTACCGTCGTATCCGACGGCATAGACAATGACCGGCAGATCGGGTGTCACGCCAATTCCACCTGACTCACATCCCCCCACTGGAAAGCAATCATCCGCGGCTACGAGTCCCGTGACCGTCCTACTAGGAAGGGAGAGTGTCGTGCTGTCCTGCTGTGACCCATACAGCCGGTATGGCTTCTGGGAGTCAGCGACAACATTGTAGAAGGCAGCNNAGGTCTCACCTCCATCGATCGAGACTACCGCTCCGCCGTCGTTGCTCAGAATCATGCGACGCTGATCGGAATGTGAGATCCACAGCGCGTGTTGGTCTCCATGATCCAATGACAGTGTGCGAAACGATACGCCTCCATCCGTCGAGCGCCAGGCACGCATGTTCATTATGAAGACGGAGTTGGGGTCCGTCGGATGCGCGATCACGTGCATGTAGTAGAACGGGCGCTGAGAGAGGTCAGCCTGTTCAGATACCAAATCCCACGTTTCGCCCCAGTCATCGCTCCGGTAGAGACCGGTCCGTGCGGCCTCCACGAGTGCCCATAAGCGACCCTTCGACCCCGCGGCCACCGCCACCCCGATCTTCCCCTTGGCACCACCGGGGAATCCGGGCTGATTGCCCAGATCGCGCCAACTGCTACCGCCATCAAAGCTAGCGTATAGGCTGCTGCCGGGTCCGCCGCTGCTCAAAGTGGAAGGCGAGCGGCGAACCTGCCAGAGTGAAGCGAAGAGTATCCGGGAGTTGCCAGGGTCCATCGCGATATCGACCGCGCCCGTATCGGCGTCCTTGAACAGCACCGACTCCCATGAGCCACCCCCATTCATAGAACGGTAGACTCCTCGCTCGGCGCTCGGACCATACAGGTGTCCCAGGGCAGTGCAGTACACCACCTCGCAATTCGAGCTGTCGACCACGACTCGCCCAATGTGATGGGCGTCGGCGAGCCCGCAGTTTCGCCAGGTTCGGCCGGCATCCTGGGAGCGGTAGATCCCATCACCCCGCGAGACGTCTGCTCGGACGCACGCCTCGCCGGTCCCGGCATAGACAACGTTTGGATCGGAGGTTGCAACCGCCAGGCTACCGATAGATGGTCGTCTGATGAACCCGTCGCTCACGCACCGCCATGCCCACCCCGCGTCGCTAGACTTCCATACCCCTCCCGCTGCCGCCCCGAAATAGAACTCGTCCGGCCGGTCGGGGTGCCCGGCTACGCTGCTGACACGGCCCCCTCGATGGGGTCCCACAAGGCGCCAGCCGTCGGTTTCATCGTCCACTGGATCGCCCTCCGAAATGATGGACACGACCGAGGGAGCTCAGGTCGTCATGGCCTCGCGTCAATCGCTTACCGTCACAGTGCGTGGATACTCATGGCCGACGCTGGCCTTGTGATAGATGTAATTCTCTGTCCATGGACAGTTCGTAGGCGAAAACGGCTCCGCGTGGCTGGCGAGCCCGTATTCGTTCGAGGCGGTCAAGTGCGACGGAATGGAGCACTCGATGATGGTCAGACAGAGTGGGCGGCGTGGCTCCGGAACTCTGTCCCAGCCAGTACCACGCTAGCTAGGAAAGCTACCAGACACACGCCGACCAGCACCCGCTCCAGCGACCCACTTCCGTGGTCGGGATCCACTCGGACGACGAGCTCGATCCAGTTCGGCCATACCTGAGTCGCCGCGGCTAGCAGAGCGGTGACGAACGCGAGGCCGGCCTCAACCCAGAAGCGCACTCTCAAGTGGTGAGCCACCTGACTTCCTCCATGGCGCGAACCAACTGGGCCGCCGGGGCCCAGATGGTGGTGGTCAGTTGAATGTCCAAGTCTCCGGGTAGATGTTTAGGTCCGGATCCTGCGGCTCAAACCCTTTGAGTTTGGGGCTTACCACCGATACCTGCTGGTAATACGTCGGTTNNTTGCCATATAGATACCATTCGCAGCTATTTCAGCGGGCGAGCCCTGGGTCTCCGTTGCATTGATTTTGCTGTTAAGCACATTGTTAATGTAGCCGTCCTGAGCATTCAGTGCTCCCGCGTTGGCAAACCAGAGGGCTCCGGTTGGAACGTACTCGGGCGCGTAGGTCGGGGAGAAGCCCGGTCCTGCGTAGTTGGTGATCTGCTCCTGGCATCCGGCCGGGAAGGAGGGTGTGCAAGCGCCTAGATTCCCGAAGACCTGAGACACGGGCTCTGGCTTGAGCGCCACATGAATGCCCGCGAGCGACCAAGCG
>PKXE01000174.1:4115-16465 GCA_003132265.1 Candidatus Dormiibacterota bacterium | reverse complement strand
AGCGTCGCCTTCCTGTTCCAGGTGTTCTTACTGGGCGCGATCTTCACGGTCGGGATCTTTTACCTATGGCGTCGGGTCAAGGCCAGCGGCTTTCGATCGCCGGCCCTGGCCGTCTGCACCGCGCTCTCCTTCGCCTCGTGGCTACTGATAGCGACGCCGAACTCGCTCGCCTGGAGTTATGAGGATGTCGTTGCCGCCAACGCCAACGTGCCAATCTGGCAGGGCGGCCTCCTGATCCCCTGGGGGGAGATGATCCCGTTCAAGCTGGTCGCGCTGGTGACCTTCACCGGGGTGGCGATCGTGGCGGTGACCATCTACCTGAAGCACGTCAGCAACGGTGAGATGCACTGGGGCGATGCCGGGCGGGGCCAGGCGGTAGCGCTGATCACGGTCGGGATCACGGTCAGCCTGATGATGGCGCTGATGGGCTACATCCGGGAGCACAGCCGGGCCCCCTACCTGATCACCAACAAGGTGCTGATCAACCAGCAACAGAACTTCACCCCACCATCCTCGGCGGGGCCGGCCCTGAGCGGCCCCGCCGGGGTCGGCATCATCGTGCCCTGGGAGTCGGGACCGTGAGGCTGGTCCTACGTCCGCTCCGGCAGCCCGCCTTGGAGTTCGCCGCGGTCACGAAGGAGCCGATCCCGCTCTCGCTGGTGACCTACTTCGAGGTGCGCAGCTTCGCCTTCCCGGACCGGCCCACGATCGACCGGCTGCCGGTTTCGGTCCGGCTGGCGGCGGTAGCGAACGAGCTCAAGCCGAGGTTGATCCTGATCTCCGACGTGCTGAGGCGGCTGGAGGCACTTGAGTGGCAGGTCCGGCTGATTGGCGAGGAAGTCGTCGTGACGACTGAGCTTTCGGTTGAGGACGGCTGGGAGAAGTTGCGGCGCGCGGGCGTCTCCGACCACCTGCTGCCGTTTCTGGAGAAGGGCAGCGACCTGCCGCCGCGAGCCCTGGCGGTGCGCCGGGTCCCGGCCGGGAGTGAGCCACCGACCTCCGTCTGACGGGCGCCGATCGCGGCTACTGGAAGTCGAGGATCGCCCGGGCACCCTGGGTCGAGAACGGGGCTCCGATCAGCCAGTCGCCAGCGTTCCCCTCCTCGACGATTTGTACCTTGACCGAGCTGGCGTGCGCCGCCCCTGGGGACGTGACCTTCACCATCGCCTCCACGTCGTTGGCAGAGATCACCTTCAAGGACCTGACCTTGAAGGTGGCGTGGCTCTCGTTCACTCCGGCGAAGAAGGCGTCGTACTCGGTGCGCGCGGCGGCGTTCCGGCTGAGCAGGGTGTAGGCGTAGGCCACCGAGTGGGCCCTGACGTCGGTCAGCCACTGGTTGAGCGCATCCCGCGCTGGCGGAGCCGGGCCGATGCAGGCGGAGAGCAGGACTCCGGCCAGCGCCACTGCCGGGACCGCCCCAAGGATCGACTTCAGGCGCAGTCGCCTAACCTTTGACAATCACCGTGCCCTGCATGCCGGGGTGGAGGGTGCAGTAATAGTCGTAGGTGCCCGGGGTCAGGAATTGAACCGCCCAGCGGTAGCCCGACCCCTTGGTGGGTGAGTTGATCAACTCCTGGTCGATCCACCAGACGTTGTGCTGGTCGTACTGGTCGGTCCAGATCCACTCCACGGTGGCTCCCACCGGTACGGTCATCTCCTCCGGGACGAACGCGCCCACGGTGTTGACGTTGTGGTAAATGATCACCCGGTATTCGGGATTCTTGGGAGGGGTGGGGATGGCCTTGATCTTGAGATTGGCGTCGGCTTGATTGACCTGGTCGCCGTGCTGGAATTGAATGTGGGCGCTGCCTGGGGTACCGCCCTCGCCGAAGAAGCTGCACCCGGCCAAAAGGAAGCCCAGCACCAAGGTGGCGGCCATGGCCCCGGCACCGCGACTCCGAAGTCGCGCAGCCGTTCCGTGCAATCGGGCCGCCAGCATGGATTCAGGATAGCCGCCCCGGGGCCACTGAGGCAGTCCCGGTGAACCGTGCGGAGGTGGCGCCCGCTGGCTCCGATCTGCCCCGGACCCCTCGGCAGCGCGCCCTGGCGACGGCGGCGATGCTGGCCCAGAACTATCCGGCGGCTTGCGCCCTGGACCACGCCAATCCGCTGGAACTGCTGGTCGCCACCATCCTCTCCGCCCAGACCACCGACGAGCGGGTCAACCGGGTGACCCCCGCCCTCTTCGCCCGGTTCCCGACCGCCGCGGACTACGCCGGAGCCGACCCGGGGGAGCTGGAGGAGTTGATCCACGCGACCGGATTCTTTCGGGCGAAGGCGCGGTCCTTGATCGGCATGGGTAGGGTCCTCTGCGAGAAATTCGCGGGCGAGGTGCCGGACACCATGGAGGGGCTGACCAGCCTTCCCGGGGTCGGCCGCAAGACCGCCAATGTGATCTTGGGAGTCGCCTTCGACCAGCCGGGATTCCCGGTGGACACCCATGTCATTCGCGTCAGCAACCGCTTGGGTCTGGTTCGGGTCCAGGACCCGGTCAAGATCGAGACCGAGATCTGCCGGATGGTGCCCCCCCACGAGTGGACCGGGCTCAGCCTCCGGCTCATCCTCCACGGACGGCAGGTGTGCGTGGCCCGCCGTCCTCGGTGCGAGGTTTGCGTCCTCGAATCGTGGTGCCCATCCTCATCTCTGCGGGCCGGGAGGGCCGGACGCGCTACTCCGAAGCCAGCTAGCGGTCGTGGAACTGGGGCGGCCGGTGCTCCCGGAGCGCGGCCCAGCCCTCGCGGGCGTCCTCGCTAGCTAGCGAGGACGCCTGGGCCTCGGTCTCGAAGGCGAGGACGGCGTCCAGGCTGGCCCCGGCCTCGGCCATTGCCAGAGTGTGCTTGAGGTTCCTCAGCACGGGACTGGGTAGGGCAGCCAGAGCGGTCGCCCACTCCAGCGCCGCCGCCTGCAGCTGAGCCGCCGGGACCATCCGATTGGCGAGCCCCAGTTGGACGGCCCGCTCCGCGCCGATCGGCTGCCCCAGCAGCAGCAGCTCGCGGGCCGCGGCGGGCCCGATCACTCGGGTCAGCATCCAGGTGGCGCCGCCGCCGGGGTGAATGCCCAGTTTGACGAAGGGGGCCGCCAGCTGGGCGTCGTCACCGACCACCCGGAGGTCGCAGCAGAGGGCCAGGTTGAGACCCGCCCCGATCGCCGGGCCGTTGACTGCCGCGACGGTCGGGATCGAGAGGTCGCGGAGGTCCAGGAAGGCGCGGTAGTAATCGGCGAGGACCTTGCGCTTGGCGGCTGGCGTGGCGGCTTCTGCGCCCAGCGACCCCAGGTCGGCCCCGGCGCAGAACGCCGACCCGGCTCCGGTCAGGACCAGCGCCCTGGCTGAGGGGTCGGCCGCTACCCTCGCCAACTCCTGGCGGAGCACCTGCGCCACCTGCTCGGTTAACGCGTTGCGGCGCCGAGGTTGGTTGAGGGCGATCTGGATGACGCCCGGCGCGGGACGCGAGCAGATGAGGAGCTGGGAGTCAGAATCCCCTGAACTGGGAGCCACGACCGGCAGCATAACGGTGATCCCGCGCCATGCGGCTGGACCAAAACCGCCCGTTGCTATACTCGGAAGCCGCTGGCGAGTTCACGGACCAGGCTGGCAGCGGGGTGGAAATTGAGCGAACGCTCGGCTGCGCGGGCGGTGGTTCTGGCGGCCGGTAGCGGGAAGAGGATGCGCTCCCGCGTGCCCAAGGTCTTGCACCCCGTCGGCGGTCTTTCCCTGCTGGAGCATTCTCTGCGGGCTGCTGAGGCCGCAACCTCGGGCCGGCCGATCTTGGTGGTGTCGGAGCTTGACGGCTCCGTCCGCGCGAGGCTGCAGGCGCGGGCTGAGCTGGTGGTGCAGGCCGAACCCAAGGGCACCGCCGCGGCGGTGGCCGAGGCCCGCGCCGCGCTGGCCGGGGAGGTGGTGGTACTGGTGCTCCCGGGGGACATGCCCCTGCTGAGCGCGGCCTCGCTCACCCGGTTGATCGAAGCACTCGACGCCTCTGAAGCGGGGGCCGCAGTGTTGACCGCCGCCGTGACGGAGGCCCGAGGCTATGGCCGGATCGTTCGCTCCGGGGATGGGCGACTTACCAAGATCGTCGAGGATGCCGACGAGCCCTGGGATGGTGCGCCCGCGGAGGTCAACCTCGGCGCATACGCGTTTTCGTTGCCGCAGCTGTGGGAGGCGCTGGCCAAGCTCACCGCGGACAACACCCAGGGGGAGCTCTACCTCAGCTGGCTGCCCCAGATGGTGGCGGGGGGCGCAGTCACGGTCGAGGCTACGGATCCCGACGAGGCGATCCAGGTGAATGATCGGGTTCAGCTGGCGCAGGCCGAGGCGGCCCTGCGACGTCGAACGCTGAGACGCCTGATGCTGGCGGGAGTCACCGTGACTGATCCGTCGGCCACCTGGGTCGACTGCGACGTGGAGGTGGGGGCGGACACCGTGATCGCCCCGGGGACCGTGATCCGCGGCAAGAGCCGGATTGGCTCCGATTGCGTGATCGGGCCGTTCGCAGAACTGGAAGACGTTGAGATTGGGAACGGCTGCCGGATCGGCCGATCCCACCTCAGCGGCTGTAAGCTGGCCGATGGAGTGGATGTCGGACCGTTCAACCGCGTGCGCCCCGATTCCGAGATGGGTCCGAAGACCCACCTGGGCACCTTCACCGAGGTGGTCCGCAGTCGGGTGGGCGAGGGTAGCCAGATCCCTCATCTCAGCTACGTGGGGGACGCGGAGGTGGGCCGCGACGTCAACTACGGTGCCGGCAGCATCACGGCCAACTGGGATGGGCAGATGAAGCATCGTACGGTGATCGCGGACGGCGCCAGGCTGGGCAGCGGGACAATCTTGGTGGCCCCGGTCGAGGTCGGCGAGGGAGCCTACACCGGGGCCGGCTCGATAATTACCAACGACGTGCCCCAGGGTTCCCTGGCGGTGGCTAGGGCCCGCCAACGCAACATTCTGGGATGGGTCGCCCGGCGCCGGGCGAAGGCTACCAACGCCACCGAGGACGCCTCGTGAACGGGTCGGAAGGGCCGCTGATGTTGCTCTGCGGCACCGCCAATCCCGAGCTGGGCCGGCGGATCTCCGAGGAGGTCGGGGTGCCACTGGCGCCGATGGAGATCACCAGGTTCGCGGACGGCGAGTTCGACGTGAAGATCGGAGAGTCCGTGCGCGGCCACGACGTCTTCCTGATCCAGCCGACCTGTCCGCCGGTCAACGACAACTACATGGAGTTGTTCGTCATCCTGGACGCCCTGCGCCGGGCCAGCGCCGCCCGCATCAACGCGGTGCTGCCCTACTACGGCTACGCCCGCAAGGAGAAGAAGACCCAGGCGAGGGACCCGATTTCGGCCAAGCTCATGGCCAACTTCCTCCAGGTCGCGGGGGCCGAGCGGATGATCGTCCTCGACCTCCACGCCGAGGCCATTCAGGGTTTCTTCGACATCCCCGTCGACGCGCTCACCGCCAACAAGATCCTGGCAGCCCACGTGCGCGCCCGTCATGGCCGCCAGCCCTTGGTGGTGGTGTCACCGGACGTGGGTGGGACCGCTCGCGCCAGGGCGATCGCGCGCCGGCTGGACTCGCCTCTAGCGATCATCGACAAGCGGCGACCCAGGGACGATGACGTCGAGATTCTGAACGTCATCGGCGAGGTCGAGGGGAGCCGGTGCGTGCTGGTGGACGACCTGATCTCCACCGCCTCCACCCTGGCTGGCGCGGCCCACGCCCTCATCACGAAGGGGGCAATCTCAGTTGATGTCCTGGCCACCCACGGTGTGTTCAGCAACGGCGCCCTGGCCAAGTTGGAAGAGGCCCCGGTCGATGAGCTCGTGGTCACCGACAGCATCCCGCTGGCCAAGGAGATAGCCGACAGCCCCAAGGTGACCCAGGTCTCGGTGGCGCCGCTCATCGCCGAGGCCATTGTTCGGGTCCACGAGGGTCGCAGCGTCTCGGCGCTGTTTCGGTGATTGGAACCGCCTGCTAGACTCGGTCGGAAGATGAGCGCTGGCTCACCCGCCGACATACCAAATTTGCCGCTGATCCGCTCCCCGGGGGAGGGTGGGGGCGCCCCCCGCTGGCAAGTCCCCAGCCGAGCACCGATGAGCCGAGCAAGAGTGCTGCTGGCGTCCCACCCAAAGTCCCGATGAGTGGGTGGTTGGGCGCCGTCTTGGTGGTGGCTCTGGTCCTGGCCGGGCTCTCGGCCACTGCCGAGACTTCGCTGACGTCGGTAAGCCGCATCTGGCTGAGGACCCGGCGACGGGAGGGCGATCAGAAGGCGGCGCTGGTCGAACGTCTCCACCGGAACCCGGGCGGGTATTTGGGGACGATCCTGGTCACCAACACCCTCGCTTTGATGCTGGCTTCATCGGCCGCCACTTTGCTGGCGGCCCAGCACCTCGGAAATGGCGCGGCCATCTGGGCGGCGGTGGCCCTGGCCATCCTGGTTCTCCTCTTTTGCGAGCTCGGACCCAAGACCTACGCCCTCCAGCACAACGAGGCGATGGCCCGCCGGGTGGCCCGTCCGGTGGCGCTGGCGACCAAACTTCTCGCCCCGGTGGTGGTAGTGCTCACCGCGATCTCAGCCGTCTTCTTCCGGCTACTGCCCGGCGAGGGCGGACGGCGTAACGCGTTCCTGACTGAGGAGGAGCTGAAGGAGCTGGTCTCAGCCAGCGAGCAGGAGGGCATCGTTGAGGAGGAGGAGCGGGAGATGATCCACGGAGTGTTGGAGATGACTGACAAGCCAGTCCGCGAGGTGATGGTGCCTCGGGTCCAGATGGTCGCCCTACCCTCCGACTCCACCGTGGATGAGGCGATTGCGGAGATCCGGGAGCACGGCCACAGCCGCATCCCGGTCTACGAGGAGACGGTGGACAACATCACCGGCGTCATCTACGCCAAGGACCTGCTGGGGAGCAGCCGGCAGGACCGCGCCGAGGAACCTAGGGTCGGGAGCCTCGCCCGGCCGCCGACGTTCGTTCCGGAGGCCAAGCGCTTGGGCGAGCTGCTCCAGGAGATGCAGCTCGCCAAGACCCACCTGGCGGTGGTNNAGGAGGAGGTCCAACTGGTGGGCCCCAACGAGGCCCTGGTCAGCGCCTCGGTCAGCCTCGACGATGTCAATGATCTGTTGCATCTGCGCTTGGAGGGAGAGGATTTCGACTCGGTGGGCGGACTCGTCTACTCCCATCTGGGACGCATTCCCTCGGTGGGCGACACCGTCGACGCCGGGGATGGGGTCACGATCACGGTCGAGGCGATCGACCGGCGCGCGATTCGGANNGAGTCCTCCTAGGGCGTGCCCGAGCTCGTCAGCGACGAGGGGATAGTCCTCCGGCGGCGGGCCTTCGCCGAGGCTGACCGCATCCTGGTGATCTTCACCCGCGATCAGGGCAAGGTCAGCGTCCTGGCCAGGGGCGCGCGGCGGGCGAAGGCGCGCAATGCGGCGGGACTGGACCTGCTCACCCGCTCCGAGCTCCTTTTGGTCCCTGGACGAGGCATGGCGGTAGTGGCCCAGGCGAGGGCCGTGGGGTTGCCCTGGCCGGGAGCGGACATCGTCCGCACCGCTTGTGGAGCGGTCTTGGCGGAGTTAGTCGATGCCACCTTGGAAGAAGGCCATCCCGAGCCGGAGCTCTACCGGCTGGTGGCAACGGCTAGGGAGCGAATGGCCGATCTCAGCTGCGATGCCCGGCTGGAGCTGGCACTCAGCTCCTTCCAGATCGCCGCGATTGGCGGCTACCTGCCCGAGCTCCACCGCTGCGCTATTTGCGGTGAGGAGCTGCAGGACCGCGACGGGGGCTTCCTCCCCGCGCTGGGGGGAATGGTCCAGGGGGGCTGTTGGAATGCCCAGCTGGGAGTCCTGCCCTGTTCGGCTCCCTCACTGCGGATCCTCCGGACCATGGCAGCGGGCGACCTGTCGTTGCTGCGCCGGCTGCGTTGGTCGGAGCCCCTGCGAGATGAGGTGGAGTCAATCCTCCTGGCCCACCTGGAGCACCATCTCGACCGGCCCCTGAAGGCGGCTCGCATCCTGGCCGAGTTTCGTGAGGTGGCCTCCCCCAAGGCTTGAGCCGATGGTTCGCTCAGCTGTGGGTAGAGGCAGAAGGGTCCATGGCCAGCAAGAGGTCGGGCCGGTGGTGCCAGTGCTCGAAGAAACGGCGAAAGTTGAGCCGGCTCAGCCGCTCCCGTTCGTCTGGGTCGGTGTCCTCCCAACCTCGGTGACGGTGCATCACGACCGGCAGCTCGGGGATCCGGCGCTGGCTCAGGCCGAATGAGCGCAGGGTGAGCGAGTAGTGGAAATCCAGCATCCGGTAGAAACGGAAGCGCTCATCCAGCAGCCCCACCTCCTGCAGCCGCCGGCGGGCGAAGGCCAGGCAGTATCCGTCGATCGCGTCGACCTCAACGCTCTCTGAGTCATCGAACTCGCGCATGTCGCGACTGACTGCGCCCCACCGGCCGACCGCGCCAGCCAGGGGGTCGCGAAGAGCCTCCAATAGTGGAGTGAAGCAGTCACCGGTCGCCTCCACCCCGGTGTCGAGGATCAGCACCACCGACCCCCGGGCGGCCCGGAGCGTGACGTTACGAGCGGCCGCCTCGCCCAGCTGGTGGTCGGCATGAAACGGCCGAATCGAGGGGTCCTCCCGGGCCAACTCGTTGAGGATCACCCCCACCTCGGGGGCGTCGTTGTCGACGGCGAGGATCTCCACGGAGTGCCGGCTCCGATGGCGCTGGAGGCTGCGCACACATCGCACCAGATCGTCGGGGTAGCCGCTGCTGACGATGCTCACCGAGACTTCAACGAGATCGGGTTCGCCGCGCTGGTCGGGGATCGCCAAGGGGGAGGAGATCAGCCCATGACGGCGATCCAGGGCCGAGGCAGCTCGATAAGTGGAACCGGCCGACCCATCCTCTGGCACCACGCCCAGCCCGATGAGGGAGGCCCGAGCGGCGTCAGCCTCGGGATAGTCGCGCTGGCGGCGCTCCTCTTCGCGGGCGTTGGCCAGCTCCCGCCATTCCCCGGGGTGAGGCGCGCCGAGGGACGGGTGATCAAGACCCAGGCCGAGCCAGTGGTCGGCGCCGACGAGCCCGGCACGCCGCGTCGCCCCGGAGAGCTCTTTGGCGCGGGCGAACTCCCAGACTAGGGCCAGCGCCCGGGGCAGGTCGAGATTGTCTTCCAGTGCCTTCTGGACCTCCTCTTGGAGCCGCTCCACCCGCGCCCCGTCGGCGGCTCCGCCCCCGTGCGCCGCCAGCTGGCGCAGGCGCTGAAGACCGCGTTGGGCGGCCGCCAGTGAGGCCAGGGTGAAATTGAGACGGGTTCCGTAGCGCACAGTCGCGCAGAGGTACCGAAAGGCGAGGGGATCGAAGCCGCGCTCCATCAGGTCTTGAAGGGTGTAGACGTTGCCCTGGGACTTGGCCATCTTCACCCCGTCAGCGAGCAAGTGCTGCCCGTGGACCCAGTGACGGACGAACGGCTTACCGGTCGCGCCCTCGCTCTGGGCGAGCTCATCCTCGTGGTGGGGAAAGATGTTGTCCACCCCGCCGGTGTGCAGGTCGAGCTCCTCGCCGAGATAGGCCATCGACATCGCCGAGCACTCGATGTGCCAGCCGGGGTAGCCTCGACCGAAGGGGCTGTCCCAAACCATCAACTGGCGGCCGGGCTCGGCCTGCCGCCAGAGGGTGAAGTCGGCGGGGTGGCGCTTGGCGGGGTCCGGCTCGGCCCCGGCGGCTCGCTGGAGTTGCTCTAAGGAGTTGCCTGACAACGATCCGTACGACGGCTGCGCCGCCGTGTCGAAGTACACCGTTCCGTCCACCTCGTAGGCCAGTCCTCGCTCCCGCAGGCGCTCAATCAGCGCGATCATCTGGGGGACGTGGTCGGTGGCCCTGGGGAAGACGTCGGCCGGCTCAATCCCGAGCAGCGACTCGGCGAGGTGGAACTCCTCCTCGAACTCGGCTGCGATCTCCCGTGGGGTTCGTCCTGCCGCCAGGGCGGCGGCGATCACCTTGTCGCCGCCCCGCTCGGCCATCTCCTGTCGCATGTGGCCCACGTCGGTGATGTTCTTGACGTGGAAGACCTGCCAGCCTTGGCTGCGGGCGATTCGCTTGATCCAGTCGGCCAGCAGGTAGGTGCGCAAGTTGCCGATGTGGACCGAGCGATAGACCGTTGGGCCGCAACTGTACATGCGCAGGTGCGGTGGCTGCCGTGGTTCCACCTCTCGGACCTGTCGGGTCAGGGTGTCGCGGAGCCGGAGCACTACTCGATGCTAGCAGTGGGCTTCGGAAAACTCCGCGGGGCCCAGCGCCAGCGCTGAAAATGACGTGGTGGGCAGGGGAGGCGGTCGCCTGATGCGGGAGGTTTCAGATGGACGATTCGACCGGCCCGAGGACGCTGATGCTGTTGGGGGGCAACGAGTGGTGCCCCGGCGCAGAAGTGCCGGACTCGTGGTGGCTGGCTCGGGCGGCCCGCCCCGAGGTCACGGTCGTCACCTCCGCGGCCCAGGACATTCCCGACACCCAGGTGAGCTGGGCGGCCGCCTACTTCAAGGAGTTGGGAGGCACGGTCGAGGGCTGCCTCATCCAGACCCGCGAGGACGCGGCGGACCCTCGGCTCCTGGAACAGTTGGGCAGGGCGGCGGCGATCTATCTCTGCGGCGGCGATCCCGGCGCCGCCCAGGCAGTCCTCGTCGATACCCCGGCGGCTGAGGTGTTGCGCTCGGCCTACCACGGCGGCGTCCCGGTGGCGGGCTCGAGCGCCGGCGCCATGGTGCTGGGAGAAGACTGCCTCCTGCCCGGGCAGGACTTCGCCCTGCGACCGGGGTTGGGTTTGTTCCCGGCGGTGGTGGTGCCTCACTGGAGTGGCGCTGGCAGGAGGTGGACCGAGATGGCGTCACGGCTGGGGCGAGAGCGTGAGGTGATCGCCATCGATGAGTCGACCGGGATCTGTTGGGATGGCCAGGCGTGGTCGGTGCGGGGTCCGGGCCGGGCCGTGCTGGTGACGGCTTCCGGAGAGCTCGAGGTGGGGGAGGGCAGACCTTCGCCGCCAGTAGAATGACGCCCACTGGTTGAGCCCAGGTCCCTTCGGCGCGCCCTGCCGGGACCGCTGGAGGTTGAAATGACGGAATCCGCCGCCAATCCGCTGGAGACGCTGGTCTCGCTGTGCAAGCGTCGAGGCTTTGTTTTCCAGAGCAGTGAGATCTACGGCGGCATCAACGCGGTGTACGACTTCGGACCCTTGGGGGTGCGGCTGCGCCGGCGCATCCGCGATGCCTGGTGGCGAGAGATCGTCGACCTCAGGGACGACGTGGAGGGACTGGAGACGGCGATCCTGATGAATCCCACGGTGTGGGAGGCGTCGGGCCATCTCACCAACTTCAGTGATCCGCTGGTTGACTGCCTCGGCGAGTGCCATCAACGCTGGCGCGCGGACCAGTTGGAGGGGACCACCTGTCCCAACTGCGGGGGTCCGCTCAGCCAGCCGCGTCAGTTCAACCTCATGTTCAAGACCTTCATCGGCCCGGTCGACGACGAGAGCGCAGTGGTCTACCTCCGGCCCGAGACCGCGCAGGGGATCTTCGTCAACTTCAAGAACGTGGTCAACAGCTCGCGGCAGCGGATTCCCTTCGGCATTGCCCAGATCGGCCGCAGCTTTCGCAATGAGATCTCGACTGGAAACTTCATCTTCCGGCTTCGGGAACTGGAGATGATGGAGCTGGAGTGGTTCTGCCAGCCGGGCCAGGACGCCCAGTGGTTCGAGTACTGGTGTGAGCAGCGGCTCAGCTGGCACGAGGCCTTGGGGCTGAAGCGCGAACACCTCCGGCTGCGCCCCCATGGCGAGCACGAAAAGGCCCACTACGCCCTGGCGTCCAGCGACATCGAGTACCGCTTCCCCTGGGGCTGGGGCGAGTTGGAGGGCATCGCCCGCCGGGGCGACTTCGACCTGCGGCGCCACCAGGAGGTGAGCGGCAAGGACCTCCAGTACACCGATCCCAGCACCAACGAACGCTACCTGCCCTACGTGGTGGAACCCTCCTTGGGGGTGGATCGCACCTTTTTGGCACTGTTGCTGGACGCCTATGCCGAGGAGGAGGTTCGGGGCGAGACCAGGGTGGTGCTGCACCTCAAGGCCGACATGGCCCCCTTCCAGGTGGCAGTGCTACCGCTCTCCAAGAAGCCGGAGCTGATGGACCTGGCCCGGCGGGTGGAGAAGGAGCTCCGTCAGCAGTTCTCCACCGAGTACGACGACACTCAGTCGATCGGACGTCGCTACCGGCGCCAGGACGAGATCGGAACCCCCTTGGCGATCACCATCGACTTCGACAGCTTGGAGGACCACTCGGCGACGATCCGCGACCGGGACAGCATGGAGCAGGTGCGGGTACCC
>PKXE01000174.1:173-4042 GCA_003132265.1 Candidatus Dormiibacterota bacterium | reverse complement strand
TTCTAGCAGGCATCTTCGAATTAAACGCCGGTGCGCACCGGGACCTCGAAGATTCGCTGGAGCGCTCGGCACCTCATTACCGGGGTTGCCCGGCGCCGATCCAAATCCGTCACCTCAACCGGGAGACTCCTTGATCTGACGGAGCGACCATCGTCGCTTGGCAAGGGGACAGGGAGGCAGTCGCTGAGCGGTCGCGGCTGCGAGCGACCCCAGAGCGGCCAGCACGGGTCCATGGCGTGGCGCCGTCCCGGGGAACTCGTCTCGTTAGCTCACCGCCTCCAGTGGTTGCCTCGCGAACTGTTCAAGGTAGAGGCGGGAGTAGGCGCCGCCCTGGGCCATCAGCTGGGTGTGGGTTCCTCGTTCGACGATGTGGCCGTGGTCCAGCATCACGATCAGGTCGGCGGCCAGGATGGTCGAGAGCCGGTGGGCGATGGCGATCGTGGTTCGGCCCTCCATCAGCTGGGAGATGGCGTCCTGGATGGCGCGTTCGCTGTGACTGTCGAGGGCGCTGGTAGCCTCGTCGAGGATTAGGACCCGGGGATTCTTCAGGATCGCCCGGGCCAGGGCGACGCGTTGCTTCTCCCCACCGCTGAGCCGATAACCGCGCTCGCCTCCCACGGTGTCGTAGCCGCCGGGTAGCTCCATGATCCGGTCGTGGATCGCCGCGGCCTTGCCGGCGGCGATCAGCTCCTCTTCGGTCGCGTTGGGCCTGCCCACCAAGAGGTTCTCCCTAATCGTGCTGTGGAAGATGAAGGTCTCCTGGGTCACCACCGCGATCGCCGCCCGCAAGGTGGCTTGGGTGAGGTCACGCAGATCGTGTCCGTCCAGGGTGATTCGCCCCTGGTCGACGTCGTAAAGACGGGCCATGAGGTAGGTCAAGGTGCTCTTGCCGGCTCCGCTCGGCCCCACCAGCGCCACTAGCTGGCCGGGATCGGCGCCGAAGGTGACTCCCTGGACTGCCGGGGTGATGCCCGGCTCGTAGCTGAAGGTCACGTTCTCGAAGCCGATCTGCCCCTTGATCGCAGCGGCGGGGATGGTGATGGCCCCGGGCCGGTCCGCGATCTCGATCGGGAGGTCGAGGTACTGAAAGATCCTGTCGAAGAGCGCCAGCGCACCCTGGAGCTCCACCTGGATGTTGAGCAGCTGCCCGATCGGGAAGAACAGCGCCGACTGGAAGGTGGTGAAGGAGACGAGAGTACCCACCGACACCCCGCCCTTGAGACCGGCGTGCAGCACCACGCCCGCCATCAGGTAGACCCCGGCGGGGAGGATGGCGAAGAACGTCTGGATGAACCCGAAGAACCAGCGCCCCACCATCTGCTGGCGGATCATCAGGTTGGTGAGGCGAGAGGTCTCGACCACGTATCGGTCTCGNNTCCTCGGCGAGTGCCGAGAGGTCGGCCAGGGTCGCTTGGGTCTGGGCACTCACCCGTCGACGCACCTCGCCGACCCTAACTGTGACCAGGATGAAGATTGGCAGCACCGCGACCGACAGCACGGTCAGCTGCCAGCTGAGAAAGGCCATCCCGGCCAAGGTCGCAGCGGTCCGGGTGAGGTTGGCGACGGTGGTGGTCGCGGTGTTGGTGACCACCGAGTCCACCCCGCCCACGTCATTGGCGAGTCGGGACTGGATCTCCCCGGTCCTGGTGGCGGTGAAAAAGCGCAGTGGCAGGTTCTGGAGATGGCTGTAAAGCGCGACCCGCAGGTCCTGCATCATCCGCTGCCCCACGACGGCGTTGAGGTAGGTCTGCCAGACCCCCAAGCCGGTGCTGAGGATGGGGGTGATCACCATGATCCCGAACAAGATCACCAGCAGCTTTGGGTTGTGCTTCAGGATGGCGTCGTCGATGACCAGCTTGAGCATGTAGGGGTTGACGATCCCGAGGGCGGCGACCACCATCAGGATCCCCAGCACCCCGAGCACCTTCCGGCGGTAGGGGCGGAAGAGCTTGATGACCCGCCGTACGGTGCCCCGGGACCGGGGCGTGCGCATGGATGGGTCGATCGGCTGAGACAGGCTGCGCAGCATGCGGCCTGCACCCCTACCCCCGGTTTGATGCATTCCCATTCGGTCCGGAAAGTCCTCTGGCCCAGTCGCGGGGCGGGGATGGTCCTGGTGGCTCCGGACGCGGCGGGGCGCGAAGCCGGTCGGCAGCCGACCGACCGATCCTAGCACCGGTGCCGGTGGGGATCGGTCCCAGCCCTGGATCGGGGGCCCGGGCAGGTAAACTTGGATGGGAATTGTCAGCCAAGGAGGCGGTGTCAATGACAGGGACCGTAGTGCGTACCCGTCCAGCCCCGGCACGGAAGACTCATGCGAAGTTCGTCTACAACTTCGAAGAGGGGAGTGCCGAAATGCGGGCGCTGCTCGGGGGCAAGGGAGCGGGCGTCGCCGAGATGACCAAGGCAGGGATGCCGGTGCCGCCTGGCTTCACGATTACGACCGAGGCCTGCAATGCCTACATGAAGGCTGGCGACAAGTTCCCCCCCGGCCTCCTGGACGAGGTCAAAGAGCACCTGAAGCAACTGGAGGCCAAGTCCGGGAAGGGGCTCGGCGACCCAGCCGAGCCGCTGCTGGTGTCGGTGCGGTCAGGCTCGGCTCTGTCCATGCCCGGGATGATGGACACCGTCCTCAACCTGGGCCTTAACCAGCAGACCCTGGAGGGGCTGGCCCAGAAGACCGGCGACCGTCGCTTCGCCCTCGACGCCTATCGCCGCTTCATCCAACTCTTCGGGCGGATCGTAAAGGGGGTGGACGGCGAGCTCTTCGAGCGGGAGCTGGAGGCGGCCAAGCGGGCCGCCAAAGTCAGCAGCGACGCCGAGCTTCCGGCCGAGGCTCTCACCGTGCTCGCGCAGAAGTACCGGGAGATCTACCGGGCGCACACCAAAGCGCCCTTCCCAGAGGACCCCTGGGAGCAGCTGACGCTGGCCATCGCCGCCGTTTTCTCGTCGTGGAACGGGCGCCGGGCGGTGGCCTACCGGGAGTACAACCACATCTCCCACACCTTGGGCACGGCGGTGAACGTCCAGGCCATGGTCTTCGGCAACATGGGTGACGACTCCGGCACCGGGGTCGCCTTCACCCGTGATCCCGCCACCGGGGAGAAGCGGCTCTTCGGCGAGTACTTGCTCAAGGCCCAGGGCGAGGACGTGGTGGCGGGAATTCGCACCCCCCAATCGATCGAGACCCTGCGCAAGTCGCTGCCTAAGGTTTACCGGAAGTTTGCTGAGATTGCGGCCAAGCTGGAGACTCACTACCGCGACGTTCAGGACATGGAGTTCACCATCGAGCGGGGCAAGCTGTACATGCTCCAGACGAGGGGCGCCAAGCGCACCGCCGCCGCTGCGGTGAAGATCGCCGTGGACATGCTCGCCGAGGGGATCATCACCGAGGAGGAGGCGCTCCAGCGGGTGGAGCCGGAGCAGGTCGACCACCTGCTCCACCGGGCCATTGACCCCAACGCCGAGGTCAGAGTCCTCGCGACCGGTCTCGCGGCCTCGCCCGGTGCTGCCACCGGGGCCGCCGTCTTTGACGCCGACCGCGCTGAGGCNNATCGCCCGAGGCATGGGCAAGCCGTGCGTCGCCGGGGCGGAGGACATCAACGTCGACCTCGTCCGACGCCGCTTCCAGGCGGGTGGAGTGACCATCAAAGAGGGTGACGTCTTCACCCTCGACGGGTCCGACGGAAGGGTCATCGAAGGTGTCGCGGCGACGATCGAGCCGGTCGTCTCAGGCGACCTGCAGCAGCTGCTGGCGATTGCCGACAAGGTGCGCCGGCTCAAGGTCCTGGCCAATGCCGACAATCCTGCCGACGCCATCAGGGCGCGCTCCTTTGGCGCTCAAGGGATCGGCCTCTGCCGCACCGAGC
>PKXE01000174.1:0-123 GCA_003132265.1 Candidatus Dormiibacterota bacterium | reverse complement strand
CATGAGTTCCTGCCCAACCATGACGAGCTGCTGGAGCAGGTGACGCGACTTCGAGCGCTCAAGAAGTCGCCCAAGAAATTGGTTCGTGCGGAGCAGCTGCTGGCGGCGGTCGAGCAGCTCCGG
>PKXE01000083.1:68722-69311 GCA_003132265.1 Candidatus Dormiibacterota bacterium | reverse complement strand
GCCGCGGCGATCCTTGGGTACATGACCGCGCTGAGGCTGCTGGTCCCGAAGAAGATGATCTTGCCCATCACGGAGAGGCCCGAGTAGAGGCCCGCACCTCCAGGCGACAGCACATGGCGGGCGGCGACNNAGGCGTCGTGGGCTGGCCGAGGCCCGGTTTAGGTGGGCTCCCCGGTGCCGGGGGTAGAGGGCCGATCCGGTGGCGCCTCCGACGGTGGCCACCGGAACGGCCGCCGCACCCAGATGGAGGTGGAGGAGAACCACCGCCACCACGAACACAGTGCCGCCGTAGAACAGAAAGTTGATGGCCAGACGGCGGAAGTCCCGAGAGCCCTGGAGATANNCCCCTTTGCGCCCCGGCGAAGGCCGATAGCGGGCCGGCGACGACGGTCACCACCAGCACCTCAGGGTGGGGGAGGTGGAGAAGGACGGCAAGCAGGAAATCGACTGGGATCATGATCGCCGCCAGTGCTAGTCCGATCCTCCAAGTGCTGCGCCGCAGGTCGGCCCAGCGCTGGATCGCGGGGACCCCATGCGAGACGGTCGCGGCTACCTCCCGCGCCGCGCCCGCGGCGACCACGAATGACGT
>PKXE01000083.1:39934-68710 GCA_003132265.1 Candidatus Dormiibacterota bacterium | reverse complement strand
CCGGGGTTCGAGGTGGCGGCGTCCGGCGAACCGTCGTGGGCGGGAGGAGGCGGCGGCGTCACAGCGGTAATCCTGAGGCCCCGAAGCCGCCGGCCGTGGGGCGCCACCGCCGACCGAGGTGGCCTGGTTGGTAAAGTGGGCCCCGAATGAGCTGCGGCATGCAGAAGCGCGCCCTCTGCCCCCTGAGGAGGCCGTCATTCGATCTTCCCAGTCGGCGGCCAGGGTCACCATCTGATGGCTGAGGGAAAAGGTGCGCCGGACGGGGGTGCTCGGGTATTGAGCGCAGCTACCAGGGAGCACATCCGGCATTCCAAAGATCTCTATCCGTCCCCTCGCTCGGCGGTACTCCCAGCCCTGTGGGCGGTGCAGGAGCAGCTCGGCTATCTGGCTCCCGAGGGCTTGGCCGAGGTCGCGGTCGAGCTGGGACTGGTGCCATCAGAGGTGGAGGCGGTCTCCACCTTCTACTCGATGTACTTTCAGCACCAGCCGGGCCGGCACCTCATCCAAGTGTGCCGCAACGTCTCCTGCGGATTGCGCGGCGCCGATGAGCTCGTGCGCCACCTGGAGACCTCGCTGGGGGTCAAGGATGGCCAGACCACCGAGGACGGCGTCTTCACGCTTGAGGGCACCGTCGAATGCCTGGGTGCCTGCGGGGGGGCGCCCATGATGCAGGTGGACTACTACAGCTACGAGAACCTGGACTTCGAGCAAGCGGACCGGGTCCTGGCCGAGGTCAGAACCAAGAGCGGGTCGGCGGGTGGCGTGGGCGCCGATGCCTGAGGTAAGGGTGCTGACCCGCCATCTGGGGGCCGAGGGCCTCACCACCCTGGCGGGGTATCAACGGGTCGGGGGCTACCAGGCGCTTCGCAAGGCGCTGGTGATGGGACCAGAAGCCATTATCGCCGAGGTAAAGGCGTCGGGGCTGAGGGGGAGAGGTGGGGCGGGCTTCCCGACGGCCACCAAGTGGTCATTCCTGCCCAAAGGGGTCTTTCCGCGGTATCTCTGCGTCAACGCCGACGAGTCCGAGCCGGGCTGCTTCAAGGACCGGTTCTTGATGGAGGAGTTTCCGCACCAGCTGCTGGAGGGGGTGCTGATCTCGGCGTACGCCCTCCAGGTGTCGCATGCCTTCATCTACATCCGGGGCGAGTACCGGGCCCAGCGCGAGCTGCTGGAGAAGGCGGTCGCCGAGGTATATGCGGCGGGGTTGGCCGGCCAGGGGATCCTGGGTCGGGACTGGAACTGCGAGCTGATCGTCCATGGGGGAGCCGGTGCCTACATCTGCGGCGAGGAGACGGCACTGCTGGACTCCTTGGAGGGGCTGCGCGGGCAGCCCCGGCTGAAGCCGCCGTTCCCCGCCATCAAGGGGCTGTACGGTCAGCCAACCGTCGTCAACAACGTCGAGACCCTTTCCAACCTGCCATACATTGTCAGCGAGGGAGGGGCCAAGTACGCCGAGATTGGCACTGAGAGCAGCCCCGGCAGCCGGCTCTTCTGCGTCAGCGGCCACGTCGAGCGTCCTGGGAATTACGAGGTCGCCATGGGCAAGACCACCATCCGGGAGCTGCTGGGCATGGCCGGAGGGGTGTGGCGCGGGAGGTCGCTCAAGGCGATGCAGCCCGGGGGTGGGTCGATGCAGATCCTGGGCCCTCAGCACCTGGACCTGCCGCTGGATTTCAAGGCGGTCACCGATGCTGGCTCGGCCTTGGGGGCCGGAGCGCTGGTGATCATGGACGAGACCACCTGTCTGGTCAACGTATCGATGCGCCTGGTCGCCTTCTACCAGCACGAATCCTGTGGCAAGTGCGTGCCCTGTCGAGAGGGCACCTATTTCGAGAGTGAGCTGATGCACCGCCTGGAGGCGGGTTTGGCGTCGGCGGCGGAACTGGCCACCCTGGCCGACATCTGCGCCACTATGGACGGGCGCTGTTTCTGTCCCTTGGGCGACACCGCCACCTGGTTCGTGATGTCCGCCTACAAGATGTTCCCTCAAGAGTTCGCCAGCCACTGCGGGGCCGGTCGCTGCCCGGTGCGGGCGGAGTTGGAGGCCGTGGCGTAGATGGCCGGCACCCAGCCGGCGGTGGAGCTGGTGGCGGTCTCGGTCGACGGTCGCAGTGTCGAGGTGGCCTCCGGGACCCTGGTCTGGGACGCCTGCGAGAAGGCGGGCGTGTACGTGCCGGTGTACTGCGCCCACAAGAAGATGGAGCCGGTGGCGGTCTGCCGAATGTGCCTGGTNNAGGGCATGGTGGTGCGCACCGCTACCGAGCAGGTGCGCAAGTTCCGCGACGGCAACCTGGAATTCCTCTTAGTCAACCATCCCCTCGACTGTCCGGTCTGCGACCGGGGCGGGGAGTGTGATCTCCAGGACTTCACCCTCCGCTACGGCCCCGGGCGAACCCGCACCTCGATCACTGAGAAGGTCCACTTCGGCAAGGCGATCAAGCTGTCCGACAAGATCGTCCTNNGATCAGGAGCGATGCATCCTCTGCTGGCGCTGCGTCCGCTTTTACGATGAGATCACCGGCGAGAAGGAGCTCGTGCTTCAGGAGCGGAGCGTTAAGACCCTGATCGACACCTTTGAGGGTCAGCCGCTGCAGAGCGAATTCCAGGGCAACGTGGCCGAGATCTGCCCGGTGGGTGCGCTCACCCACGCCAAGTACCGCTTCCAAGCCCGGCCGTGGGACCTTCGGCGCACGGCCAGCGTCTGCCCCAAGTGCTCCTACGGTTGCAACATCTTCATCGACGCGCGCGTGGATCAGGTCGCCCGTTTCGTCAGCAACGACAACCCCGACGTCGACGACAGCTGGCTGTGCGACACCGGCCGCTACAGCTTCCCCGAGCTGAACCGCTCGGATCGGGTGCTCAACCCAGAGGCGCGGCTAGCCGGGGCTCGCCAAACCGTCTCCTACCAAGAGGCCGTCTCGCGCGCCGCGGGGGCTCTGCTTCGGGTGCTCGGTGACCACGGGCCGGAGGCGATCGCGTTCTTGGGCTCAACTCAGGTCACCAACGAGGAGGCCTTCCTCATCCAGTGGTTGGGGCGTGAGGTGGTCGGCACTCCGCACCTGGACCACCGGCTCTCGGCGTTGGAGGGGATCTCTCCGGAGCAGTTCACTCTGGGCATCGCCGAGATTGAAGAGTGCGACGCGGTGGTGGTGCTCGGGGATGAGCCGGAGCTGGCTGACCCGGTGCTCACTCTACGGCTGTTCAAGGCTGCGACCAAGCTCCACCGCCAGGTGTTGCGGCAACCGCGGGATGCCGACCCCGAGCAGCTGGCGGAGCAGCTGGCCGGGAAGGAGCTGGTGGGGATCGTGGCCCATCAGGATCACCGCCAAGCCGCGATGGCGCTCTCGGCGAGCCTGGCGCGCCAGGGAACTCCGGCCAAGGTCCTCACCATCGTCGACGGCATGAACGCGAGGGGCTGCCAGGACCTGGGATTGACCCCAGGATGGCTGCCCGGATACCGGCCTGCGCCCTCCCCAGGGCGGGACGGCGGCGGCATCCTCGAGGCTGCTGTGGACGGCTCCCTCAAGGCTCTGGTGGTGGTGGGGCAGGGCTGGGAGCTTGATCCGGGGTTCGAGGAGGCACTCACCCGGGTCGAGGTCTTGATCGGGATCACCCCCTTCGTCGGGGCTGTCTCCCGGCACGCGTCAGTGCTGCTGCCGGGACGGACCATCGCCGAGAAGGCGGGGACGGTGACCAACACCGAGGGCAGGGTCCAGCGGGTGCGCCCCGGGGTCCAACCTCGTTTCGCATTCCCCTCCGATCTGCGCATCCTGGGTGACCTGGCGGCGGGGTTGGGTGCTGACCTCGGGGTCCAGCCGCTGGCCGGTCCGGTGTACGACCTGATCGCGCGGGCGGTTCCCGGCTACCGCGGCCGTCTCGGGGGCCTGCGCGCCAATTGGACGCTGTCGGCTTGAGTCCGGCCGCCACCTCGATCCTACTAGCGGTGATCGTGGCCCTGGTCAAGGGCATTCTCATCATCATCGTCCTGGCCACCGGGTTTGCCTACATGACCCTGGCCGAGCGCAAGATCTCGGCTCGCATCCAGCTCCGGCTGGGGCCCAACCGAGTGGGCCCATTCGGTCTTCTCCAGCCGGCCGCGGACGCGGTCAAGCTCTTCCTGAAGGAGAAGGCCGCCCCCGAGGGACGCGACCACTTCCTCTACACTCTGGCGCCGGCCCTGGCCGCCGCCGCCGCCCTCTTCGCCTTCTCGACCATCCCCATCGACCAGACCATCTGCATCGGTGGCAGCCATGGCGCGGGGCCCCTCTCCGCCAGTTGCCCCGGCGGCTATCCCCTGCATTGGGATCTGGCCCACTTCAACGTCGGGTTGCTCTTCATCCTGGCGATCAGCTCGCTCGGGGTCTACGCGATCTTCCTGGGCGGGTGGGCTAGCAACTCCAAGTACTCCTTGCTGGGCGCTCTGCGCAGCTCGGCCCAACTCATCAGTTACGAGATGGCGGTCAGCTTCGCTTTGATCGGGCCCATCCTGCTGGCCGGCTCCCTGAACTTGGAGACGGTGGTCAACCAGCAGCACGGCCTCTGGTTCGTCTTCCTCCAGCCCCTCGGGTTCCTGCTCTACTTCACCGGGGCTCTGGCGGAAACCAACCGCCTTCCCTTTGACCTCCCCGAAGCCGAGGCGGAGCTGGTGGCGGGGTACCACACCGAGTACGCGGGGATGCGCTTCGGTCTGTTCTTCATGGCTGAGTACATCAACATGATCACCGTCTGTTCGATCGCCACCGTGATGTTTCTGGGTGGGTGGATGGCCCCGCTCTGGTTCCTGCCCAACTGGCTGGGGCCCGTGTGGTTCGGGGCCAAGGTGGCGATCCTCATCTTCGTGATGATGTGGGTGCGCTGGACCTTCCCCAGGCTCCGCTACGACCGTCTCATGCAGTTTGGTTGGAAGGTGCTGTTGCCGCTGGGGTTGATCAATCTGCTGATCACCTCGGTCTTCGTGGCGGTGCGATGAGTCGGATAGCTGGTCACCGTTGTCGACCCCGAGGAGGGAGCTGAGATGTTCCGTGAGTTGATCGGCGGCCTTCGGACGACCTTCCGGGCTATGACCAGCCGGCCCATAACCATCCAGTACCCGGAGGAGCAGCGCCCGGTGCCACCGCGGCATCGGGGCCGGCACATCCTGCACCGCTATGACAACGGCCTGGAGAAGTGCATTGGCTGCGAGCTCTGCGCGGGAGCCTGCCCGGTGGGCTGCATCTACGTGCAGTCCGCCGAGAACGACCCCCAGCACCCGGTGTCACCCGGGGAGCGCTACGCGGTGCGCTACGAGATCAACCTGATGCGCTGCATCTACTGCAACTACTGCGCCGAGGCCTGTCCGACCGAGGCCATCACCCTGGGTCCCCGGCTTGACCTGACCGACTACAAACGGGAGCGGCTGGTGGCCACCAAGGACGACCTCCTGGAGGCCTGGCCGGGTGCCCAGCAGCTGCAGGAGGGAGCTGGCGAGGGCACCGGGCCTCCCGCTTCGCAGCCGACGCCGCTGGGGGCGGGCTCATCCCACCAGGGTCCGGCAGGGGTCGCTCCCGGTCTGAATCCGCCGATCCCGCTCATGCCGGGAGAGGGGAGGGGCACGCCGCCGGTATGACCGTAATTTTCGGCATCGCGGCGGTGCTGGCCTTCGTGGGGGCGCTGGGGGTGGTGCTGAGCCAGCGCACCATCTACTCGGCCCTCAGCTTGGTGGCCAACATGATCGCCCTGGCGGTGCTGTTCCTGCTGTTGGACGCGCAGTTCCTGGCGGCCGTCCAAATCATCGTCTACGCCGGGGCGGTGATGGTGCTCTTCGTCTTCATCATTGCCCTGCTGGCTCCGGGGGCCGAGGAGCGGCTTCGGCCCCTCGAATTGCGGGTCCTGGTGGGGGGCGTCGCCGCCATCGCTTTCACCGTGATGGTGGGGCGTCTGGCCCTCAACGGGATCACGGTCAATGCCAGCGGACAGTTTCATGGCGGACTCGGACCCTTCAGCCCCCAGGCGGTGAACGCCCACGGGCAGGTGCAGACCCTGGGGGAGCAGCTCTTCACGACTTTTCTGCTGCCGTTCGAGGTCACCTCCCTGTTGCTGCTGGTGGCCGCCGTCGGGGCCGTCTATCTATCCCGGCATCGGCGGACCGCGCGGTGACTGGGCTTTTCCCCGGCTTCCTGACGCTCTCGGCGGCGATGTTCGCCCTCGGGGCGCTGGGGGTGATGGTGCGGCGCAACCCCTTGGTCGTCTTCATGTCCATCGAGCTGATGTTGAACGCCGGCAACCTGGCACTGGTCACCTANNGTAGTGGTGGGCCTGGCCCTGATCACCGGGGTGTATCGCAGCGGTCGCCGCCTGGACATCGACGAGTTGAGCGAGATGCGCGAGTGATCGGCCGATGAATCCCAGCTTCACCCTGGTCCTCTGCGCGGTCGTGCTGGGACTGCCCACGGCCGGGTTTTTGGTCAACGCCCTGACCGGGGGGAAACTTCCGCGCCAGGTGGTGTCATTCCTGGGACCGGGGGTGGTCCTGGGCGCCTTCGTGGCCACCTTGATCCTGCTGGTGGAGCTGCTGGCCCAGCCTCCGGCCGGGCGCGGCATCACCGTCGTCTTCTGGCATTGGCTCAACTTGAGCGTCGGATCTGCCGGGGGGGCGGTGGCGAGATCTGGGTTCAACGCTGATTTCAGCGTCAGGATCGACTCGCTCTCGGTGCTGATGATGCTGGTCATCACCGGGATCGGTGGCCTAATCCACGTCTACAGCGTGGGCTACATGGCTGAGGACAGTGGCTACAACCGCTTCTTCGCCTACATGAACCTCTTCATCACCAGCATGCTCCTCTTGGTGATGAGTGAGAGCCTCATCTTCCTCATCATCGGCTGGGGCATGGTGGCCTTCGCCTCCTATGCGCTCATCGCCTTCTGGTATCAGCGGCCGGCTGCGGTGGCGGCGGGACGCAAGGCGTTCATTGCCCAGGTGATTGGTGATGTGGGCCTGGTGCTGGGGACCTTCCTGATCTTCTTGAACCTGCGTGGAAGCACGGGCAAACTCCTGCACACCGTCGACCTCCAGACCATCTTTGCCAATGTCGGACCGGGTGCCCACTTCCACAACGGCCTCGGGCTGGCGGGTGGTGGCCTCGTCACCGCGATTGGGATTCTGCTCTTCCTGGGCGCCGCGGCCAAGTCGGCCCAGTGGCCACTCCACACGTGGCTTCCCGATGCCATGGAGGGGCCCACCCCGGTCTCAGCCCTCATCCACGCCGCCACCATGGTGACCGCCGGGGTGTATCTGGTCGCCCGCTTCCACCCCATCTATCAGCAGGCGCCGGTGGCCGCCGGGGTGGTGGCTGCGGTGGGTATCGGTACCGCCTTGATGGCCGCGGTGATCGGGTGCACCCAGTTCGACATCAAGCGAGTCATCGCCTACTCGACGATGAGCCAGATCGGCCTCATGATCTTCGCGGTCGGGGTGGGCGCCTACAGCGCTGGGATGTTCCAGTTCTTCACCCACGCCTGCTTCAAGGCGCTGCTGTTTCTGGCAGCCGGAAACGTCATCCACGCACTGCATGACGAGCAGGACATTCGGGCCATGGGTGGGCTCTCGACCCGGATGAAGTGGACCTTCGTCGCCTTCCTCGTCGGCTCGTTGGCCCTGGCGGGGATTCCGCTCTTCGCGGGCTGGTTCAGTAAGGAGGAGCTGCTCAGCTCCGGGCTGGCGCTCGGGCCGGCGGTGCCCTGGCTCTGGGTCCTCGGGGTCTCGGTCAACGTTTTGACCAGCTTCTACATCTTCCGGGTGGTGTGGACGGTCTTCCGGGGCCAGCCGGCGACCAGTCGGGCCGCCGCCGCCAAGGAGGCCCGGCCGGCGATGCTGGTGCCGGTGCTGGTGCTGACCTTTCTCTCCGCGGTGGTCGGCTTCCTCAATATCGACTTCTTCGGCTTCCATCCCATCACGGTGTTCAGCGACTTTCTGCGCCCGGTCGTAGGCAGCCCCAGCGCCCAGGCCGGATCGGGGACCCAGGCCCTGGCCCTGGTGGCCGGGACGGCGCTCAGCGTGGGTGGGCTGGCCATCGCCTGGGCGGTCTACGGACGCAAGGTGATCTCGCCAGATCTGATCAGCCAGCGGCTTCCCTGGCTCTACCAGCTTTCCCTACAGAAGTTCTACTGGGACGAGATCTATGACGCGACCCTGGTGCGCCCGACCTTGGCCTGCGCCGCTCTGGTCCGGCAGGTGCTGGAGCCGAGGTTCTTCGACGAGCTGGTGGGCGGGGTCAGGGGCGGGGTGGCGACCCTGGCCGATGACCTCCGCACCCTGCAGACCGGCTTCTTTCGCGATTACGCCCTGATCTTCTTCGTCTGCGCCGTGATTGGCATGGTGGTCCTGGGGTTGCGCCTGGCATGAGCTGGCCCATCCTCACGGTCATCCTCGCCATCCCGATCGCCGGGTCGCTGGCGGTACTCGCCGTGCCCGGCAACCGGCCCCGGCTGGCGCGGCTGATCCTGATTGGGGCGACCGCCGTGACGCTGGGCCTCACCTGCGTCCTGCTGGTGGCCTTCGTGGCGACCCCACCCCCATCGGCGGCCCACCTCAGCGGGACCGCCAATGGCTCCTCGCTGACCCGGGTCAACGGTCCCCTCAGTTTCCAGTTTCAGGAGCGGGTGGGGTGGTTGCATACCGGCCGCTCGCTCTCGGCCTCGCATCCGGCGTTCAACGAAGGCAACAACGACGTCAACCAGGCCGGTCCGCCACCGATCAACTTCTCCTATCACCTGGGGGTCGACGGATTGTCCGTCTGGCTGATCGCCCTGGCGGCGCTCTTGTTCTTCCTCGCCGCCATCGCCCTCAGCCGCCGACAACAGGGGATGCGCGGATTCGCCGCTCTGATGCTGCTCTCCGAGGTGGGGGTGCTCGGGGTGTTGACTTCGCTCGATTTGATCCTGTTCTATTTCTTCTGGGAAGCTGCGCTCATCCCGCTCTACTTCCTTTTGATCGGCTGGGGGGATGAGCACCGGGGCCGGGCCGCGCTCAAATTCATCATCTACACGGTCGCGGGCAGCCTCTTCATGCTGCTGGCGATCATCGGCGTCTACTTCATCACCGGCTCCCAGACCGGCGTTTACACCTTTGATGTCCCGACCCTGATTGCCGCCCAGTCCTTCGTCAACTCGACCCACGGCTCGGTGCTGACCCTCTTCGGCCACAGCTTCACCTTGCTCAACCCCCAGGACTGGATGTTCCTGGCCTTTGCTCTGGCCTTCGCGATCAAGGTGCCCCTGGTCCCGTTCCACTCGTGGCTGCCTGACGCCTACAGCTCAGGCAGCACCCCATTCCTCATCTTCTTCGCAGGCATCGTCAGCAAGCTCGGGGCCTTCGGTTTTATCCGCTACGACCTGACCCTGTTCCCGCAGGCCAGCCACACCTTCCAGCCGCTGATGATGGGGCTGGGAGTGCTGAGCATTCTCTACGGCGCGCTCTCGGCGCTGGCCCAACGTGACATCAAACGGATCGTGGCCTTCGCGTCCATCAGCCATCTGGGGTTCATCGTCCTCGGGATCTTCTCGCTCAACATTGACGGCCTCAACGGCGCGATTATCCAGATGGTCAACCACGGGATCATCATCGCCGCGCTCTTCATCTGCGTCGGCGTCTACGAGGCCCGTTTCGCCACCCGCGACCTCCGGGCGCTCGGTGGCCTAGCCAAGCCCATGCCGATCATGGCTGGCCTGTTCCTGGTGGCGGCGCTGGCCGGCCTCGGCATGCCGCTCTTGAATTCCTTTGTGGGCGAGTTCCTAACCCTCCTAGGCGCCTTCCAGGTCTCGCCGGCGTGGGCGGTGGTGGCGAGCCTCGGCGTGGTGCTGGCCTGCTGGTACACGCTGAGGCTCTACCAGGGCGTCACCCAGGGCCGGCTCCAGCTTCCCAACGGTGAGGTCGAAAGTGCCGCCACCAAGACGGTCGCCCGGCTGGGCCATCTCGATGCGGGCGCCGTCGAATTGGCGGTACTTGCCCCCCTGGTGGCGCTCATCCTGGTGATTGGCGTCTACCCCGGCCCGGTGATCCGCTACACCCGGTTCAGCGCTGGGCAGTATGTGTCCGCCGTCGATCGCGGGATGGCGGTGACCGCCGCTCCGGCCACCCGCGCTGGGGTCCCGCCAGGACGAGGCGGGCGATGAGCGGAGCATTCCTGCCAGTGGCGGCGGCCGCGCCGTCCTGGTACCCCCTTCACTACATCCCGGCTTCCGACCTGATCGGGATCCTCCCGCTGCTGATCGTGGCCTTGGGGTCGGTGGTGGTGCTCCTCGCCGATCTCGCCGTCCCCCGCCGCGGGCACCCGCTCCTGCCCGGGCTCACCGCTCTCGTGCTGGTGGCCGGCCTGGGCACGGTCATCGGGCAGTGGGTGGCCAACCCCGTCCACTCCCTGATCTTCGACGGAGCCTTCGCCGATGACCGGTTCGCTCTGTTCTCCGACTTTGTGGTTCTGGCGACCGCCCTGGCGGTGGTCGCCCTCAGCCCCGGGTACCTGCGCCGCCGCGGGTTGGAGGAGGGGGAGTACTACATCCTGCTGCTCGCGTCGGTGACCGGAATGCTGGTCCTCGACGGGGCGACCAACCTGCTCGTGATCTTCTTGGGGATCGAGCTGTTGTCGATCCCGCTCTATGTGCTGGCGGGTTTCGCCAGGGGCGAACGACTGCCCCAGGAGGCGGCCCTCAAGTACCTGCTCCTGGGGGGCTTCGCTTCCGGGTTCCTGGTGTACGGAATGGCCCTGATCTACGGCGAGACCGGCAACACCATGCTCACCGGGATCCACCAGGCGCTCACCCAGTCGGCGCTGCACGGGGCGCTCGATCCGATGGTGCTGGCGGGGATGGCGCTTTTGGCGGTCGGCCTTTTGTTCAAGGTGTCGGCCGCACCGTTCCACTGGTGGACTCCCGACGTCTATCAGGGGTCTCCGGTGCTGGTAACCACCTTCATGTCAGTCGCGACCAAGGTCGCGGCCTTCACCGTATTCCTGCGCCTTTTCTCCGCGACCTTCGCCCCCTACCGGTCGGAGTGGGAGATTCCGCTCGCCCTGGTCGCCATCATCTCGATGGTCTTCGGCAACGTCGTGGCCCTGGCCCAGGGATCCTTGAAGCGCCTGCTGGCGTACTCGGGGATCGCCCAGGCGGGCTACATCCTGATTGGCGTCGCGGTCGGGAGACCCGATGGCACCCAGGCGGCGCTCTACTACCTCGCCGTGTACGCCTTCATGAACACGGGCGCCTTCGCCGTGATCACCCTGCTGAGCCACCGGAGCGAGGATTGCGATCGCTACTCGGAGTTGGGGGGACTGGGCCAGCGTCAGCCTCTCCTGGCGGCGCTCATGTCGGTTTTCATGCTCTCCCTGGCCGGCTTCCCGCTCACCGCCGGATTCTTCGGCAAGTTCTTCCTCTTCGCGGCGGCGATTCATGACGGCCAGTTGCCCCTGGCGATCTGGGGCATCCTGACCTCGGCCGTCTCGCTCTTCTATTACCTGCGGGTGATCTTGGTCATGTACACGAGGGTCCCCGCCCCCGGCGCCGTGGTCGATGCCGCCGGGGTGTCGGTGCCGGGGGCGGCGCTCGCGGGTGGGGAACTGGCTGGTGCGGGTGCCCTCTCCCGCGGGGGCTTGGGCGTCGTCGCGCTGGCGGCCGCCGGGACGCTGATCCTGGGAGTCTTCCCGGCTGTGATCTACGCCTTACTCCAGGGCGTCAGCGTGGTCCGTGGCTGAGGCGGTCCGCAGCCGGGGCGCCCATCTCGCGGGGAAGGTCACCCTCGTCATTCCGGTGCACAACGAGTCGGCGAACATGCCCCGGGTGATCCCGGTCGCCCGGGAGACCCTCAGCCAACTCGCGGATTCCTTCGAGATCGTCCTGGTCGACGACGGCAGCACCGACCAGACGGTGGCGGTGGCTAAGGAGGAGATGGGGGACCAGGCCGAAAACTTGCGAGTCGTCTCCCACGCTCGCAAGTCCGGCTATGGGATCACCGTGGCCGACGGCCTCCGAGCCGCGACCGGCGACTGGGTGGCCTTCGTCGACGGTGATGGTCAGTTCGATCCTCGGGACCTCCGAGTTCTGGCCGAGATCGCCGACGGGGTCGACATGGTCGCCGGGTGGCGGATCCACCGGGCTGATCCCTGGCACCGGTCGGTGGTCAGTGGCACCTTCAACGTTCTGGTACGAATCCTCTACGGTATCTCCTACCGGGACATCGACTGTGGCTTCAAGCTGATGCGCGGAGAACTGTTGCAGATCGCCAGCCCCATCCTGGCCCGTTCCGCCCTGCTGAACACCGAGCTGTATTTCAAGGCCAAGCGCAGCGGGCTGATCGTCCGTCAGGTGGGGATCAAGCATCATCCCCGGGTCGCGGGAGTGCGGTCCGGTGGTCGCTTGATCCCGATCCTCAGGGCGGTACGAGAGCTGGTGCGACTCCGTTTGGAGCTGGCCCGCAGCTGGAGGCCGCCACCTGCGGGACGTGCGGGCGAGCCTAGCTGACGCCAGCGAAGCTTTGGTAGGTGGTCGCCAGCCCGTCCGCGAGGGTGACCTGCGCCTCCCAGGAGAGGTGCCTGGCGGCCCGAGCCGGGCTCAGGTAGTTGGAGCGGACCTCGCCCGGGCGACCGTCTAGGTGCTCGGCTCTGCCCTGGAAGCCGGCCAACCCGGCCAGGGTGGTCACCACCTCAGTCACGGAGGTGGCGAGGCCGGTGCCGATGTTCAAGGCGCCCTGGAAGCGGGTGGTCAGCGCGGCGATGTTGGCGGCCGCGACGTCAGCGACGTAGGTGAAGTCCCGGGTCTGGCCTCCATCGCCGGTAATTTGCGGCGCCTTCCCCTGGAGCAGGCGGTTGGCGGTGATCGCCACTAGCCCTGCCTCGCCGGTGCCGTCCTGGAAGGGCCCGTAGACGTTGCCGTACCTCAGGGCCACGAAGTGAACGCCGAAGGTGCGGGAGAACATGCCCAGGTACCCTTCGCAGGCGAGCTTCGCCGCCCCATAGGGGGAGAGTGGCTTAGCCTGATCCGCCTCGCGGCTGGGCAGGCGCCGGGCCCGGCCGTAGATAGCGCCGCCCGACGAGGCGAACACGAACCGGGGGCACTGCGCGTCGACCGCCGCCCGGAGCAGGGCCACTGTNNCAGTGCGCGGCGGGCGGCCGGGGCTGCAATATCCGCGCGGAGCAGCGTCACCGTCTTGGGCACGGGCTCGGGACAGGCGTGGCGAAAGTCGTCGATGACCAGGGTTTCGATGCCCAGATCCAGGAGCCGCCGCACCGTGTGAGTCCCGATAAAGCCAGCGCCGCCGGTCACCACCACCCGGCCGGGAATCTGTGCAGGCTCCATGGTGCGGCCATACTACCGGCTGGGCAGAGGGGATTCCCTGCAACCGGGTGTCGCCACCGACGGGTCACCGGCCGGAGGACCGTGAGCGGTGCTGCGGGCCGCTGGTTTATCCGAAGGGGTCGGTGGCGCCGCCATCTCTCCGCGACAAAGAGGTAAACAGAAGTTGGACGCCGGGAGCGCGGCCGGAGCCGGGGGCCGGGGGGCGGTGGCCAAGAGGGATGGGCGCGCGTCCGGGCCCTCAAGGTGGGTTCCACCCTGGAGCCTGACCGTTCCCGTCCTGCTCCTGTTGTTGCTGCGGCTGCCGTCTTTGTTCGAGCCCCATTGGTACACGGATGAGGCGGGGTACGCCAACACCGCCTGGCTGATGACGCACGGCAAGGTTCTCTACCTCACGGTTTGGAACAACAAGCCGCCACTGCTCTTCTGGATCTATGACTTGGCCCTAGCCTGGTTCGGCCCCGGCGAGTTCGGCCTACATCTCTTCTCGACCGTCGCCGAGGTGGCGGCACTTGCCGCGATCTGGCGGCTGCTGCGCGAGAACTGGCCGGGTCGATGGTGTTGGATGGGCACTTTGGTGGGAGCCCTCCTGCTCGGACTGCCCTTGCTCGGCGGCGATCTCGCCCTCCCCGAGAACTTTCTGATCGCGCCGGAAGCGTGGGCGATGGTGTGGGTGCTGGGCGCCGCCCGTGGAAGCCCGGGACGGCGCCAGTACCTCCAGGCGGCCGCCGCCGGGGTCCTCGTGGCCCTGGCCTGCCTGGTCCAGCAGACGGCGGCGGGCGTGGCTGTGGTCGGCGTCGTGTTCCTGGCGATCCTGCCCGGCCGCCGGTCGCTTGTGGCGGCGGCGACGATGGCGGTCTCGGGCGTGCTGGTGATCGTCCTTGGCCTGATGCCGGCGGTGCTGGCGGCCGGGTTCCATCGGGTGTTCTACTTCATCGTCACGTCCTATGGCGACTACACCACCAACACTCTGCCACTGAACCTGGCTTCGGTGGCGCCCCGGGTGGCGGGTGGCGTGTTGCTGGTGGTGGGCGTCCTGGTAGCGCGACGCCGAAGCTCTGCCTTCCTACTGCTCTGGGGCTGGCTCGCGGTCGAGCTGTTCATCTACATGCTCCCCAATCGGGCGTACCCATTTCATCTGCTCCCGGCTGCAGTTCCGCTGGTGGTTCTGCTGGGTGCCCTTAAGCGACCCAAGTGGCCCACTTGGCGATCCTGGGCGGCCTGGGCGTTCGTGCCATTGGTGGGGTCGGCGCTGGTGAGCGGAGCCATCTGGGGCAGTATGTTCGCCGGCACCAAGCCCCAGGGCAGCCTCTACACCATAGCCAGGTCGGCGGGCTACTACCCGATGTTCGTGGGGCGCTTGGTGGGTGTCGTGGGGCTCACCGAGTACGACGACTTCTACGACCGCCGCGTGCTCGCCGAGCAGGAGGCAGGGCGGTGGATCCGGGCCCACCACCTGCAGGGGTCGACCGCCGTCGTCTGGTCGGCGGACTCCTGGGCGTACCTACTCACCCCGCTTACGCCCGTGCTGCCAGCTCCGCCCATTTACAAGGATTTCGACTGGCTCGGCGGCAAGCAGCTACTGGAGCGGACCAGGCGCTTGCATCCGCGGGTGATCCTGGTGACGGACGATGCCCTAACTCACTTCGGGCCAATTCAACAGCTGCTCAACGCCCGTTATCGCGAGGAGGAGGTGTCCGCGGGGGGCGCGGTCTGGATTCTGAGGGGCTAGGTGGGCAGGGGTCGGGGCCGAGTGCCTCGGAGTCCCCGGGCTCTGGGCGTCTCGGGGCGCCTCAAGGAGGCCCTGGCCGCAACGCCGAACGGCGCGCTCGCCGGAGGGGATCTGGCGCCGCCTTCCTTGGTCGGCCGCTCTTCCCCCAGAGGGAACTGAGGTGGGCGTGAAATCGTGGGGTTCGGCCACCGTCCGAGCTATCGCGCGACCTGGGTCTCGCGGGCGTCGATGGCTGCGGCTGGTCCCTGTCCCCAGTCTGACGGTGCCGCTGCTGCTGCTGCTCTTGCTGCGCTTGCCCTCGCTCTTCGAGCCCCACTGGTACACCGACGAGGCGGGCTACGCCACCACTGCCTGGTTGACCACCCACGGCAAGGTGCTCTATCTGACCGTTTGGAACAACAAGCCTCCCGTGCTGTTCTGGATCTACGACGTGGCGCTGGCCTGGCTCGGGCCCAGTGAGTTGGCTCTCCACCTCATGTCCACCCTGGCGGGTCTCATTGCCATGGCCGGCACTTGGGTGCTAGCCCGCTCCTATCTCAGCCCGGCCCGGACGCGAGCGGCCATGCTCATCAGCGCGTTCCTGCTGGGGACCCCGATCCTCAACGGCGAGCTGGCGTTGCCGGAGTGCTTCCTCATCGCGTTCACGGCCTGGGCCATGGTTTGCTTGCTGGCCTCCCGGCGGGCCAGGGAGGTGCCGAGGGCGGTGCTTTTCGCGGGCGTGGCGGGGTTCCTGCTGGGGGTCGCCTGCTTGATCCAGCAGACCGCTCTGGCCGACGCCTTGGCGGGAATGCTCGTCGTGCTCTTGGCTGGTCGGCGGGGCTGGCTTTTGGGCTCGGTGGCGGCTGCGGGGCTGGTGGTCACCGTGGGGCTGGCCTTGATCCCCGACGTTGAAGCCGCTGGCGCCCACAACGTGTACTTCTTCCTGGTCAGGAGCTACCAGGGCTACACCGCCAGTTCTCTCCACCTCAACCTGGCCAGCCTTGGGCCTCGGGTGGTGGCTGGTCTGCTGCTGTTGGTGGGCGTCTGGTGGGCGCGCCGCTGGCCAGTCGAGCGGCTCTTGCCCTGGGTGTGGCTGAGCGCGCTGTTGCTGGTCTATGTCCTGCCGAACCGGCCTTACGCCCACTTCCTGCTCCCGGCAGTGCCGGCGGCGGCCTTGCTCCTGGCCCGAGCCACTCCGATCCGTCGCTGGCGCCGGCCGGGCCGGGCGACCCTCGACCGGATCCCGCTGCGGGGATCAGCTTTGGTCTCGGCCGTGCTGTGGGTGGGACTGCTCGGGAGCCAGCTGACGGGGGGAAGCCTCTTCACCGTCAAACTCACCGCTGAGTACTACCCGGCCTTCGTGGGCCGCATCACCGGCGTCCTCTCGCCGGTGGACCTCGCCGCCGTCTACGAGCAGTTCCCCCTTGCCGAGGGAGCCGCCCTGGGGTGGGTGCGCCGGCACCGCCTCGAGCATCCGACCGCTGTCGTCTGGTCGTCGGATTCCTGGGCCTACCTATTGGGGGGACTGACTCCCGTCCTGCCGGTGCCGCCGATCTACATGGATCAGAAGTGGCTCGGCGCCAAGGGGCTGGTCGACCGGGTCCGGGAGGCACGACCCGTGGTCATCCTCGTGACCAAGGACTCTCACCCTAGTCCGGCCGCCATCAAGCCGTTGCTGCACAGGGCCTATACGGAGGTTGAAGCGGCCGACGGCGGCCAGCTCTGGGTCCGGTCCGATGTGGCGGCCCGGACGCTGACATCCGCGACCGAGCCGGAGAAGGATGCGGCGCCCGCGGGGAAAGCCGAGGCGGCGGCGGCGGCTGCCTCCCTCGCGCGCCCCCGGGCCCAGCTCCGTACCCTGGGAGTACCCAACGCAGTTTTCCAGAAAGGGGTGCGGTAGATGACTANNGATTCGCCTGGATCGGGTGCTGCATTCCTCGGTTCACTACCCGACCGACTACGGCTTCGTCCCGGACACCCTGGCCGAGGACGGCGACCCCCTGGACGCCTTGGTGATCGTGGAGGAGGGGACCTTCCCCGGCTGCTCGGTCCCCGCCCGCCCGATCGGCCTGCTGCACATGGCGGACGAGCACGGCATCGACATCAAGCTTCTATGCGTCGCCGCCGGCGACCCGAGGTTCGACACCATCAAGGAGCTCACGGACCTGGCTCCCCACTGGCTGCGGGAGATCGAGATCTTCTTCGAGACCTACAAGCAGCTGGAGGACCAGAAGGAGGTGTCGGTGGGTGGCTGGGAGGGGCGAGCGGCGGCGCTGGCCGCCACCGAAGCCTGCCGAGTTCGGGCCCGCCAAGCNNCCGGGCGCCTGACCTGAGGCGAAGTGACCGCAGTCCCTATCATGAGAGGGGATCAGTTTGAGTTGGGCGAGCCGCGCCCGCTTCTGGGAGGTTCCATGAGGGACAAGGTCTCGGTCATCGGTGCTGGGAATGTGGGCGCCACCCTGGCCCAGCGCTTGGCGGAGCTCGACCTGGTCGACGTCGCCCTGGTCGACGTGGTCGAGGGGCTGGCCGAGGGCAAGGCACTGGACCTGCTCGAGGCGGGGCCGGTCGTTGGCTACGACAGCCAGGTGGTCGGCAGCACCGATTACGCGATCACCGATGGATCCCGGCTCGTCGTGATCACCTCCGGCCTGGCGCGCAAGCCGGGGATGAGTCGGGATGACCTGGTCACTGCGAATGCCAAGATTGTGGGCGAGGTCACGACTGCGGTGATGGAGCACTCGCCCGATGCGATCCTGATCATCGTCACCAATCCGCTGGACGTGATGACCGAATTGGCGCTGCGGGTCAGCGGGCTACCCCGGACGCGGGTGATCGGCATGGCCGGGGTCCTGGACACGGCGCGTTTCCGCACCTTTCTGGCGGCGGAGTTGCGGGTCTCGGTGCGCAGCGTCGAGGCCTACGTGCTCGGCGGACACGGGGACTCCATGGTTCCGCTCCGAGCGGTGACCACGGTGGCGGGGGTGCCGATCGGCCGGCTGATCGCACCCGAGCGGCTGGAGGAGGTCGTGCAACGCACTCGCGACGGAGGGGCGGAGATTGTCCGCCACCTCAAGACCGGCAGCGCGTTCTATGCGCCGTCGGCGTCGGCGGCCCAGATGGTCGAGGCCATCTTGCTCGACCGCGGTCAGATCCTCCCCTGCGCCATCCACCTGGAGGGCGAATACGGCCTCGACGGCGTCGTGGTGGGGGTCCCGGTCAAGCTCGGGACGGCCGGGGTGGAGGAGGTCATCGAGGTGGAGCTGACCCCGGCCGAGCGCGCTGAGCTGGTCCGCTCCGCCGAGGCGGTACGCGAGACCATCGCGGTCCTAGGCTGATGGCGGCCAGCCTTGGCTTGGGCCGGGTGAGCAGAGCCCAACTCCGGCAACTGTGGTGGATGTACCCGGCCAACGTGGTCCTCTGGCTCAGCCTCTTCGGGGTCTACAGCTTGTGGACCATCGTGTTCTTCCACAGCGACCAGTTCCACCAGTACCTGTCGCCGTTCTACTCGCCGCAGGTGGCGGTCGGCCGCACTCCGGTCTCCCCAGCCCTCTTCATCTTCTTCATCCCGCTGGGGTTCAGGGCCACCTGCTACTACTACCGCAAGGCCTACTACCGCTCGTTCTTCGCCGACCCTCCCGGTTGCGCCAAGGGCGAGCCCTCGCAGCTGGCGACCCTGTCGCCGACCGGCCGCGGGAGAGGGTACCGAGGTGAGAGCAAGCTGCCGTTTGTGCTGAACAACCTGCACCGCTTCTTCATGTACTTGGCGGTGGGGTTCGTGGTGGTGCTCTGGATCGACACGTTCCGGGCGTTCTCCTACCACGGTCATCTCGGCTTCGGCCTGGGAACCGCAATAATGCTGGTGAATATCGTCTTCCTGTCCGGCTATACCTTCGGCTGCCATTCCCTGCGGCATCTGGTGGGAGGCGGCGTGGACTGCTTCTCCTGCGTCCTGGCGGGGGCCCAGCGCCATCAGCTCTGGAAGGGGACCAGCTGGCTCAACGCGCGGCACTCGATCTTTGCCTGGCTGAGCTTGTTCAGCCTGATCATCATCGACGTCTACATCCGGCTGCTCCAATACGGGGTTATTCATGACCCCCACCTGGGGTTCTGAGTTGAGGGGAAGGCCGTGACCATCGAGGCCAACTACGACGTGCTGGTGCTGGGCGCCGGCGGGGCCGGCATGCGGGCCGCCATCGCCGCCGCTGAGCACGGCTGCCAGGTGGGGGTTGTCTGCAAGTCGCTCCTGGGCAAGGCTCACACGGTGATGGCCGAGGGAGGCATCGCCGCCGCCCTGGGCAACCTCGATAGCGAGGACTCCTGGGAGGTGCATTTCGGGGACACCATGCGCGGTGGCGCCATGGTCAACAACTGGCGGATGGTCGAGCTCCATGCCCATGAGGCGATTGACCGGGTCATCGAGCTGGAGGAGTGGGGCGGGGTCTTCGATCGCACCACGGCGGGGGGGATCAGCCAGCGGGCGTTCGGCGCCCATTCATGGCGCCGCTTGGCCCACATCGGGGACCGAACCGGGCTGGAGCTGATCCGCACCTGCCAGGACCGCTTGGTGCACACCGAGGGGGTCACGGTGCACATGGAGACGACGCTCACCCGCCTGCTCAAGGACGGCGACCGGATCGCGGGCGCCTTTGGGTATGACCGGGCGACCGGCGAGTTCGTGGTGATTAGGGCCAAAGCGGTGGTGCTGGCCACCGGCGGTTGGGGCCGGATGTTCCTGGTCACCTCCAATTCCTGGGAGGGCACCGGCGATGGGGCCGCGATGGCCTACCAGGCGGGCGCTGAACTCAAGGACATGGAGTTCGTCCAGTTCCACCCGACGGGGATGGTCTGGCCGCCAGGCGCCAGAGGAATCCTGGTCACCGAGGCGGTCCGTGGCGAGGGGGGCATTCTGCGCAACAGCGTCGGCGAGCGGTTCATGGCGCGCTATGACCCCCTCAAGAAAGATCTTTCCTCGCGGGACGTGGTGGCCCGATCCATCTTCAAGGAGGTGCAGGCGGGCCGGGGATCGCCGCATGGGGGCGCCTTCCTGGACGTGACCCACCTGGGCGCCGAGACCATCCGGCGCCGGCTGCCGTCGATGTACGAGCAGTTCCACAGCCTGGCCGGGGTGGACATCACCAAGGAGGCGATGGAGGTGGCCCCGACGATCCACTACACCATGGGCGGGGTCAACGTCGAGGCCGAAACCGCAGCCACCACCGTACCCGGGCTGTACGCGGCCGGCGAGGTCGCCGCCGGGCTGCACGGGGCCAACCGGCTGGGCGGCAACTCGCTGAGCGACATCCTGGTCTTCGGCCGGCGGGCGGGGGTGGCGGCCGCCGAGTACGCGCGCTCGCGCAGCTCGTTGCCGAAGGTGAGCCAGGCTGACATCGAGGCGGAGAAGGAAATCCTGCTCCGACCGCTGTCAGGAGGGGACGGGGAGGATCCCTTCCAGCTCCACCGCACCCTCCAGAACGCCATGCAGTCAGGGGCGGCGATCGCCCGCACCGAGGCCTCGCTGCAGGACACCTTGGAGGAGATCCTGGAGCTCCAGGAACGGGCCAAGCGGATCCGGGTCCCGGGAAACACCGCCTACAACCCGGGCTTCAGCGGAGCCCGCGACGACCTCTTCATGCTGACCGTCAGCGAGGCGATCGTGCGGTCTGCGCTCGAGCGTCGCGAGAGCCGAGGAGCGCAGTGGCGGCTCGACTACCCTGAGCGTGACCCTGACCTGGGCCAGGTCAATCTCGTCACCCGTATCGGCGGGGACGGCCGCATGGAGGTGGTCCATTCCCCGCTTCCGCCCATGCCCGAGCGGCTGCGTAAGTTGACTGAGGGGGAGACCAGGGTGGCGGCAACCGGGATCGCGGATGCGGTGGAGGCCAAGCTGCAGGCGCGGCTCAAGGGCAAGCCGGCGCCTAAGGTCGAGGCCTCGCCGGAGGACGAGCGGCCGACCCGGTTGCGAATCAACTACGAGGACGGCGCCACCGACCGCAAGGTGAAGCTCAAGGTCTGGCGGGGCAATGCCTCAGGGGGCGACTTCCAGGATTTCTCGGTTCCACAGATCGAGGGGATGGTGGTGCTGGACGCCATCCACTGGATCCAAGCCAACGGCACCGGCGACCTGGCCTGCCGCTGGAACTGCAAGGCCGGCAAGTGTGGTTCGTGCAGCGCCGAGATCAACGGCCGGCCGCAGCTGCTGTGTAAGACGCGGGTCGACCAGGTGCTGGAGATCGCCACCGAGATCTCAGTCCGGCCGATGCAGGCCTTCCCCAAGATCGAGGATCTGGTGACCGATGTCAGCTGGAACTACGAGGTCAACCGCCGGATCCAGCCGTTCACTCCGGCGGAGGGGGATCACGCCCCCTTCGTGATGTATCAACAGGACATCGAGAGACTCAGCGAGCAGCGTCGCTGCATCGAGTGTTTCCTCTGCCAGGACGTCTGCCACGTCCTCCGTGAGCATGAGGGTAAGAACCGTTTCTTCGGGCCCCGCTTCATGGTGCGGGTGGCCTCCCTGGAGATGCACCCCCGGGATGTCGCCAACCGGATCCCCCAACTTCATGGGGAGGCGGGCATCGCACTCTGCAACATCACCAAGTGCTGCACCGAAGTGTGCCCGGAGCACATCAAGATCACCGACAACTCGATCATCCCGTTGAAGGAGAGGATGGCCGACCGCCACTTCGACCCCATCCGCGGCGCCCTCTCGCTACTGCGCCCGGGCCAGCACCGGCCGGCGGCCAGCCCTGCCGCCTCAGACGAGGATGTTCCGTCCGCCTGATCCTCCGCCAGGAGATCCCGGGTCAGCTGGGGTCGGCGACTGCCGCCGCCTCGGTAGCGGCCCCCGAGAGGCCCACGGACGCGGCGAGGGCCTCGGGTGACAGGTAGGTCTTGGAGATAAGTTCCTCGCCCCGGTACCGGAGCTCCAGGAGGCCGCCCTTAGAGCACTGAAGCCGATGGAGGGCCCAGGGCAGGCGGTGGTCGCTGGTGGCCCAGAAGGCTTGGATGGGATCGCCGTGGCTGATGCAGAGGAAGGCCTCGCCTGCGCGCTCCCGGAGTCCCTCCCTAATCGTTCGTTCCACTCGACGGGCCATCGAGCCCATGGACTCGTCGCCGGGGACCAGTCCCGGCCAGACCATGTGGACCCACCAGCGGGGCTTGCGCCAGAGGACGTCGCGGTAGCGGGTGCCCTGGAGGTAGCGACCGAACTCGGCCTCGACCAGTTCCGGGCGCACCAGCACAGGTGGGAACGGGAACAGTTCGGTGGCGAGCAGGTCCGCGGTCTCCTGGGCCCGCTGGAGCGGGCTGGTGTAGATAGCGCGGATACCGGCCTCGGCCAGGTACCTGCCCATGACGGCCGCCTGCTGGCGGCCCTTGGCACTGAGGGGGAAGTTGGGGAGGTGACCGTACAGGACCCCGTCCGGGTTGGCGACATCGCAGTGGCGGGCCAGGTAGCAGCGGGTGACGGGTGAGGCGGTGGGGGAGGCTGTCACTTGAGCCATCGTAAGGAATTCCCGTCCTGGCTCGGATCGGCCGATACCTCGGGCGCTGGAGCCGGACCGCCGAGAGAGAAACGCTGAGCCGTCAGAATGGCCCCGAACGACGCCCCCTTAGCTCAGTGGATTAGAGCGGCGCCCTTCTAAGGCGACGGTCGGTGGTTCGAATCCACCAGGGGGCACTCGTCTTCGAGTAGTGAAAAGGGGAGGCAGGCATGGCGGTCAGCACCGGCCCGACCCCCGATCTGGGCCCGGGACCAGGACCCGGCCGGGGGCCCGCACGTCAGCAGAGTCCGGGCATTCGTCTGGACGGGAGCCAGTCGGCCTTGCTCAACCTGACCCGGGCCGTGCTGCGGGTGACGGTAAAGGTGGTGGCGGTGGGTGGGGTCCAGATCGAGGGACTGTCCAACATTCCCAGCGTTGGCCCGCTGCTCATCTGTTCCAACCACGTCTCCAACTTTGACCCCCTGGTCTACGCCGCCATCCTGCCCCGGGTTCTCCATGCGCTGACCAAGGCTGAGCTCTACGACAACGCGGTCATGCGCGCCTTCCTGCTCCGCTGCAACTGCATCCCGGTTCGGCGTGGCTCTCCCGACCGTCTGGCGGTTCGGGGCGCCCTGGCGGTGTTGCGGTCGGGAGGAGCCCTGCTCCTCTTTCCGGAGGGTCACCGGGCGCTCCCCGGAGGCATGCTGGAGTTCGAGCCCGGGGCCGGGTACCTGGCCCTGAGGTCGGGGGCCGCGGTGCTGCCATGTGCCATCTGGGGCACCGAGCAGGTGCTCCCCAAGCGGCGGCTGGTGCCCCGGCGGGCGAGACTCTCAGTTCGAGTTGGGGAGCCCTTCCGTCCTACTGGAAAAGACTCAGTCGCCACGAGCAGTGAGATCAGAGCGAGAGTCGCGGAACTGCTCCCGGAGCGATATCGACCCTCAGCTGACTCCGACTAGCTGCACGGTGAAGATCAAAGTGGAGTTGACGGGGATGGAGCCAGCCGACTGGCAGCCGTAGCCGAGCGCGGCCGGGATGACCAGCTTGCGAGTGCCCCCGACCCGCATACCCGGGATGCCCTCGACCCAGCCCGCGATCACCTTACCGGCGGTCAGGGTGAGGCTGATCGGTTGGCCCTTGTTGTCGGCCGAGCTGCTGTCGAAGACAGTGCCGTCGGGCAGCGTGCCGGTGTAGCTCACCTTGATGGTGCTGCCCGCTTTGGCTGGGGCTCCGGTGCCGATGACCTGGTCCTTGACCTGGAGGTTGCCGGGCAGGACGTGAGCACCGGCCAGCTGATAGGTCGCCTGGGTCGAAGGAGAGACACAGGCCGGTGCCGAGGGGCTGGGCGTCGGGGTGGGGCTCGGGAGCGCGGCGATCGAGGACGGCTGCCGGGTGGGGCTAGGTGCAACTACCCCGGAATCGAGTGAGGCACCGCAGCCGCTGAGGAGGAGGGCCAGCACCGCGCCGGCGGCGGCTAGACCGACCCCCAGGTTCCGCCCTCGTCCCATCTAGCCACGCTCCTGCTTGACGAGTTGATCCGTCGGCACCGAACGGGACCGACCCACCGGGCCATCCTACGAGATCGAGGTCAGGCCCGATGGTGACCGTTGCTGGCCGGACAGACGTGGCCTCGGGGATCGATGGGCAGGTGGCAGAGCGGACAGATGGCCCGACCGCCCTCGATCACCTGCAGGGCGCGCTCAGCCAGCGCCCGGACCTGGGAGATGGTCGCGACCAGCCGAGCTGCGCGGAGCTCGGAGTCGTCGTCCTCGGCCAGCTCTTCGAGCTCGACGGCCTCCTCCAGCTCGGCGGCTTGGTCATCTCCCTCCACCAGTGGCAAGCTCCGGCGCTCCTCCAGGAGCAGGGTGCACTGTCCGCCATCCTCGTCCAGCGAGAGCTGGATGTTGCCCACCCGCCAGCCGGGTGGGTCGCCGGGGCGGGTGACCGGTTCCGGGGCCGGGCCGGAGCGGAGAGGCGGCGGTTCCAGCAGTTGGAGGAGTTGGCCACCCAGCTCCTGGAGCTGGATCTTCTCGACCAGCAAAGTGCACTGCCGCGATCCCTGCCGGCCCTCCAGGAAAAAGATCCGGGAGCCGGGCTCACCTTCGACGCCGACGGTGATGGCGTCGACCGGATCTAAGTCGAGTTCGAGGATGGCCACCTAATAATTGTGCCGACTCGGGGCTGGTCTAGACATTCGGCTGCTCACGACAGCCCGCGGGCCAGCGGTCCCCGGTTCTGGGTGGCGCGCTCCAGGTGGGCCGCGGCATTGACGATGGCGAGGTGGGTCAACGCCTGGGGGAAGTTGCCCAGCAGTTCCCCGCTGTCTGGGTCGAGCTCCTCGGAGAACAGGCCAAGGTCATTGCCGTGGGACGTCAACCGCTCGAAGAGGTGCTGCGCGGGCACCACTTGCCCCTGCAGAGCCAGATTGTCGACCAGCCAGAAGGAGCACAGCAGGAAGGTGCCCTCGCTGGCTCCCAGCCCGTCGTCGCGGCGGTACCGGTAGACGAATCCATTCTCGTCCGTGAGGTCGCGCTGGATCGTCGCCACGGTCTGGCGCATACGTGGATCCAGCGGCGGCAGGAAGCGCAGCAGCGGGATCATGAGGGCGGTGGCGTCCAGCTGATCCTCATCCAGGACCTGCCGGAAAGCGCCGAGCTTGTCGCTCCAGCCCCTGGTCAGGATAGTGTGGCGGATCCGCTCTCTGGTCCAGACCCACCGGTCCCGTCGGGACTTGTCCACCTTGAGCTCGCGGCTGAGGCTGATGCCCCGGTCCAGAGCCACCCAGCAGAGCAACTTGCTGTGGACGAATTGCTGTGGCCCACCGCGCATCTCCCAGATGCCCTTGTCGGGCTCCTCCCAGTACTCCGCAGCCTCGTCCACCATGGCCACCAAGGTGCCCCGCATGGGTGCCGCCTTGGCCTTGCCAAAACGCAGGTAGAGGTAGGCGGAGTCGACCACCTCGCCGTAGACGTCGAGCTGCCTCTGCTTGGCGGCCGCGTTACCGATCCGCACGGGACGGGAGCCCTGGTAGCCCTCCAGCTCGGTGAGCTCGGTCTCGTCGATGTCGGTGCGTCCGTCGATTCCGTACATGGTCTGGAACCGGCTGGGCTGGCCCTCGTGGATCCGCTCCAACCAGGCGATGAAGTTGGCCGCCTCGTCGTGGTAGCCAAGGAGTTGGAGAGCGTAGAGCAGGAAGGCCGAGTCCCGCAGCCAACTGTAGCGGTAGTCCCAGTTGCGCTGGCCGCCGATCCTCTCGGGCAGGGAGGTGGTGGGCGCGGCCACGATCGATCCTTCGGGGGCGTAGATCAGGAGCTTCAGCACCAGGGCGCTGCGGAAGATCAGGTCGACGTAGGGGCCGTCGTACTCGCAGCGCTTGATCCAGTCCTCCCAGAAGTGCCGGGTCAGCGCCAGGAGCTCCTGAGGATCGTAGTCGCGATGGTGGGACCTCCCGCCGTCGTAGCGCAGCAGCAGTGCCTGGGGCTTGCCCTGAGCCAGCTCGACCCGCTGCACCATGGCCCGGCCCTCACGCTCCCACACACCCGGCCCGTCGAAGTGCAGGTGGAGCCCTTGGTGGCTGAGCACCAGGCACTGGCCATCGCTCACGACCTCGGGCGCCTGGCGGCCGTAGTCGAAGCGGGCGTCGACCAGCACCTTGGCCACCATGTCCCGGTCGGGAGCCTCCAGCTGGCGGACCAAAATGTGGTCGTCTGCGCTCTGGTTCATGTGCTCCTTGGCGACCATGAAGTCGGTGATCAGTAAACGGCCCTGGGGGCCGCTGAGCCCCGTCTGCAGGATGTTCGTGCCCGGCAGGTAGTGCCGGCTGTCGGCGATGTACTCACCCTCGGGCACGACGCTCAGAGAGCCGCCCTTGTCCGCGTCCAGAAGCCGGGCGAAGACGGCCGGGCTGTCGAACCGGGGAGCACAGAACCAGTCGATCGACCCGAAGCGATCGACCAGGGCCGCGCTGTGCAGGTCGCCAATGATCCCGTAATCACGGATCGGGGAGTAGCGGGGCCTGGTCATGATCCTCCTCGGGAGTCCTAGGTGGCTTCCGCGATGATGGAACAGTCGGGCCTCGGCGCGCCACGGGCCTCAGGGATCGGGGCCGTCTCAGGACGAGCGTCCGACGATGGCCGCGGCCTTAGCATTTGTGGGTGCTGATTGTCTTTGGTGGACTTCCCGGCGCGGGCAAAACTACCATCGCGCGCGCTGTGCGTCCGGATTGCCGGGGTCCATCTGCGGATCTACACCATCGAGCAGGCGCTGCGCTCTACGCCGGATTGGGGCCAGGCGGTTGGCGAATTCGGCTATCTGGTCGCCTACACGGGGCTGAGGACAATCTCCGTCTGGGCCGGACGGTAGCGGCAGACTCCGTCAATCCGTTGCGGCTGACGCGTGACGCCGGGATGGCAGTGGCGGGGCCGGCATGGTTCAGCTACCCGGGGGTCCTCGGCGAGGGTGGGCGGCGGCCGCGACTACGCCGTCGGCAAATATATCGGAGCGAGTTGCGCCTACAAGGTGAACCTCGAGGCGGGCGCCGGCTCCCTGGTGGTGAAGGCGGGATAGGGCGCTTCGCGCCGCGAGCTTGGGATAACTTCCGGGGGGCCGGAGCGCGCGGCCCGGCTGCGCGGGCCGGTGGCGGAGCGGGAGGGATTCGAACCCTCGAAGGGGTTGCCCCCTTACGGCATTTCCAGTGCCGCGCCCTCGGCCAACTAGGCGACCGCTCCCGGGCGGATTCTAGTGAGCCGGAGGCGGCGGATCCCGTCGGGAACCGGCGGGAGCGCGTAAGCAGCCTCCAGAAGTCCGCTCGTGCTTAGCCAGGGGTCGGGAAGGGGAGGGGGTCCTGCGCCGGGAGGGGCTCCGGCGTAGGGATCGGATGATGGAGCTCGAACACCTCCTCGTCGAAGAGGACCCGGTCGCCGTGTTCCAGCTCCAGCGCGTTCATCCGCAGCGGGACCACCATCCCGACGAGTTTGAGGATGGCGAAGGTCATGGCACCGTCATAGACGCTGACCACCACCAGCCCGATCACCTGGACCAGGAGTTGGTGGGGGTTGCCGTAAAAGAGACCGGCGACCCGGATGTCGGCGCGGCCCACGCCGGTATAGATGACCATGGCGGGGTTGGCGATCAGGCCCACCAGGATTCCGCCCACAGCTCCGGCGGTGAAGTGGGTGTGGATGATCCCCAGGGTGTCGTCTACCCGCCGAAACGGCCACCGCCCCGACAGTTTGTTCATGGTCAGCCAGGGGACGACCGCCCCAAACAGTCCGACCACGATGGCCCCGTAGCCGTCCACATAGCCAGCGGCCGGCGTGATCGCCACCAGGCCGCAGATCAGCCCGTTGATGGCACCCAGGAAGGACAGCTTGCGATTCAGCGAGATGTCCAGGAAGAACCAGGCGAGCATGGCCACCGCCGTCGCCACGTTGGTGTTCAGAACCGCCGCGGCGGCATCGGCGTTGGCGAAGTAGGGGTCACCGCCGTTGAATCCGTTCCATCCGAGCCAGAGAATCCCCGCTCCAATTGCCGCCAACAGCATGTTGTTGGGCTTGAAGTCCTGTTGGTCCTGGAGCGTCCGGGGACCGATCACCGCCGCGCCGATAAACCCAGAGATCCCGGCCGCGACATGGATCACGTAGCCGCCGCTGTAGTCGACCACTCCCATCTGGGCCAGCCAGCCCCCGCCCCAGAGCGCGAAGGCATTGACGCTGTAGACCAGCAGCGACCACAGGGGTACGAAGAGCATCCAGGCACGGAAGTTGATCCGCCCAAAGAGAGCGCCGGCCAAGATGATTGGGGTGATCGCCGCGAAGGCGAATTGGAAGTAGATGAGCGATGCCTGGGGGAAGGCGAACTTCGGCGCCAGGCCCTTGAGCAGCGGAATGCTGGCCCGAGCGGTCTCCCCGAGGGCGCTGAGGACGGGCTGGGGAAAGCCGATGATGGTACCGATCCAGGGACGACCAAATCCGAGGCTGTAACCCGCGAGCACCCACACCACCAGCACTGCCGCGAAGGCGTAGAAGCACATCACGGCGGAGCTCACGGCCCACTTCCGCTTCACTACGCCCCCGTAGAGGACAGCGAGGCCGGGCAGCGACATCAGGCCCACCAGGGTGGCCGCGGTCAGCTGCCAGCTGTTGTCACCGGGGTTCAAGTAGGGTGGCGAGGGGATGTACATGACCGGCGGAAGCCTCCCGGGGCAGGGCGATGGCTTCGGTCCCAACTCGGCCGGAACCAGTTCCCCCGACTCTTTCAGAAAGTCCT
>PKXE01000083.1:35694-39906 GCA_003132265.1 Candidatus Dormiibacterota bacterium | reverse complement strand
GCGCAGACCGGCGTCAATCGCCGCTGCCCCCGAGCGACCGTCGGCGATGGCTTGGACCACCAAGGTGGCGCCGCGGACCGCGTCGCCGAATGCGAAGACGTGAGGTGTGTCGGTCTCACCTGTCGGGCTGGCGGCGAGGCGCCCCCCGGGGAGCACCCCGAGGCCCAGGTCCGAGGCGATCTCGTCGGCCATCGCCCCGGTGAAGCCCAGCGCCAGCAGGACCAGATCGGCACGCAACTCGCTCTCGCTTTCCGGAACCGGCTCCAAGGTCCGCCGCCCGTTTTGTCCGGGCGCGGGCCGGACCTGGCGAAAGTGCAGAGTGTCAACCTGACCCTCGCATCCGCTGAAGGCGACGGTCTCGACACTGAAGCCGCGCCGCCCGCCTTCCTCATGGGCCGGCGAGGTCCGGAGGATCACCGGCCATTCCGGCCAGGGGTTGTCCGCCGCTCGCTGCAAGGGGGGACGTGGCAGCAGCTCCAGCTGGTCGACGGCGGTGCAGCCCTCCCGGTGGGCGTTGCCCAGGCAGTCGGCCCCGGTGTCCCCCCCACCCAGGATCACCACTCGGCGTCCGGCGGCGCTGATCACCGGGAGACCGTCGGGGTGGGGCAGACCGGCGACCCGGCGGTTCTGCTGCTCCAGGTACTCCATGGCGAGGTGGACTCCGGCGAGCTCGCGTCCCGGAATCGGCAACTCGCGAGGCCGCCGCGCCCCGACCGCCAGGCCGATCGCGTGAAAGGTGCTCTGCAGTTCTCGGACGGAGATGTCGCGACCGACCCGCACCCCGCAGCGGAAGCCGACCCCCTCCGCCGCCATCTGCTCGACCCGCCGGTCGATCAGTTCTTTGGGCAGCTTGTAGTCGGGAATCCCGTAGCGGAGGAGGCCGCCGGGCCGGTCCGCCTGCTCAAAGACGACCACTGAGTGCCCGGCCCGGGCCAGCTGCTGGGCCGCTGCCAGTCCCGCCGGGCCGGACCCCACGACCGCCACCCGCATGCCACTTTTGACGGGAGCTGGGCGGGGGGTGATCCAGCCCTCCTCGTAGCCCCGGTCGGCGAGGCTGCGCTCAACCTCCTTGATGATGACCGGCTCGTCGTTGATCGCCAGCACACAGCTCGCTTCACAGGGCGCCGGGCAGACCCGGCCCGTGAAGTCAGGAAAGTTGTTGGTGCTGTGGAGCCGCGCTAGCGCGCGCTCCCAGCTGTCGCGGCCGACCAGGGCGTTCCAGTCGGGAATCAGGTTGTGGAGGGGGCAGGCGTGGTGACAGAAGGGGATGCTGCAGTTCATGCAGCGGCCGGCCTGAAGTTGCAGCTCATCGTGACCGAGACCGAGGTGGACCTCGTCGTAGTCACCAATCCGCTCCGCGGCCGGGCGATCAGGGCCGAGTTGGCGGCGGTGCCGGACGAAGGCCAGCGGATCTGCCATCAGCTCAGGCCGACGCCGCCGCGCTCTCGGGCACGGTGTCGAGCAGTCGCTGGGGCACACCCGACACCCCGGCGCCGCGTCGGCGGGGACGGACCAGCGTCAGCTGGGTAGCGCTGCCGGGCCATCCTGCCAAGGTCCGGCGTGCCAGCTGGCTACCGGTGTAGAGGAGGTGTCGCTGGAGGAGCTCTCGCACGATGGCGAGGTCGTCCTGATCGGGGTCGGTGACCTCAACCGAGGCCGGGTTGTGGTGCCGCTGCACCGTCTGGAAGCTGTCGAGGATGTAGGCGACCCCACCGCTCATCCCAGCCCCGAAGTTCTCGCCCACCGAGCCCAGGACCAAGACGGCGCCGCCGGTCATGTACTCGCAGCCATGGTCCCCGATACCCTCGACCACGGCGGTGGCGCCGCTGTTGCGCACCGCGAAGCGGTGGCCGGCCTGGCCTTCGAAGTAGGCCTCCCCGGCGGTCGCCCCGTAGAGGGCCACGTTGCCGATGATCACGTTGGCGGCGGGGACGTAGCCGATAGCGCGGGGGGTGCGCACCACCAGCCGGCCTCCGCTCAGTCCCTTACCCGGGTAGTCGTTGGCGGCGCCGACACAGGTGATGCTGATCCCCGGAGCCAGCCAGGCGCCCAGGCTCTGGCCCGCGATACCCCGCAGCCGCACCCGCAGGGTGTCCTCGGGAAGCCCGTCCTCGCCGTAGCGGCGGGCGACCTCACCGCTGAGGCGGGCGCCGACCGCCCGGTGGCAGCTCCGCACCCGCGCCGAGACGGTCGCGGGCTCACCGGTCTCGAGCGACCCCTGCAAACGCCGAATGAGCCTGAGGTCGAGCGCAGCTTCCAGGTGGTGGTCCTGCGCCTGCCCATAGGACCGTGCCTCCACGTCGGCTCGATGCCGACCGCGCAGCAGTGCGGCGGGACCCGGGATGGGCGCCTGCAGCAGAGGGGCGAGGTCCAGCCGACCAGCCTTCCAGGGCCGGGCCTTGGCGCGCTCTCCGAGGCGGTCGACCCGGCCGACCATTTCGGAGACGGTCCGGAAACCGAGCCCCGCCATGTGGGCGCGCACGTCCTCGGCGACCATCATGAAGAAGCGCACCACGTGCTCGGGGGCACCGGCGAAACGGCGCCGGAGGACGGGATCCTGGGTGGCGATGCCGACCGGACAGGTGTTGAGGTGGCAGACCCGCATCAGGATGCAGCCGGTCGCGACCAGGGCGGCGGTGGCGAATCCGAACTCTTCGGCCCCGAGCAGGGCCGCGATCACCACGTCGCGACCAGTGCGCATGCCGCCGTCGGCCTGGATGGTGACCCTAGAGCGGAGGCCCTGACGGACCAGGGCCTGCTGGGTCTCCGCCAGCCCCAGCTCCCAGGGGATGCCAACGTGCTTGATCGACGACAGCGGAGCGGCGCCGGTGCCACCATCGTGGCCGGAGATGGTGATGTGGTCGGCGCGCGCCTTGACCACCCCAGCGGCCACCGTTCCCACCCCGGCCTGGGACACCAGCTTGACGCTCACCCTGGCCCCGGGATTGGGCTGCTTGAGGTCCCAGATCAACTGGGCCAGGTCCTCGATTGAGTAGATGTCGTGGTGCGGTGGGGGAGAGATCAGCTCCAGCCCCGGCACGGCGTGGCGGAGCCGGGCGATGTTTGCGTCCACCTTGTGGCCGGGAAGCTGGCCGCCCTCGCCAGGCTTGGCGCCCTGCGCGATCTTGATCTGAATGTCATCGGCGTTGACCAGGTAGTTCACGTTGACCCCGAACCTGGCTGAGGCCACCTGCTTGATGGCGCTACGCCGGGAGCTGCCGTCACTGGCGGGGGCGAAGCGGGCCGGGTCTTCGCCACCTTCGCCGGTATTGCTCTTGCCCCCCAGCTGGTTCAGCGCCAGCGCCATGGTCTCATGGGCCTCCTGGCTGATCGAGCCCAGGGACATGGCCCCGGTGACAAACCGGCGCACGATCAGCACCGCTGGTTCTACCTCCTCCAAGGGGATGCCTTCGCCGGGAATAGGTTCGAGCAGGTGGCGCAGAGTGGTCGGGGGCGCGGTTCGAGCGTCAGCCAACTCGGTGAACTTACGGAAGCGCTCGGGATCGTCGCCGCGGACCGCGTGCTGAAGGGCCGCCACGCTCTCCGGGTTCCAGGCATGCGACTCGTCCCCCTGGCGCCACCGATGGTCACCGCCCAGGTCGGGGTCGAGCCGGCCCGGGTCGGCTCGGAAGGCGCTGCGATGCCGCAGCAGCACCTCCTCAGCCAGCACTTGGAGATCGGCGCCATCCAGGCGCGAAGGGGTCCCGGAGAAGCATCGATCCATGACGGTGCCGGCGATGCCCACGGCCTCGAAGACCTGGGCCCCGCAGTAGCTGGAAAGGGTGGAGATCCCCATCTTGGACATCACCTTGANNTTCGGAAAGATCGCCGGCGGTGGCCATTCCCGCGACCGAGGCGAGTCCCAAATACGGGTTGACCGCCTCCGCCCCGTGGCCGATCAGGCAGGCCAGGTGATGCACGCTGCGCCCGTCCGCGGTCTCGACGATGAGGCTGAGGGCNNAGATGCTGATGGATGGCTCCCAGCGCTAAGAGGCTGGGGATCGGGGCCAGTCGCGCCCCAGCGTCGCGGTCGCTGATGATCAGAATCCTGACCCGGTCCTCGACGGCCAGAAGCGCCTCTTCGCAGAGGCGGTCCAACGCCCGTTCCAGTTCCCCGTCACCCCCGCTCACGGCAAACACCGCAGCCAAGGTCCGAACCCTGAGCTGGGGGAGTAGCTCGCTCTTGATCTGGCGCAGCTGAGCGTCGGTCAA
>PKXE01000083.1:33413-35524 GCA_003132265.1 Candidatus Dormiibacterota bacterium | reverse complement strand
CTCGCTTTCGCGCTCGGAGGGGAAGGGGAGCTCGAAGACGGATTCGGCGACCAGCTCTGGGTACGGGTGGCGTCGGGCGACGGAGCCCTTGATCTGCCGGTCGTCGAGGACTCTCCCGGTCGCGGTGTCCACCAGGAGCATGTGGCCTGGCTCCAGCCTGCCGGAGCGGCGAACCTTGGCCGGGTCGAGGTCGACCACTCCCAGCTCTGAGGCCAGTACCACCAGGTCGTCGGTGATCGAGTAGCGGGCCGGGCGCAGCCCGTTGCGGTCGAGGGCCGCCCCGACCCAGCGACCATCGCTGAACGTGAGCGCGGCGGGACCGTCCCAGGGCTCGATCAGGTTCGCCTGATAGCCGTAGAAGGCCCGCAGCTGCGCCGGCATCTCGTCGGAGCTCTCCCAGGCCTCGGGGACCATCATCATCAGCGCCTCCGGGAGCGACCTCCCGGTCCGGATAAGGAGCTCGACGGCGTTGTCGAAGGCGGCGGAGTCGCTTCCGTCGGGTTCGATCACGGGGAGGATGTCGCGAGGGTCGGTGCCGCAGATGGGATGCCGCCAGCCGCGCTCCCGGGCCCGCATCCAGTTGACGTTGCCCCGCAGGGTGTTGATCTCTCCGTTGTGGGCGATGAACCGGAAGGGCTGAGCCAGCCGCCAGCTCGGGTCGGTGTTGGTGCTGAAACGCTGGTGGAACAGGGCCAGCCCACTCACCAGGTCGGGCGCGGATAGGTCCGGATAGAAAGGCTCCAGTTGGGTAGCACTCAACTGGCCCTTGTAAATGAGCGTCGTGGTGGAGCAGCTGGTGATCGCGAACAGGTCAGCTGAACTGGGGTGGGTCATGGAGAGCGCCCTGGCCCGGCTCTCGATCAGCTTGCGCACCGGATACAGAGCGTTCTCCAGCGCCCGGCCGCTCCGGCGCCCGCCAATGAACGCCTGGTGGATCACTGGCTGGCCGCTCCGCGCAACCGGGCCGATCGCCGTGGGGCGGACCGGCACCTCCCGCCAGCCGAGAAGCTGGAGCCGTGCCTCGTGGAGGGCGGACTCGAAGACCACCCGGCAGGCCTCGCGGTCAGGGCGGTGGCGCGGCAGGAAGACGGTCGCCATGGCATAGCGACCGGCCGGCGGCAAAGCGATGCCGAGGGGGGTTACGACCCGGCGAAGGAAGGCGTCCGGAAGCTGGATCAGAAGGCCGGCGCCGTCGCCGGAGCGGGGGTCAGCGCCGAACGCCCCCCGGTGGATCAGGCGGCGAAGTGCTCCCAGAGCGAGGTCGACCACTTCCCGGGACGGCTCCTGACGGCGGCTGGCGACGAAGCCGACCCCGCAGCCGTCGCGCTCGAAGCTGGGATCGAGCAGACCGCGCGCTGGCTCGGTGGAGGAAGCGTTCCGCGCAGACCTGACCGCGGGTGCCGGCGGCGTCCCGAGTGTGCGCTGGTAGGGCTGGGGCGGCATGACTTTGCGGCTTGCGGCTCGCGGCTAAAAAAAAACCGGTGCCCGAAATCTCGGGAACCGGTCTGCTCTCTAGCGATCGCGGGTGCGCTAGCTGACCGGCCCTCCTGCGTCTAGGGTTGCGCTGAACCTTCGCCCAGCGAATGCCGGTCGGGTGCCGAAGTTTGTCCGCAAAGTGGCGCCATTGTAACCGCCATTCGGGAACTGGTCAAACGGCACCCGGGTGAGGGGAGCCCGTCATGGGTGGCGGAGAGGGCGGGATTCGAACCCGCGGTGGCTTGTCACCACACCGCTTTTCGAGAGCGGCACCTTAAACCACTCGGACACCTCTCCGTGATCCCTGGGAATTGTAGGGCGAGGTTCTAAGAGCACCCTGGCCGGACCCCGGGGCCGGGAGTCGAGTGCCAGCTGCTCAGGCCGGTTGCGTGCGGAGCTGTTGGAAGAACCTCTGCAGAAGCCTGCCGGCGGTCTCCGCCTCGCACCCCGGGGTTATCTCCGGATGGTGATTGCCGGCCGGGCTGGCGAGGACGTCATAGACGCTTCGGAAGGCCCCCTTCCGGGGGTCGTCCGCGCCGTAGACGACTCGGTCGACCCGGGCCAGCAGGAGGGCTCCTGCGCACATCGGGCATGGTTCCAAGGTCGAGTAGAGAGTGACCCCCTCCAGGCGCCAA
>PKXE01000083.1:2298-33323 GCA_003132265.1 Candidatus Dormiibacterota bacterium | reverse complement strand
GAGGGCGGCGAGGCGGGGGCCGGTGCTGACACAGCGATCCTCGATAAGGTGAGAATTCGGGCCGCACCTATAATTTGGCCCCGCGTGGTGGCTATAGCTCAGTTGGTTAGAGTGCCAGGTTGTGGCCCTGGAGGTCGAGGGTTCAAGTCCCTCTAGCCACCCGCCAGCGCATCCGACCGTGGCTGGCCGAGCTGGGTCTGTCGCGCTCCGCGAGGCGGTTCCTTTGGCTCGGAAGCCCTGTGCTATGCTCACCCGGACCCGGAGCCCAGCTAGACCCGGTCGTGCCGGGAGGGGCGGGCTCCGCGGCGACTCAAGGAGAAAAACCTAACTATGCTTCAAGGTGAAGCCAAGGCGGCGGTGATCGAGGATCACCGCCAACACGAGGGTGATACCGGCTCGCCCGAGGTCCAGATCGCGATCTTCAGCGAGCGGATCCGGGAGCTCACTGAGCACCTCAAGGTTCACCCCAAGGACCACCACACCAGGCGCGGCCTGCTGAAGCTGGTGGGCAAACGGCGGCGCTTGCTGGACTACCTGATGCGGGTGGACATCACGCGCTACCGGGCCTTGATCGCCAAGCTGGGGCTGCGCCACTGACGCTGATCGATTTCCGGCTGACTCGCTTGCAACCGAGAGCCGGTTTCTTTTACGACCGCGGACTCTCCCGGTGGGAGCAGCGGCAGACTTCGCCGGAGCGCCAAGCGCGCGGTTGGAGACTGGCGATCGGAGCCGAACCAAGGTTCAGCTCTCATCCCCTTTCCCTAACCGCGACGGCACGTCCGAGGCGGAGCCTACCTCTCTCTCAGGTGGGGAGGCGCGGGGAGGATTCCTATGGAAAAGACCGTTGTCTCACGTTCGTTTGACGGCTCTCAACTAAGCATTGAGACCGGCTGGATGGCCGGTCAGGCCAATGGCGCAGTCTGGGTGCGCCAAGGCGACACGGTGGTGCTGGTCACCGCCACCGCCAGCACGAGCCCCCGGCCGGGCATCGACTTCTTCCCTCTGACCTGCGACTACGAGGAGAAGATGTACGCGGTCGGCCGTATCCCCGGCGCCTTCATGCGCCGCGAGGCAAGGCCCTCGGAGGCGGCGATCCTGACTGCGCGGATGATCGACCGCCCGATGCGACCCCTCTTCCCCAAGGACTTCCGCAACGACGTCCAGATCGTGGCTACGGTGCTCTCCTCCGACCAGGTCAACGACCCCTCCGTCCTGGCGCTGATCGGAGCCGGGGCGGCGGTGGCGATCAGTGACATCCCTCACGACGGCCCGGTGGCGGCGGTCCGGATGGGGCAGTTTGATGGCCACCTGGTCGAGAGCCCAGGCATGCCCGACCTGGAGCGCAGCCAGCTGGACCTGGTGGTGGCCGGGACCAAGGACTCTTTGAACATGGTGGAGGCGGGTGCCCACGAGGTCTCGGAGGAGACCTTGGTCGAGGCGCTGGCCCGGGCCCATGACCGAATCCGCGAGATCATCGCCATGGTCGAGGAGCTGGTGGCCAAGGTCGGCAAGCCCAATATGGAATACCCCCACGTCGGCGTCCCAGCCGAGATCAAAGACGCGGTGGCCCAGGTCGCCACGGAACGGATTGACCGGGCGTTCCGGGAGGCCGACAAGGCCCAGCGCGAGGACCAGGTGGACAAACTGCGGGCCGAGGTTGTGGCCCAGCTCACCCCGCGCTTTCCTGACCGAGCGGGGGACATCGGCGGAGCCTTTGAGTCGGTGCTGAAATTGGCGGTCCGCAAGGCGATCCTAGAGCAGGGGGTGCGTCCCGACGGGCGTCGCACCGACGAGATCCGTCCCATCTGGTGTGAGGTCGGAGTCCTGCCCCGTGCCCACGGCAGCGCCATCTTCACCAGGGGCCAGACCCAGGCTCTCTCGGTCGTCACCCTCGGCACCATGTCCGACCACCAGAAGCTGGATGGTCTGGGGCTGGAAGACTTCAAGCGCTACATGCATCACTACAACTTCCCCCCCTACTCGGTGGGTGAGGCCCGGCCCTTGCGCTCGCCCGGACGCCGGGAGATCGGTCACGGGGCCCTGGCGGAGCGTGCGGTCAAGGTGATGGTGCCCCCTGCCGACGACTTCCCCTACGTGATCAGGATCGTGAGCGAGATCCTCTCCAGCAACGGCAGCAGCTCGATGGCCAGCGTCTGCGGCAGCACCCTCGCCCTAATGGACGCTGGGGTGCCCCTCGCGGCTCCCGTCGGCGGCATCGCCATGGGACTGGTGACCGACGCGAGCGACCCCAACCACTACGCCATCCTCTCGGACATCCAGGGGATGGAGGATTCCCTCGGCGACATGGACTTCAAGGTGGCGGGGACCCGCCGGGGCATCACCGCCCTGCAGATGGACATGAAGGCCCGCGGCCTCAGCTCGGAGCTCTTCCGGAAGGCGTTGGAGCAGGCCCGAGTGGGCCGGCTGCACATCCTCGACAAGATGGCGGAGGCGATTTCCACTCCCCGCCAAGCGATGTCCACTTACGCCCCCCGAATCACCACCATCCAGATCCATCCCGACAAGATCCGCGACCTGATCGGCCCTGGTGGGAAGACCATTCGCCGGATCCAGGAGGAGACCGGCTGCCAGATCGACATTGAGGACGACGGCAAGGTCTTCCTGGCGACTGTGGACGAGGAGGCGATGCAGCGGGCGGTGGCGATGATCCGTGACCTCACCGAATCGGTCGAGGTGGGCCGGATCTACAAGGGCAAGGTCGTCCGGATCATGCCCTTCGGGGCCTTCGTCGAGATCCTGCCCCGGCAGGACGGCTTGGTCCATATTTCCCAGCTGGCCGATCAGCGAGTCGGGAAGGTGGAGGACGTGGTCAACATCGGTGACGAGATCATGGTCAAGGTGACCGAGATCGACGACCGGGGCCGGGTCAACCTCTCCCGCAAGCAGGCCATCTTGGAGCTGGCCGGGCGGACCGACCAGAGGGGCAATGGCGCCCCGTCTGGTGATCACCCGCAGGGTGCTTGACCTAGGAACGGATCCGGCGTTGGGGGCGCAGGCCCGCCTGGAGGAGATCGCCTCCCAGGTCAGGGCCTGCATCCTCTGCCCGCTCCATTTGACCAGAACCCAGGGAGTTCCAGGCACGGGTCCGGCGACGGCCCGGGTGATGGCGGTNNCTCAGCCGGGAGGACATCTTTATAACCAATGTCCTAAAGTCCCGGCCTCCGGGCAATCGGGACCCTCTGCCGGAGGAGGTCCTGGCCTGCGCCCCCTATCTGGACGCCCAGATCGAGGTAGTGCAACCGGAGGTCATCCTCTTGCTGGGGCGGCACGCGCTGCAGCGGCTGCTACCGGACTCGCCCGGGATCTCTCGGGCGCACGGCACCCTGGTCCGCCAAGGCCGGAGGACCTACATGCCCTGCTACCACCCCGCGGCGACGCTGTACAACGGCAGCCTGCTGGGGGTCCTGCGCCAGGACTTTCAGCGCCTTCGGGCCCACCTCGACCAGGCCGCCGCCACCCCCCCGCCGGCTCCGCTCGCCACGGCCGACCCCGCACCACCCAACGAGCAGCTTGGTCTCTTCTAATAAAGAGGTGGCCGAGCTCGGCTCGGGGGACTTCCTGGCCGAGCCCGCACCGGGCACCCTGCGGTTCATTCCCCTGGGCGGGGTGGGGGAGATCGGCAAGAACCTGGCGCTGCTGGAGGCCGGCAGCGACGTCGTGGTGATCGATGCCGGCCTGGCCTTTCCGGAGGAGGAGACTCCGGGCGTCGACGTGGTCCTGCCCGACATCTCCTTCCTGCGCACCAGGCTGGAGCGGCTGCGGGCGGTGCTCCTCACCCACGGGCACGAGGACCACATCGGCGCTCTGCCCTTCTACCTCCAGGAGCTCAACGTCCCGGTCTATGGAACCCGGATGACCATCGGGCTGCTGCGCAACAAGCTGGAGCGTCGGGGCTACGCCGGCCGCGCCATCCTGCACGAGACCGCTCTCGGGGAGCCGTTCTCGGTGGGGGGGTTGACGGTGGAGCTGTTTCACATGACCCACAGTGTTCCCGGCAGCTGCGGGCTGGCGATCCACACTCCGGCCGGTCTGGTCCTCCACACCGGGGACTTCAAGCTGGATCAGACGCCGGTGGGCGGCGTGCCGCCCGACCTGGAGCGGCTCAGCGAGCTGGGCAGTCAGGGTGTGCGGCTGCTCCTCAGCGACAGCACCAACGCCACCGTCGCCGGGCTGACCCCGTCGGAACTGACGGTGCGCCCGGCGCTGCGGCGGGCCCTGGAGGACTCCCCCGGGCGGGTCTTGGTGGTCACCTTCGCCAGCAATCTGGCACGGATGCGCCAGACCCTGGAGCTGGCCGAGGAGGCTGGCCGGCGTTGCTGTCTGGTCGGCCGCAGCATGCTCCGGAATGTGGACACCGCCAGGGACCTGGGGTACCTCCGGCTAAGGCCGGGGCTGCTGGCGGCGCCCCGAGAGCTGGCGAGCATCCCTCCCCACAAGCTGTGCCTGCTGGCGACCGGATCCCAGGGTGAGCCCTTGGCGGCGCTGAGCCGGATCGCGGCCGGCACTCACCCCTTCATCAGGCTCCGTGACGATGACACGGTGGTGCTGGCGGCCAATCCCATCCCGGGCAACGAGGCGACCGTGGGCCGCATCGTCAACTTGCTGGTGGAGCGGGGAGTCCGGGTCCTGGCGGGGAGCGGCTCCGGGGTGCACGCCAGCGGTCACGCGGCGGGGGAGGAGCTGCGCTTCCTCTTGGAGGTGGTCAGGCCGCGGTACTTCATCCCCGTCCACGGCGAGCCACGCCACCTTGCCGCCCATGCCCAGCTCGCCCTTGAGGTGGGCATGGGACCCGAGGCCATCGCGATCATGGAGAACGGTGCGGTGGCCGAGGTTGCGGCCGGCGAGCTCCGGGTCAGGGGCAGCGTGAGCGTGGGATCGGTCCCGGTTGACGCCGAAGGCAAGAGCCCCGGGCAAGCGGAGTCCCCCAAGCTCTCCACCCACGAACTGGTGGTGGTCTCGGTGACCATGGACCGGGCTCTCCGGAAGCTGGTGGCGGGCCCTGAGACGGTGGTGGTAGGCGGATCCGCATTGGGCGAGCGCCGTCTCATGGACGAGGGCAGAGCCAAGGTCCGGGAGGCCGTGCAGCACCATCGCCGGGGGTTCCGGGACGCCGGGGAGGTGCGGCGCGCGGTCGGCGCGACGATGGAAGCGCATCTGGCGGAGAGCGGTCCCTGGCGCCCCCGGGTGGTAGCCATAGTCAGCCTCACCTGAGGGTCGGGTGAGCACCCGGGTGCGCCGCCTGGTGCTCGGGGGGTCCCTTCTCTTGCTGCTGGCGGCCGGAGCGGGCGCCGCCGTCCAGCTGGAGCGGCCCATTCCGGCTCCAATTGTCCACGGTGAACTGGCCAGCTCCTACACGGTCCTGGGGAGCGCAGCTCGGTTGCCCTGGCCGACCGAGGGCCAGGCCGCCCTCTACCTGTCCCAATTTGGATGGCTGGGAGCCACCGGGACGGAGGGCTCGGTGCCGGTCGCCAGCGTCACCAAGATCATGACCGCCCTGGTTGTCCTGAGGGCCCATCCGCTCACCCTGGGGATGGCCGGGCCGACCGTCGCGGTCTCCGCCGCGGACTTCTCCCTGTACCAAAGCGAGCGGGCGGTCGGCGACTCGGTGGTGCCGGTGGAGGCCGGTGAGACCTTCAGCGAACTCCAGCTCCTGGAGGGGTTGCTGCTGCCTTCGGGCGACAATCTTGCCGTACTCCTGGCGGACTGGCAGGCCGGATCGGAAGCGGCCTTTGTCGAGCAGATGGACCAGCTGGCCGTGACCCTCCATCTCGACCACACCCGCTTTGCCGACAGCAGCGGGTTGGACCCGGGTAGCGTCAGCTGCGCTCGCGACCTCGTGGCCCTGGCCACGGTGGCGATGCGGGACCCGGTCTTCGCCTCGATCGTGGCCATGCCGACCGTCACCCTGCCGCTGGCGGGGGTGGTGCATAACTACAACCCGCTGCTGGGGAAAGATGGGGTGATTGGCGTCAAGACCGGCTGGACCGAGGCCGCGATGGGTTGCCTGGTCTTCGCCGCCAGCGAGAGCATCGACGGGCACCCAGTCCAGCTCATCGGCGCCGTGCTCGGCCAGCCCGGGGGTCCGGCATCGGCCGTCCTGGCCGCTGGCCAGGAGGCGGCCGGACTCCTTGCCTCAGCCGCCGGGGAGCTGCATTGGCTCCGACTACCGGCGGGTGCGGCCGCGGTCGGGTGGGTGACCTCCAGTTGGGCGCACCNNTGAGCCTCCGCCTCCACGTCCGCCGGCTCCGGACGCCGCTCCGTCGTGGTGCTGAGGTGGGCACTCTTACGGTGGCTACCCCCGGAGGTTTCAGCTTCCGAGAGCGGGTCGTGGCATCCCGGAAACTGGGCGGCCCGAGCTGGTGGTGGCGGCTGACTCGGCCGTTTTAGAGCGAGCAGATGTGTGGTCTCGCTGGTAGACTGCGGCCAGCGGGTGGCAATACCGCTTCCGACCCATCCAACCCCACCCATGTCAACGCCCTCATAGATGGCGAAAACGAAGCGGCGCCGCGCGCCGAGGCCGCGGGCGGCCAGCCCCCGACGTAGACCGTCGACCACCAGGGGTAGCCGCCAAGCCGTTCCCGGGTTGCGCCTAAAGTCAACCCAACAGCGGGAGTTGGCGGGGATCACCGCGATCGCGGTGGGACTGATCTGGATGATCTTGCTGGCCTTCCCCCAGGCTCCGGTGGCTTTTGACTTCGGCCGGGCGATTGCCGCCGCCGTCGGGGTAGGCGGTTGGATCCTCGGGGTGGCGCTGGTGGCGGGTGGGGTCGGGATGCTGGCATCGCGGACCTCGGAGAGGAGCGGGGGTCAGGTGCTTATGGCACTGGTGGTGTCGGCAGTGGCCGCGATCTCCATGGCGGCGACCGTGCAGGCGGGGAGCGGGGGCGCCCTGGGCAGGGCGATCGGTCCCCCGCTCGCCTCCTGGGTGGGCACGCCAGCGACGCTCGTGGCGCTCGCGGGTCTGGCGCTGGCGGGGTTGATTGTGGGGCTGGAGATCTATCCGTCCCGGCTCTCGGCGCTGGTCTTCGCGCATATGGGAGACGCGGCCTCCCGGGCCTTCGCCGCTAGCGCCTCGGCGCGGAGCGGTGCCCGCCCCTCGGCCACACTGGCGTCGGCAGTTCACGCGCAGCTGGGCGGATCCGTGCCGGCGCTCACGGAGTCTGAGGACCCCAGCGTGGGGAATGATGAGGTCGCCCCTGAGGCTTTCCAGCGCNNCACTCGGATGAGCTCGACGAAGAGCCCGAGCCCAACTGGGTCCTCCCCAGCGTCGATCTGCTCGACTCCGTGAGCGGCAAGCGAGAGCGGCTCCGGGACGAGATCCGCAGCCGGATTCGCACCATCGAGTCGACCCTGGGCAACTTCGGGGTCCAGTGCAAGGTGATGGGGGTCAACGCCGGTCCGACGGTGACCCAGTACGAGCTCCAGCCGGCCCCCGGAGTCGCGGTGCGCAAGGTCTTGATGTACCAGCCGGACCTCTCGATGGCGCTGGCGGCGCCGATCCGGATTCAGGCGCCCATCCCGGGGAAGTCCGCGATCGGGATCGAGGTACCCAACAAGGCGGCCCAGCTGGTGACCCTCAAGGAGGTGGTCCAGGCGCCGACCTTCAACGGCTTCAAGAGCAAGCTGGCGGTGGCCCTCGGCGCCGACGTCAGCGGCCATCCGGTCCTGGGCGACCTGGCTGGCATGCCTCACTTGCTCATAGCTGGCACGACCGGCTCCGGGAAGAGCGTCTGCATCAATGCGGTCCTGGCCGGGCTCCTGCTGCAGTCCACCCCCCGCGACCTGCGCCTGATCCTGGTCGACCCCAAGCGCGTGGAGCTCAGCAACTTCTCCGGGCTACCCCACCTTTTGGTGCCGGTGGTGGTCGACGCCGATCCCGCGGTCGCGGCGCTGCGCTGGTCGGTGATGGAGATGGAGCAGCGTTACAAGCTCTTCGCTGGGCATGGCGCCCGCAACATCACCAACTTCAATGAGCGGGCACCCCAGCTGGGGCTGCGGACCCTGCCCAAGATCGTGATCGTCATCGACGAGCTGGCCGACCTCATGATGGTGGCGGCCAATGAGATCGAGGACCTCATCTGCCGAATTGCCCAGCTGGCCCGAGCGGTAGGGATCCACCTGATCGTGGCCACCCAGCGCCCCTCAGCCGACATCATCACCGGGCTGATCAAGGCCAACATTCCTTCCCGGATCGCGTTTGCGGTCAGCAGTGGGGTGGACTCCCGGGTGATCCTGGACGAGATGGGGGCAGAGAAGCTGCTGGGCCGGGGCGACATGCTCTACCTGCCGATCGATGCCGGCAAGGCGGTGCGGCTCCAGGGGGCCTACGTTTCGGACCGGGAGCTGGACCAGCTGATCGGTTGGTGGAAGGCGCAGGGCCGTCCCCAGTACCAGGAGGAGATCCTCCAGGCGGCGGCGCTCGCCCCCGCCCACGGCGACCCGGCGCTTCGCCGCGATCCCCTGTTCGAGCGCGCCGGGCGGATCGTGATCGGCGAGCAGCGCGGCGCCGCCTCCCTGCTGCAGCGCAAGCTCCAGGTTGGCTACACCAGAGCGGCCCGCTTGATTGACCAGCTCTCCGATGCCCGCGTGGTGGGACCCTATGAGGGCAGCAAGTCGCGTGAGGTCCTGATGAACCTGGCGGAGCTGGAGCAGATGCTCGACACCAGCGAGGACGAGGACTAGCCGCTACGCTTGGCGTCGTGGCCAGCACTGAACACTCCTTCGACGTGGTCTCGGACTTTGATCGCCAGGAACTGGTGAACGCAGTCGAGCAGGCCAAGCGGGAGATCGCGACTCGGTACGACTTCAAGGACATCACCGCTGAGCTCGATCTGCACGAGAAGGAGATCGTGGTCTTGGCCGCATCCGACAGCCGGGCTGACGCCATCCTCGACGTCCTCAAGAGCAAGCTGGTGCGCCGGCAGCTCTCGCTAAAGATCCTCGACCCGGGCAAGCCCGAGCCGGCCGCCAAGGGCAACGTGCGCCAGGCCATCCAACTTCGCAAAGGGATCGCCGAGGACACCGCCCGCGACCTGACCAAGCGCATCAAGGCAGGCCACCCCAAAGTGCAGGTGCGCATCCAGGGCGAAGAGCTCCGGGTGACAAGCAAGGACAAGGACGCGCTGCAGGCGGTCATCCACGACCTGCGCGAACTGGACCTGCAGGTGCCCCTGCAGTACACCAACTACCGATGACCACTAGGGGGACCGCCGCTCCCCCTAGGACCTCTGGAGAGGTCGCAGAGCCGCTCGGTTCGGGCTGGCGGGGAGCCGCCAACCTGATCACCCTCAGCCGTCTGGGGCTGATCCCGGTGATCCTCTTCTGCCTGGAGGCGGGGTTCGCCGGGAGCCACCAGATCGCGGCCGGGTTGTTCGCTCTGGGGGCGGCGACCGACAGCCTGGACGGGATGGTCGCGCGTCGCCGGCGGGAGGTGAGCAGCCTCGGGATCTTCCTCGACCCGCTGGCGGACAAGCTGCTGGTGATCGCCGCCCTTTTCCCTCTCGTCAGCGAGGGGGCCCTCCCCGCCTGGGCCGGGTTCGTGATCGTCGCCCGCGAGGTGGCGGTGGTGATCCTGCGTACCAGGGGGACCCGCTCGGGGATCTCGATCAGCGCGAATCGAGTTGCCAAGCTCAAGACTCTGAGTCAGGACGCGATGGTGGTGGCCCTGATCCTCCAGCGGCCCTATCCCGTGCTCGGGCCCCTCGGAGGAGGGCTAGTCGCAGTTGCCCTCATCTTCACCCTCTGGAGTGGTGGCGTCTACCTCTGGCGCTTCCGGTCCCTGCTGGGATGGCGGTGACCGACCCCGACCTTTTGGACCTGGCCCTGGCATTTCCGCAGGCGGCGCAGGTGGTCGAGCTGGCCGGCCGGAACCCGGCCAGGACCCTGGCCACGGCGGAGTCTTGCACCGGGGGGCTGCTGGCGGCCGTTCTCACCGCGGTCGCCGGCAGTTCGAGGTCGTTCCTGGGTGGCCTGGTCACCTACGCCAACTCCCTAAAGATCGAGGCACTGGGGGTCCCGGTCCAGCTGCTCCTGGCTCACGGAGCCGTGAGCCAGGAGGTGGCGGAAGCGATGGCGCTGGGGGTGAGGGAGCGGTTCCACAGCACCTTCGGCCTCTCGACCAGCGGAGTTGCCGGGCCCGGTTCATCCGATTCCAAGCCGGCCGGACTCATCTATGTGGCGGTTGCTGGTCCAGACGGCACCGAGGTGCGCCGGCTGGACCGAGACCGAGGCCGGCACCTCAACCGCGTGAGCGCGGTGACCACCGCTTTGGACCTGGTGCTGGCGGCGCTCAGTTGACCGCTGGCGACCCCGCCAAGACCGGCCGAAAGGACCTTCCACTGGAGGGCTCAAAGCGCTACAATAGCGAACAACTGTTCCCCGCCGGCACAGAGTCATCTTGAAAGCGGTCATTGCTCGCGGCGAGCCCACAGCGACACATCGGAGGTCACCGGAATGAGCGCTACACTCGAAGTCGCGGGGCGCGTGAGCGGCCCGGCAAACCGCGATGCCAAGGAGCTTGCGCGAGTGGCCAGTGAGAAGGACCGGGCGCTGGGGGCCGCACTCACCCAGATCGAGCGGAGCTACGGCAAGGGCGCCATCATGCGGCTCGGGGACGGCACCGGGATTAAGGGCATCGAGGTCATCTCGACGGGAGCCCTCACCCTTGACCTGGCACTGGGGGTGGGAGGCATCCCGAGGGGCCGGATCGTGGAAATCTTTGGGCCCGAGTCATCAGGCAAGACCACCCTCAGCCTGCACATCCTCGCGGAGGCCCAGAAGGCGGGTGGGGTCGCCGCCTTCATCGACGCGGAGCACGCCCTCGACCCGGCCTACGCGGCGCGGATCGGAGTGAACACCGACGAGCTGCTGATCTCCCAGCCGGACACTGGCGAACAGGCGCTGGAGATCGTGGAGGTGCTGGTGCGGAGCCAGGCCGTCGATGTGGTGGTCATCGACTCGGTGGCCGCCCTGGTACCCAAGGCGGAGATCGAGGGGGAGATGGGTGACACCCACGTGGGTCTCCAGGCCCGGCTCATGTCCCAGGCCATGCGCAAGCTCACGGCCGCGATCAGCCGGTCCAATTGCGTCGTGATCTTCATCAACCAGTTGCGGGAGAAGGTCGGGGTGATGTTCGGCAATCCCGAAGTCACCACCGGGGGCCGGGCACTCAAGTTCTATGCCTCGGTCCGACTCGACATTCGCAAGATCGACTCCATCAAGCAGGGCCTGGACGTGGTCGGCGGGCGGGTCCGGGTGCGGGTGGTCAAGAACAAGGTGGCCGCTCCCTTCCGTTCTGTGGAGCTCGACCTTCTCTACAACGAGGGCATCTCCTACGAGGGCAGTGTTCTGGACGGAGCCATCGAGGCGGGGATCGTCGACAAGAGTGGCGCCTGGTTCAGCTACGGCGAGATGCGGCTGGGCCAAGGCCGGGACAACGTCCGCGACCTGCTCCGCGGCAACGCCGAGCTCACCCAGGAGATCGCCAACAAGGTGCGGCAGGCGGTGATCGGCGAGCCGGTGCTCCCCGCGAGCAAGGAGTTGCAGGTGGAGTCGGAGCCGGAGGCAGAGCCAGCCGCTGCCCTGGGCTGAGCTCCCCGCCAACTTCGAAGGCAGGAAGCCTAGGTGACGTCCGGGCGCGCTTGAGTTCGCGCTAGAATCGGTCCCGTTACCAATTAATTTCCTGCTCCTCCGGCTTCGTGAGGGGTTGAAGTTGGGGAGGGGCCTTCCATAGTCCCTTGCTCGACACTGCGAGGTCTGGCCCATGGGTGCAGCAACGGACGTGTTGCTGGTAGTACTAGCCGTGCTCGCTGCGGGCGCCGTCGCCTTTGGCCTAATGGCGTCCCGCCAGGGAAGGCGCGGCCAGGATGAGCTGGTCGCCTCCCGCGCGGCGATTGAGGCGGACCGCAAGGCGGTCGGGCTGGAGGCCAAGGCCGAGGCCCTTCGCGTCCGGACCGAGTTGGAGGGCGAGCTTCGGGAGCGACGGTCTGAGGTCTCGCGGCTGGAGCAGCGGATAGTCCAACGCGAGGAGCAGTTGGACCGCCAGCAGCAGGACCTCCTGCAGCGCGGCGACACCCTAGCCGCCGAGCGCACCCAGCTGGAGGCAGCCCGGGGGGAACTGACTGCCCTCCGGGAGACGGGAGAACGGGAGCTGGCGCGAGTGGCGGGGTTATCGCGCGAGGACGCCCGACAGGAGGTCCTCCAGACCCTGGACCGCGAGCTGGTGTCCGAGAAAGCGGAGCTCATCCGGCATTCGGTGGCCGCCGCTAGAACGGAGGCTGACGAGCGGTCCCGGGAGGTGCTGGTCACCACGATTCAGCGCCACGCCGCCGACCAGACCGGTGAGACCTCGGTGTCGGTGGTTCCGCTCCCTAACGATGAGGTGAAGGGACGGATCATCGGTCGTGAGGGCCGCAACATCCGCGCCCTGGAGGCGGCCCTGGGGGTTGACCTCATCATCGACGACACGCCGGAGACCGTGGTCCTGAGCGGCTTCGACCCGGTGCGGCGAGAGGTGGCCCGGGTCACGCTCAACAAGCTGCTCAGCGACGGCCGGATCCACCCCACTCGGATCGAGGAGGTGGTGATCAAGTCTCGCGAGGAGGTTTCGGCCCGGATCGTGGAGGAGGGGCAGCAGGCTCTCTTCGAGTTGGGGCTCCAGAATGTCCACCCCGAGCTGGTCAAGCTGGTGGGCACCCTGCGGTTTCGGTACAGCTATGGCCAGAACGTCCTGGCTCATGTGAAGGAGGTCGCCTACCTGTCCGGCATGATCGCTGCCGAGATCGGCGCCGACGAGCGCCTCGCCAAGGAGGCGGGGATGTTCCACGACATCGGCAAGGCGGTCGATCATGAGGTGGAGGGGTCGCACGCCATCATCGGCGGGGAGATCCTGCGCCGCCTGGGTCGTCCCCCGGAGGTGGTCAACGCCGTCCAGTGCCATCACTACGACATCGAGCCGACTACCATCATGTCCTTCATCGTTCTCAGCGCCGACGCCATCTCCGCCTCGCGCCCCGGGGCTCGTCGAGAGACCCTGGCCAGCTACATCAAGCGGCTGGAGAAGCTGGAGGAGATCGCCAACGCCTTTGAGGGAGTGGAGCGGTCCTTCGCAATCCAGGCCGGCCGTGAGGTGAGGATCATGGTCAAGCCCGACCGTGTCAACGACGACGCCGCGGTGGTGTTGGCTCGGGACGTGGCCCGGCGAATCGAGGGTGAGATGAGCTACCCCGGCACGATCAAGGTCACCGTGGTGCGGGAGACGCGCTCAGTCGACTACGCGAAGTAGCCGAATTCCCGGCCTCGCCACATCTGTCCCGAATTTGTCACAACCGTGCCGCAATTCGGGCGAGCGCCCCCCGAAGTCAGAATCCAACGGCTAGACTGCGCTGGTCCGTTGGAAGGGACGAGTTTGTGGTGAGGGATAGGATTTTGCGACTCGCGAGGCGGATTCTGGTTTGGCTTCTGCCCCTGCCGGCAGGACGGTCTGGCTTGGGATCCGTTGGCCGCGATCTGGCCGGCCCCTTTCCCGGCGGTTGGTCATGAGTATCCGCACGGTGGTCCGCGACGCTGTTGCAGCACCCAACTCTGAGCTGACCCCGGACCACAATCACGTATTTGCGCTTACCCCGCCGATCGTGAGGGTAGAGGCAACAGACGTCCCAGCTCCGCGCGGTTACCGATGGGAAGTCATGGCCGTGGTTGCGGCCACGACCGGCGCGGCTATGGCAGTGGGGCTGATCTACATCCGACCGCCCTTCCAGTGGCCAACCCTTCTCCTTGTGGTCGCCTTGGTCGCCCTGCTGGAGACCCGCGGTGGCGTGGGATTGCGGGTCGGACGGGGAACGATGAACTTTAGTGCCAAGGCCTATGCCAGCATCGGAGCGGTCTACCTCTTGGGACTTCCGGGGGCGGCTGCTTCGGCAGTTGCCTCGCTGCTTACAGGGGTCATCATTCGCCGCGCCGTTACGACCAAGGTCTTGTTCAACAGCGCGATGAGCTTGTTGGTCTACGCGTCAGCCTACTGGATATTCACTGACCTCGTGCGCCTTGCTCAAGGTAGAGTCCCGTGGCTTCTCGTCGCAGGCGCCATCGGAGGACTCGCCGCCTGGCTGGTCAACCAATCGCTGTTGGGACTGGTGATGATCGCCGACCAGGGCCTCCGGAATTTTCGTTATGGGGCCTTCTTTCGCAACGTCGTGGACGTGATGCCGTACTACGTCGGGTATGGATTGACCGGACTCGGCGTCATCGCGGCTAGCCAGTTATTGACGGGGAGCGGGGCCCTACTTACTCTGGCTGCCCCCGTTGCCATCGTCCAGACCGCTACCAATCGCTGGATGCGAGAGCAGCAGGCGCGCGCCGTTGAGGCTCAGAGTGGCTTTAACGCGACTCTGGTCAGCCTGTCCAAGGCGATCGACCTGAGAGACAGCGATACTGAGGGACATTGTCGGCGGGTCGTGGACTATTCCTTGATGATGGGCAGGTTCCTGAAGTTCTCCGACGAGGAGCTTCTTCGGCTGTGCCATGGGGCACTGCTTCACGACATCGGGAAAATCGGCGTGCCCGACGCAATCCTTCACAAGCCCGGACCTCTCACCGACGAGGAGTGGAGAGTCATGCGCACCCACCCTCAGTTGGGCGCACTCATGGTCGCCGATGTACGGCAGTTGGAGAAGGCGCGCGAGGTGATCATGGCTCACCACGAGCGATTCGACGGAAAAGGGTACCCGAACGGTCTCGCCGGCGGTGCCGTCCCCTTGGCTGCCCGCGTCTTCACGATTGCGGACGCCTTCGATGCGATGATCTCCGACCGCCCATACCGCAGTGCCATGTCATTGCCCGACGCGCGCGCGGAAGTCCGGAGATGCTCGGGGACGCAGTTCGATCCCCAAGCGGTGACGGCTTTCGAGAGCATCTCGGACGCAGAGCTGGAGGCAGTAGCTAATAAGAGAGAGCAGCCCACCGAGGAACTGCTCTCTCTTTGATCCGCCGCGAGAGGGCCTACCGCCCTCCCAGCTAATCAGATCAGCGGCCGCCCCACTCGTAAAGGTCCCACGTGCTCATGCTGTGTTCTCTCCTTAGACGTGAATTGCGTTCTCTGCTCAGGCCCACCTGCCGCAGGAACCCTTCGTGGCGAACATATCCTGGGATCTGGTCCTGTCGCAGCCGTCTGACTTCCAAGTGACGACCACGTAACATCGCAACTCCTCTTTGACAGTCGATCCAGCGATCCGAGCTAGGGGGAAACGTCTTCCTGCCTGCCTGCCTAGGAATCCTGGGGACGGCCCGTACACTGCCGAGGTCTCGGTCGCCTGGGCGCTCGTCGGCTGGAGGATTCGGCTTGGCTGAGAACGGTATGGGCTGGCGCGCCCCTCTCCGGGTCCCCCGATTCCGAGCGTTGTGGGTAGGCGGCCTCCTCTCCTGGTACGGAGATTTCCTCACTCTCCCGGCGCTCGTGATCATTTGCTACAAGCTGGGCGGGGAGGCCGGGGTTGGCCTTCTCTTCGTATTCGAGTCGGCTCCGCTCCTGGCCCTCCTACCGATCGGGGGGCAGCTGGGGGATCGAGGAGATCGGCGGCGGCGATTGGTGGCCCTCGACTTGGTCAGGGCCGCCCTAGTTTGTCTGACCATCGTTGGGGCGCAAGGCCACCTGTTGGCGGCGGTGCTGGTCGCGGCCGCGACCAGTCGGGCTGCATCTGCTCTCTACGACCCGGGGCGACGGCGCTTGGTGGCGGTGCTCCTGCCCCAAGAATTGGTGCCAGCTGGGAGCAGTCTCCTCTCCGTGGTCTCGGAGTCCGCTCTGGTGGTCGCACCAGGACTGGGCGCCCTTCTGCTGCTATTCCTCCCTCCCACGATGCTCATCGCCGTCGATGGGGCGACGTTCCTGATCTCGGCTGCCCTCATGGTGAGGGTGGGGCCGCAGCCGGCACCCTGGGGCGTCCGCGCTTTCACCCGCCAGCGCGCGTGGCCCACCCTGCGCCGCGGATTCGAGCTGTTGCTCTTCGACCCGACCACGCGGCTGTTCGCGTTCCAGGCAGCATTGGGGGCCGCCCTCGCGAGCGTGATCCAGGTGTACTTCGTTCCTCTGGCCCGGTACGTCTTCCATGTCCATGCCAACGAGGTGGGGCTGATGTACGTGCTGGTCGGGGCCGCGTCGATCCTCGCCAGCTCGGTCGCCCTGCGGCTGCCACAGGTCCGGCGCAAGAGTGTCGTCATCATCGGGTACATCCACCTCGTGGTGGCGGCGGCGGTCGGGATCATGTTCGGGGCGGAGATGGTTGTGGCGGCTCTCGTGATCTTTGCCGGGAGCGGGGCCCTCCAGGAGGTCTGGGGTTTCAACAGGATTCAGACCAAGACCCCCAGCGATGGAGTCGGGCAGGCAATGGGGGCGGCGCTCTGGTTCATGTGCCTAGGTCGGGTCCTTGGTGCCGCCGCTGCGACCTGGGGCACGACCCACCTAAATAGGGAGGACTTCATGGTCCTGCTGACGGCGGCTGCCGTCCTCGTCTGCCTTATCGTCAGCTTTGCGGGGCAGTTCACCTGGCGCCGAAACCCAGCGACCTGGCCGCCAGGCAGTCCGCCGCTGCCCTTTTAGGCTTAGAATCCAGATCACACTTCAGGACCTTGGACATCTTGTCAATTCCGACTTCGCCCACCGGCGGGAGCGCCGCCACCCCAGTGGAAGTACTCAAGGTCTCTGCCACCTCGCAACCGGTGCGGGTTGCCGGGGCGATTGCGGGCGTGGTCAGAACCCAACACCGAGTTGAGATCCAAGCGATCGGGGCGGGGGCGATCAATCAGGCGGTCAAGGCGATCGCAATCTCCCGGGGCTACGTGGCTCCGGGGGGCCTGGACCTGGTCTGCATTCCGTCTTTCATAGACATCGCCATCGATGGCGAGGAGCGGACTGGGATGCGCCTCGTCGTGGAGGTCCGCTGACGGGGGCCGTCGGGCCCAGGTCGGTGTTCAGCCCGCTGCCTCTCCTGGAGGCGCGTCCCCAGCGGACCCCGATCGCGGTCAGCGGTGACCGTGCCCCGCGGGTCAACATCTGGCAGGTTGGATGCCAGATGAACAGCGCCGACTCGGACAGCCTCGCGGAGCAGTTCTCGGAGCTGGGCATGGTGCCGGGAGTAGAACTGGAAAACGCGGACCTGGCGGTCCTGGTCACCTGTGCCGTCCGCCAGCATGCCGAGGACCGAGCCAGCAGCAGGCTGGGCGAACTGGCGAAGTGGAAGGCCGCTCGCCCGGGACGGGGGATAGCTCTGACCGGGTGCATGGTTGGGGAGCATGGCGGCAGCCTGCTCCGCCGGTTCCGGCACCTCGACTACGTCTTCGACATGCGCGAACCCGATGGCTTCTTTGCCCGCCTCAGGGATCTGTACCAGGGCGCTCTTGAGGGCCCCGTGCCACTGCCCGCGTCCGACCGCCTGTTCGCCTACCTCCCGGTCATCCTCGGTTGTAACGAGATGTGCACCTACTGCATCGTCCCCTTCGTACGGGGCCGTGAGTCCAGCCGGCCGGCGGCGCAGATCGAATTGGAGGCTCGGCGGCTGGTGGACCGGGGGGTGGTCGAGATCACCCTGCTGGGGCAGAACGTGAACTCATACGTGAGCCCGGAGGACGGCTCCGGCCTGCCAGAGCTGATGGCCAAGGTGGATAAGGTCCCAGGCCTCAAGCGCCTGCGCTTTCTGACCTCCCATCCCCGGAACGCCTCCGAGCGTCTCCTGGACGCCATCGCGGATCTTCCCGCCGCCTGCGAACAGTTCCATCTACCGGTCCAGTCGGGGAGCAACTCCTGCCTCGGGCGGATGAAGCGCGAGTATTCGGTAGGGGAGTACCTAGCCGTGCTGGGGAGGGCCCGGACTCGGGTCGAGGGCATCTCCCTGAGCACCGATGTGATCGTCGGATTCTGCGGGGAGACGGACGCCGAGTTCGCCGACACCCTCAGCATGCTGGCCGAAGTCCGGTTCGACACTGTCCACGTCCAGGCCTACTCGCCCCGCCCGGGGACGGCCGCCTTCCGCCGTCCGGACGATGTTCCGCTGACGGTTAAGAAGGAGCGACTCCAAGCCGTGCTCGGGCTTCAGCGGAGGATCAGCGAGGAGCGGAACCGAGCCTTGATCGGCCGAGCGGTGGAGATTTTGGTTGAGGGCATCGGTGAGGACGGCCGCGCCTACGGTCGAACGCGGCAGAACCGGGTGGCATGGCTGGAGATAAAGGCTGCCCCAGGGGAGACGGTCACCGCTCAGGTCACTGCGGCCACCGCCTGGCAGCTCGTGGCCGCTTGACGCCGGTGGGCGCCGTGAGCCCCGAGGCACAGGTGAAGGCGGAGGCTCCGGATACCCCGGCCGTGCGGCAGTACTGGGCTGCCAAGCGTGCTCATCCGGACTGCGTGGTGCTGTTCCGGATGGGCGACTTCTTCGAAGTTTTCGGAGAGGACGCGGAGCGCGTGGCGCCAATCCTGGGGGTGACCCTCACCGCCCGGCCCTTTGGCAAGGCGGGCCGGATAGCCATGTGTGGGGTGCCGCACCACAGCCTGGAGCCATACGCGCGAAAGCTCCTCGAAGCCGGGATCAAGGTAGCGGTCTGCGATCAGGTCGAGGCAGCTCGCCCGGGAAAGCTGGTGGCCCGGCGGGTGGTGCGGGTGCTCACCGCCGGCACCCTGATCGAGGATGGCTTCCTGGCCCCCGGCGCCACCGCTAGGTGCGTGGCGCTGCTGGCGGAGGGCGACCGGGTGGGGCTGGCGGCGATCGACGTCAGCACGGGAAGCTGCCAGCTCGGCGTCGTTCCGGGTGCGATCAGCTCGCCCCGCGTGGGCTACCAGCTGGCGGCCCTCGAGACGGCTGAACTCCTACTTCCCGTGGAGGCGGACGTTCCGGTCGGACTGCCGGCGCAGGCCACGGTCTCCCGCCGGCCGCTCTCGGCCTTCAGCTCAGAACGGGGTCGAGCCCTGGTCAAATCCGCCGGTGCCGAGCTGCCAGAGTCGGCCGACGCCGAGTCGCTGGAGCTGGCGCTGGCCGCTTTGGCTGCGGTCGCCGACTACTGCCAGGAGGGCGAGCTGGCGATCGATCCTGCCTTCCTCAGGCTCAGCTGGCGAGTGCCTGGGGCCACCATGAACCTCGACTCGTCGACCCGGAGAAATCTGGAGTTGATCGAGCCCAGTGGGGGAGGCACCTCACTCATCCGCTTGGTCGACCGCACGCTGACCCCGCTGGGAGCCCGCCGCCTGCGCGCCTGGCTCCAGGAGCCGCTCAGCCTGCTGCCGGCAATTCTCGATCGCCAGCAAGGCGTCTCCGAGCTGGCGCGGTCGGGCTCGCTCCGAGAATTGGTGCGGGCCTCCCTCAGCCCCTGTCGGGACCTGGATCGCCTCGCCGGACGCTGTGTTCATGGGGTGGCCGGCCCTCGCGATCTCACCAGCCTGACGGCGACATTAGAGCGGCTGCCGGGGCTGGCCATCACCCTGGATCGGGCCGACTCAGCGCCGCTCAGGGGGCTGNNGGGGTTCGACGAGGAGCTGGACCAGATTCGACAGGCCAGCTCGGGGGCCAGGGAGTATCTGTCGGAGTTGGAGGGCTCCGAGCGAGAGCGCACGGGGATCAGGTCGCTGCGGGTCGGTTACAACCGGGTCTTCGGGTACTACATCGAGGTCCGCAACACCTCAAGAGAGGCCATCCCGGCCGAGTACGTCCGTCGCCAAACCCTAGTCGGCGCCGAGCGCTACATCACCCCTGAGTTGAGAGAGCACGAGAACGTCCTCCTCAGCGCCCGCGAGCGGGGCCTGCTCCGCGAGCTGGATTGCCTCACGACCCTTCTCCAGGCGGTGGTGGCCCAAGTCGGTCAGATCAGCCGGGCCGCCGCGGCTCTCGGAGAACTCGACGCCCTTCAAGGGTTAGCCGCGTTGGGGGTGGAGCAGGGGTGGGTGATGCCGGAGATCGACGACGGCCTGAGCTTGGAGTTGGTCGGGGGCAGACATCCCCTGGTGGAGTCCAGCCTCGGGGCCGGCCGCTTCGTTCCCAACGACGTGGAGATGGATGGTGAGACAGAGCGGCTATGGCTGCTGACCGGGCCCAACATGGCGGGAAAGTCGACCTTCCTGCGCCAGGTGGCCCTCATCTGCTTGCTGGGCCAGGTGGGCTCGATGGTGCCCTGCGCGAGGGCCAGGTGGGGGCTGGTCGATCGGATCTTCACCCGGGTAGGCGCCCAGGACGACATCGCCGCCGGGCGCAGCACCTTCATGGTCGAGATGGAGGAGATGGCGCTGATCCTGGCCCAGTCGACCGCCCGCAGCCTGCTGATCCTGGATGAGATCGGGCGCGGTACCAGCACCTACGATGGCCTGAGCATTGCCCAGGCCATCCTGGAATACCTGCACGATCAGCCGGGTATGGCCCGGCGGGTGCTCTTCGCCACCCACTATCACGAGCTGACCGCCCTGGAGCGGGCGCTGCCCGCGATGCGCAACTTCCGGGTCGAAGTGATCGAGACGGAGGCGGACGGCGAGCTGAAAATCGCGTTCCTCCACCGGATCGTGGCTGGTGGAGCCGATCGTTCGTACGGGATCAACGTGGCGCAGCTGGCGGGCCTGCCCAGCGCCGTCCTGGACCGCGCCGCCCAGGTCCTGGCGCACCGGGAGTTGGACCGCCCCCTGGCTCCGGAAACGGGTTTGGAGCAGCAGTTATCGCTGCCCCTCATCCCACCACACCCGGTCATGGTTGAGCTGGAGCAGCTGCGGATCGAAGGTATGACGCCGCTTGAGGCACTTCAGAAGATCGCGGAGTGGCAGCGCCAGGCGGGGGAGAGGNNCGCTCTCACCCGAGGTGGCAGACGCGATCGCAGCCGGGGAGGTGATCGAGCGGCCGGCATCGGTCGTCAAGGAGCTGGTGGAGAATAGTCTCGACGCTGGCGCAGCGCGAATCACCGTGGAGATCGAAGCTGGCGGCAGCGAGCTGATTCGCGTGGTGGACGACGGGCTGGGCATGGGTGCCGAGGAGTTGGCGGTGGCCTTCCAGCGGCACGCCACCAGCAAACTCCGGGAAATCGACGATCTTGCCCGGATTGCCACCTTCGGGTTCCGCGGGGAGGCGCTGGCAAGTATCGCCGCCGTGGCCAGAGTTGCCGCGGTGTCGCGCGAGTTTGAGTCGCGGGCCGGGGCCAGGGTCGAGGTTTCCGGTAACGCGGTAGGGGCGCCGGTCCAGGTGGCGGCCGCCCCGGGGACCTCGATTGAGGTGCGTGACCTGTTCCACAACACCCCTGCCCGACGAGAGTTTCTGCGGTCCGTGCGCTCCGAGGGCAGCGCCTGCCTGAGGGTCGTGTCCGAGGCCGCTTTGGGCAGGCCAGACGTCCGATTCGAGGCCCGGATGGGTGGCCGGAGGGCTCTGGGAACCCCCGGCGGCGGAGATCTCGTGGAAGCGGCCAGGGCGGTACTCGGCCGAGGGGTGGCCGACCAGTTGATCCCGGTCAACGCCGCGGCGGACCAGATTGCCGTGGTCGGTGTTCTGGGAGTGCCGGGGGTGGCCCAGCCCAACCGCAACTCGTTGGTCGTGATGGTCAATGGCCGGCGGGTCCACCAGCGCGCCCTGGTGGCGGCGGTGGAGGGCGCCTATCGAGGGCTGCTCGAGGTGGGGCGCCATCCCCTGGCGGTTCTTGATATCCGGTGCGACCCAGGCGAAGTGGACGTGAACGTTCACCCCACCAAGCGGGAAGTGCGGTTCCGCGATGAGGGCCGGTTCTTCGAGGCGGTCCATCGGGCCTGCTGGGGGGCTCTGCGCGATCTGAGTCCAACTACGTTCTCCCTGCCGTCAGAGCTCAACGCTATGGAGCGGCGGGTCGCCCTCGGGTGGTCCCGTTCGGGAGTCAGCGCCCGCCCCGGGCCCATGGAGGAGCCCCAGCTGCTCGGTGATCAGCTGCCATCCCAGAATCAAGGCAGTCCCCTGGCCGAGGCAGCTCGCTGGCGTTATCTGGGCCAGGCCCACAACCGCTTCCTGGTCGTGGAGACGGAGCGGGGGATCGCCCTGCTCGATCAGCATGCTGCCCACGAAAAGGTGCTTTACGCGAGGGTCCTGGAGGGCGTGGCTGCCGACGGCGCCGGGATGCCGCAGGCTGGTCAGGGCCTACTCAGTCCGATGTTGTTAGAGGTGGGACCGGCGGTGGTTGCGGAACTGGCCGAAGCGCAAGATCTGTTCCGGCGAGCTGGCTTCGACCTGGAAATGTTCGGCGAAGGCACCCTGAGATGCTCCGCAGTTCCCATTGGGACCAGGCTCTCGGAGTTGCGGGAGCTGCTCGTGGAGGTTCTGGGCGAGGCTCTCGAAGGACCCGAAGGAGCTGCCCAACGGCTGCACCGGCTGGCGGCATCGGTGGCTTGCCACAGCGCGATCAGGTTCGGCGACCCGATCAGCCCCGAGCAGGTCTCAGCACTGCTGAGGGACCTGGCGGGCACTCCGGGAGGGGTCACTTGCCCACATGGACGGCCGGCGGTGCTGCTGCTCTCCGAGGGTCAGCTCCTTTCCGCTTTCCGAAGGCGCTGATGACGGAACCCGGCGCCCCCTCCACGCCTCGGCAGCCCCTCGAAGTGCTGGCCATCATGGGTCCCACGGCCTCGGGCAAGACCCAAGTCGGCGTCGCGCTCGCCAAGGTGTTGGACGGCGAGCTGGTGAACGCCGATTCCCGCCAAGCGATCGCGGAGCTGGCGATCGGTGTCTGCAAACCCACTCTGGCCGAACTCCAGGGGGTCGCCTGTCACGGGCTGAGCTGGCGCCACCTGGGGCACCCGTTCTCCGTCGCCGAGTACCGGGTCCTCGCGACGGCCGCCGTCGAGGAGATCTCGGGCCGGGACCGCGTCGCACTGGTGGTGGGTGGTACCGGACTCTATATCCGAGCCCTGCTGGGTGGCTTCGACTTTGGTGGCGTGGCCCCCGACCCGGGTCGGACCGTGGCACTCGGCGTCGCCGACCAGGAGAACGCGATTGCCGATACCGCAGGACGGGAACTGCGGCGCCTTGATCCCGAGCGAGCCAAAACCGTGGACCTCAGGAACCCGCGCCGGGTGGTCCGGGCGGCTGAGCTCTCCCAGGCCGGCGCGCGGGCAGGCCGGCGTCCCCCCGCCTGGGCCGCGCGCAAACTCGGTTGCCGAGTTAGTCGGAATCAGTTGCGGGCGCGAATTGAGGCCCGGTCCGAGCGACTGGTAGCGGAACCGCTGGCGAGAGAGGTCGAGCAACTCCTGTCGCTGGGCTTCTCATCCGAGCTGTTGGCACGGTCCGCTATCGGGTACTCTGAAGTTGTCGACTGGGTGGCAGGCCGGTGCTCGCGCCAGGACGCGGTGGAACAAGTGGTCTCCAGGACTTGGCGCTACGCAAAAGCCCAGCTGACATGGCTGCGGACCGAGCCCCATCTGCTGTGGGTCGACGCCGAGGCCAGCCCGGATGACATGGTGAGCCAGTGCATGGCCGTGATTCAAAGCGGCCAGCCGTCGAGGTTGGAATGAGAGTTTTCGACGAGTCTCTGCAGCGCGAGCGCGAGCGCGCCTTCCTGCTGGGCTGGGCGCCGTCCGACCGGGACCTCGGACATGTCGAGTTGGAGATGGATGAGCTGGGTGACTTGGCGCGTACCGCTGGAGCGGAAGTTGTCGGGTCGGACGTTCAGAAGCGGCCCCAAGTCGATCCGTCGCTCTTCTTTGGCAAGGGCAAGGTCGGTGAAATTCGAGCCCTCCGGGAGAGCCTGGACTTCGGCTTGCTGATCACCAACGACGAGCTCTCGCCACGTCAGCAGCGCAACCTGGAGCAGGAGCTGGANNTCCAGCGGACTTTCCCGACTGGGCGGTGGCATCGGCACCAGGGGCCCGGGGGAGCAGAAGTTAGAGACCGACCGCAGACGGATTCGCAATCGGCTGCGCTTGCTGCAGAAGGAGCTGACAGAGCTACATGAGGAGCGGGCCCTGCACCGGGAGGGACGTCGTCGTCGGCCGTTCCGGACGGCGGCCCTGGTCGGCTACACCAATGCGGGCAAGTCCACCTTGCTGAACGCCATGACCGCCGGGGGTGCGCTCGTCGAAAACCAACTTTTCGCGACTCTGGATCCGACCACTCGGTCGGTACGGCTGCCGTTTGGCCAGACCTGCCTGCTAGTCGACACGGTGGGATTCATCCAGAAGCTTCCCCACGAACTGGTGGCCGCCTTTCACGCCACCTTGGAGGAGGTGGGGGAGGCCGACCTCTTAGTTCACGTCTTGGACGCCAGCCACGCGGGGGCCGAGACCCGCTTGGAGACCGTCCACGCCACGCTGCGGGAGTTGGATCTCGGCGACCGACCGCTATTGCTCGCGATCAACAAGGTGGACCGGTGCTCGCCGGAGAGCCGCAGGCGGCTCCAGACCTTCCGCCCGGAGCCGTACCTCGGGGTCGTCTTGGTCAGCGGCACCACCGGGGAGGGACTGGACTCACTAAAGAGCGCTATCGGGGAAGCCCTGGCCCGAGACATGCTGGCCGTCGAGGCAACCATTCCCTACGACAACTGGCAGGCGCTCTCGCGTTGGCGGCGGTACGGTGTGGTGGAGGGTGAAGAGTTTGCCAGCGACGGAGTCCACGTCCGGGGCCGCCTTCCCGAGGCTATCGTCAAGACGGTAATCGGCGAGGTGGGTGGGGAAGACCCGGCCGGTTGAGGCCGCGACCTACTGGCGCAAGACCCGGATGACGGCGACCACCTTGCCCTCCACGTGGGCGTCATCGACGATGAGCGGGGCAAAAGCATCGTTCGATGGCTGCAACCGAATATGCCCGCCCTCGCGATAGAGACGCTTCACGGTGACTTCACTCTCGCCCGTCTCCGGGCTCTCCAGGCGGACCACGGTCACGGTGCCGTTGGGAACGTCAGTACCCGGCTTGACCACGACCAGATCCCCATCGAAGATGCCGTCGCCGTGCATGCTCTCGCCCCTGACCCTGAGCACGAAGGAGTCGTCGCCGCCCGCGATCTCCGGGCCGATGGCAAGGTGCTCTTCGATGTTCTGCTCTGCCAGGAGAGGAGCACCGGCGGCGACCTGACCGACCAGCGGGAGCCAGTACGCCCGGGTGGGCGTATTGGTGGGCGTCGAGAAGTCGGTGAGCAGGACCGTGCGCGACTTGGTCGGGTCACGATGGATCAAGCCCTTGCGCTCGAGCACGTTCAAGTGGTTCTGCACGGTGGAGCTGGAACTGAGCCCGACAGCTCGGCCGATTTCGCGTACTGAGGGGGGGTATCCGCCGTCAAGGCTCCGAGATCGCAGGTATTCGACGATTTCCTGTTGCCGAGGATGGAGACCTTCGGGCATCTATCAGCTCCCTTCCGTGGTGCCGACCGGCCAGCGGCGACACCCCAGAACAAATGATCGCTCCCGATGGTAGCACCGATTGCCTCCCGGTGCAAACGGCTGTTCGCTCGCCTTGACGATGGCTCGGCCGTGGAGTCAGACGCGAGGCGCCGGGAAGCCNNCGGCGAGCCCGGTGCCCAGTGCTCAGTTCGGGGCTTGACAAACGAACAGGCGTTCCCTAAAGTACGAACCGATGTTCGCAAGGACCGAAGCTGGAACGCCGAAGAAAGTTCGGCGTTCCACACGCCCCTCAGCCCGAACGGTCCGGCCGGGCCGTTCGGGACTGCTCCTGAAGATGGCAGTCTTGACGGCGCTGGTCGGCGCAGTGATGACCCAGGTGGTCCTAGGGACCGCCGGTGCGACGGGGCCGGCAGTGGTGGTACAGCCGGGACAGACCCTCTGGAGTATCGCCAGCCGTCACTATCCACAATCCGATCCGCGGGACATGATCGCCGCCATCGAGTCCGCGAACCACCTCCGGGGTGCCGGCATCACGCCTGGCGAGCGACTGCTGCTGCCTTCAGCTTGATCATCCCCCGGAGCTTGCGAGCCAACTGAGTCGATAGGCTCGGTCTTCGTGGAGATCTCGTCGACGTCGCTCGACCGAATCCGCAGGATGGTGGCGGCGATCCAGGTTGACCGTCGGGTGCCGAGCCTAGTGGTTGCCGTGGCCGAAGCTGGGCGCCTGATCCATCACGTATCGATCGGCCAGGCGGATCTGGCGGTGGGGCTGCGGGCTGCCTCTCGGGATGCGCCGTGCCACTCCGCTCCGGGCCTGTCCGCTGTCCAGGGCTACCCAGTGACGCCCTACACCGATGAGGTGGTCGCTGAGCCCCTGGAGGGAAACTCGAAGGGAGCGTCCGCCCTCACCGGTTCAGACCGTGCGCTCAGTCTGCGGGGGCACTCAGCAGGCGGGCTATTCCTTCCAGCGGAATGGACACCCACTCCGGCCGACTGCGCAGCTCATAGTCAACCTCGTAGAGCGCTTGACTGGCCTGGAGGCAGGTGAGCAGGAGCCGGACCGCGCTCCGGTCCGCAGGGAGCAGGCCCGTCCCTCCCATGGTGGCGAGGTACTGGCCCAGGAAGGCGTCCCGGGCCAGCCCCGACCAGGCCCGGCCGTACGGTGCCAGGCTGGCGGCGCTGACGTCAGCCGAGTCCACCTGTTGGCGAAGGGCGACGGTGGCGGCGTAGTCAAAGGAGCGGAGCATGCCGGCGAGATCCTGGAGCGGGGTGGCCTTGCGGCGTCTGACCGAGATGGGTAGTGAAGGGCGGCCTTCGAAGTCGAGGGCGTGCCATCCGGCGTCGGTCCGCAAGAGCTGGCCCAGGTGATAGTCACCGTGGATCCGGATGGCGCTGCCCGACGGGGTCAGGCCGACCACCCGATGGGCCAGTTCGTGGAGGGCGCTGGCGTGAACCGCCAGGGGCTCGAGGCGAGGGTCATCCAATCCCAGCAGCTTCTCCACTAGGGCGTCGAGGTCGTCCGCGATGATCTGGAGATCATCGCGGACGAAAGGGCGAGCTACCAGGTCGGGGTCGCTATCCAGGTGGGCCAGAGCCAGGTGCATCTCGGCCGTCAGATTTCCAATCTGGGCGGCGGTGCCAGCGAAGGATGACCCCTGGCGTTCGACGGCCTTGACACAGTCCGCCGGCAACGGCACTGCGCCGTCCGCGTCCATGATGAGGTCCGCGTACAGGTCCCGCAGCGAGGTGAGCGCCAGTGAGAAACCGTCGGTGCCATTGCGGAGATAGGTCTGGGCGACTGCCAGGGAGATGGTGCCGTCAGCCGAGCTGGCCTCCACGACCCCCAGGGGCCGAGCGATCCCGGTGAAGCCGGCCGCATCGAGTGCCTCCAGCAGTTCTATCTCGGGGCTGACTCCCGGCCAGACGCGGCGGAGAACCTTGATCAGGAGGTCGTCTCCGTAGAGCACCGTCGACTGGCTCTGGTCCTTGGGAGCCATCCGGTTGGGCTCCAGTGAAGGCAGGGTCGGAAGGGGAGGGTGGAGCAGCCGGAAACGGAGACGGCCGGAACCCTCGCCGGCGATGGTCTGGCTCTCAGCCAGAGAGGTGAGGAATTGCGCGCCCAGGCTGGGGTCCACGAAGGCGTCATAGACCGCCCAGGCGGCCTGAAGTTCGTCGTCCCCGGAGTCCTCCGATCCCCCGACCCGACGCGACGCGGAGCGGATCTCCGGGGGTAGGTAGCGATCCCAGGGTCGGATCCCCAGGACCAGCTGGTAGGTGGCCGGCACCCCATCCTCAAAGTCGACCTCGACTAGCGCTATAACCAGTCCGGGCACGTCGCGGCGGATCCAGAAGGTTTGAACGAGGTGGAGCTGGCGGATCTGGCGGTGCTTGTCGGCAAACCACCTCTCCTGGAGCAGGCTGGCCGCCAGCGAGGCCTCGATTCCTCCCAATTCGGAGAGCCGCGGCACCGAGGTCACGTCCCTGACTCCAATCGCAGCCAGTAGAACGCGTGGGGGCCCAAGGTCAGCGGATAGGGCTGGGAACCGATCTTGGGGAACGGCACGCGGCCGATGAGCTCGACCGGAGTCGCGCCGACGTACTGGCGCAGATCCAGGTCCACCGGCTGAGCGAAGCGGGAAAGGTTGTTCACACAGAGGATCGTCTCCGAATCCGAGGATCGCAGGAATCCGAGGATCGAGGGATTGGTCACTTCGACCACGTCGAACTTGCCGCGCCCGAAGACCGGATGGGCCTGGCGGATCCTGATGAAGCGCCTGACCCACTGGAGCAGCGAACTCTCACTCCGCTGTTGCTGCTCGACGTTGCAGGCCTGGTAACCATAAAGGGGGTCCATCAAGGGGGGGAGGTAGAGCTGGGCGAAGTCAGCCCGGGAGAAGCCGCCGTTTCGGTCACCATTCCATTGCATAGGGGTCCTCACTCCATCTCGATCGCCCACATAGAGGTTGTCACCCATCCCAATCTCGTCGCCGTAGTACAGGATCGGGGTTCCCGGGAAGGAGAGCAGCAGACCGTAGAGCAACTCCATCTGGCGGCGGCCGTTCCCCAGCAGCGGCGCCAGGCGCCGGCGGATGCCGATGTTGAGTTTCATCCGGGGGTCGCGAGCGTACTCCGCGTACATGTAGTCCCGTTCCGCGTCGGTGACCATCTCCAGGGTCAGCTCGTCATGGTTGCGCAGGAAGATGCCCCATTGGCAATCGCGCGGGATGGGCGGTGTCTGGGCCAGGATCTCGGTGATCGGGTAACGCTGCTCTTGGCGCAGGGCCATGAACATTCGCGGCATCAAGGGGAAGTGAAAGCACATCTGGCACTCGTCCCCGTCACCGAAGTAGGCTCGGACGTCTGAGGGCCACTGGTTCGCCTCCGCCAGCAGCAGTCGGTCGGAGAATCGGGAATCTACCTCGCGCCGAATTCGCTTCAGGAACTCGTGGGTCTGCGGCAGGCTCTCACAGTTGGTGCCCTCAGCCTCGAAGAGGTAGGGCACGGCGTCCAAACGGAGCCCATCCAACCCCAGCTCCAGCCAGAAGCTGATCACCTCGAGCATGGCCTCTTGCACCGCTGGGTTTTCATAGTTGAGGTCGGGCTGGTGACTGAAGAACCGGTGCCAGTAGTACGCGCCCGCCTGGGCGTCCAGAGTCCAATTGGAGACCTCAGTGTCCACGAAGATCACTCGGGCGTCTTCGTAACGGCTCGTGGTGTCGCTCCAGACATACCAGTCCCGCTTCGGCGAATCGGGGCTGCGGCGAGCCTCCTGGAACCAGGGATGCTGGTCCGAGGTGTGGTTGACGACAAGGTCGGTGATGACCCGGATGCCCCGGGAGTGGGCCTCGGTGATCAGCCGGCGCATGTCATCCAGAGTTCCGTACTCGGGCTGGATCGCATAGAAGTCGGAGATGTCGTAGCCGCCGTCGCGCTGTGGCGAGGCGAANNTTGGCGTCGAAGAATCCTCTGACGAATACCTCATAGATCACCGCGTCGCGATACCAGTGGGGATCTGAGATGAGATTCACGGCTTCACCCAGAGAATCCGTGCCGGAGACACCGCTGGGTCCAGCTCGACCTCGTGGAATGGACCCGACCAGGTCGAGGTGGTGCCTTCGAGCAGATCGTGGACGCGGAACCTGGGGCAGGGCTTGGGGCCGAGCCACTTCATCGAAAGCTGGACGGTCGCTCGCCGGGTCCTGGTCGGATCCAGGTTGATGATCACCAAGACCACGTCGGAGCGGTCGGCGGTGTGCTTGGAATAGGCCAGGATCTGCGGATCGTTGGTGCGGTGAAAGTGAAGCCGGCGCAGCTGCTGGAGTGCTGGGTGGTCACGCCGGATCTGGTTGAGCTGGGTGATGAGCGGGGCCAGGGAGCCCTGCTGGCTCCAGTCCCGAGGGCGGTACTGATACTTCTCCGAGTCCCAGTACTCCTCGGATCCGGGCGACTGGGGCTGGTTCTCGCAGAGCTCATAGCCGCTGTAGATCCCGTAGGTGGGAGATAGGGTGGCCGCCAGCACCAGTCGGTGACGAAATACCGGGGGGCCTCCCTCTTGGAGTTCCTTGGTGAGGATGTCAGGGGTGTTCGCGAAGAAATTGGGCCGCAGATAGTCAGCGGTTACCTTCGTGAGCTGGGTCAAGTAGGAGCGCAGCTCGGGCTTGGTCGACCGCCAGGTGAAATAGGTGTAGGTCTGACTGAATCCGACCTTGGAGAGCTCTCGCATCAGCGCCGGGCGGGTGAACGCCTCGGCCAGCAAGATGACGTCGGGGTGGGCTGCCCGTAGCCGACCGATCACCCAAGCCCAGAAGGGAACGGGCTTGGTGTGGGGATTGTCGACCCTGAAGATACGCACCCCCTGAGCGATCCAGAACTCCAAGACCTCGTAGCACGCCTGCCAGAGCCGCTGCCAGTCCGCGCACTCGAAGTCGAGGGGGAAGACGTCGTCGTATCGCTTGGGTGGGTTCTCAGCGGGCCGAATGCTCCCGTCCGGACGGTGTTCGAACCAATCGGGGTGCTCGCTCACCCAGGCATGGTCGGGCGAGCACTGAATGGTGTAGTCCAGAGCCACCTCGAGCCCCAATGCCTTGGCGGACCCAAGGAACTTCCGGAAGTCCTCCAGCGAGCCGAGGTCGGGATGGACGGTGGTGTGGCCTCCGGCTGCCGCCCCGATTGCCCAGGGACTCCCGGGCTCACCGGGACTGGCGACGGGCGCATTGTTGCGGCCCCGTCGGGCGGTCGTGCCGATGGGATGGATGGGGGGGAGGTAGAGGACATCGAACTTCATCTCGGCCAAAGCCGCCAGCCGGCCGCCGGCCGAGGCCAGGGTGCCGGAGTCGTGCCCATCGGAGCCCTCTGACCGTGGGAACATCTCGTACCAGGATCCGAACAGGGCTCTTTCCCGTTCGACCCAGACCGGCAGCCTGGGACTGCATGCTGGCGGCGTCTGGACTAGGGCCTCGGCCATCAGCCGGGCGGTTCGGGGACTCAACAAATAGTTCTGCAAGCTCCGGATCGGTCCACCGTCCAATTGGTCTAGTCGGCGGTAGAGGGCGTCCCGAACCTGACGTGGCAGCCTGGTCGCCGCCGAGCGCGCCAGTTGAACTCCGGTTTGCAGCTCCTGGCTGGGATCAGCCTTGGCCCTCAGCCAGCGGCGGTAGTTCTGGCGCCAGCTCCCGAAGTCGTCCCGCCAGGCCTCCACCTGGAACTC
>PKXE01000083.1:648-2254 GCA_003132265.1 Candidatus Dormiibacterota bacterium | reverse complement strand
TCCTCACCTACGGCGGCCTTGGCCGGGAGTCGGCCGTCGTCCACCTGGGGCGTGACCTCGCTGATGACGATCCGCTCGATCCGGTCCGGTAAAGCGGGACCGGGAGATGTCGCGGAGGCGTCAGGCACATGGCTAGATTGCCACCGGAGGGCCTCCTCATGCAGCAAGCCCCCACTTGAGGCCCTGCTGTACTTGGGTCCAGATGTTTGTTGCATCAAAGTCGCAACAGAGGTAGCATGCTAACCATCGGAGATAGGAGGATCTCAGGCATGGCCACCTTGGCGGTTAGCCCGGCCGGCCGACTGGCGCGAATCCGCAGCAGCCTCACCCCGGCGGAGTGGGGGAGGGCTGGTGGGATGGCGGCCTTCATCCTGGGGCTGCACGTGATCGGGTGGGGCTTGCTGTTCGTGGTGATCTTGCCCCAGCATCTCAAGGCACTCGGAATTGGGATTGCCATCACCGCGTACACCCTCGGGATGCGGCATGCCTTCGATGCCGACCACATCGCGGCGATCGACAACACGACTCGGAAATTCATGGCTGAGGGCAAGCGACCCTTGAGCGTGGGCTTCTGGTTCTCGCTGGGCCACTCCAGCGTCGTGTTCGGCCTAGCGGTCGGGATGACCGTCGCGGCGAAGGCCGTCTTCAGCGCTACCACCAACCAGCACTCGGCCCTCCAAGGCTTTGGGGGATTCTTTGGCACCCTGATCTCGGGTTCCTTCCTCTATCTGATCGCTCTCCTCAACCTGGTCGTGCTTGTGGGGATCGTCAAGGTGTTCATCGGCATGCGAAAAGGGCACTTCTCTGACGAGGAGCTGGAGCAGCAGCTCAACTCCCGGGGGATGATGTACCGGTTCTTCGGCAAGCTGATGANNATAGCGGCCACCGTCGCGACCGCGGGGCTGCCCTGGTACGCCATCCTTTGCCTGCCGATCCTGTTCGCGGCGGGAATGAGCCTGCTTGACACCATCGACGGGTCCTTCATGAACTTCGCCTACGGGTGGGCGTTCGCCAAGCCGGTTCGCAAGGTCTACTACAACATCACCATCACCGGCCTCTCGGTAGCGGTGGCGTTCCTGATTGGGACCATCGAGATTCTGGGTCTGGTGGCGACCGAACTCCACCTGAAGGGCGCTTTCTGGCACAGCGCCGCCCATTTCAACATCAACGTGGCTGGCTTCATCATCGTGGGCCTGTTCGTGGCCGTCTGGGCTATCGCGCTGGGCGTCTGGCGGTTCGGCCGCGTCGAGCACCGCTGGGAGCAGGCCGCCGCCCGAGCCAGGGCCGGCCCGTAGCGCGACCCGCCCAGGTCGGGTGGTGGGCCCCTACCTCCGTCCTGACTGGTTAGGCTGAACTCGTGCCCCAGAGCGAGAGTTCCGCGCGCGGGGGGTCCCCTTCGTGGGCACTCGCCGTAATCGCAACTGGCGTCCTCATCACCGCTGTGGACACCACGATCGTGGTGCTGGCGCTGCCCCATATCCAGAGGTCTCTACACGCCAGCCTCAGCTCGGTGGTCTGGATCATCGTCAGCTACCTCCTGGTCATCACCCTGCTCTCGACCCAGGTAGGGAGGCTGGGGGACATCTTCGGCCGGGTGCGGATGTAC
>PKXE01000083.1:0-589 GCA_003132265.1 Candidatus Dormiibacterota bacterium | reverse complement strand
GGCGCGATCATTGGGATACTCCTGGGTGGACTTATCACCACCTACCTGTCTTGGCGGTGGGTCTTCTGGATCAATGTTCCGATCGGGCTGGCCGCGCTGGTGGTGGCGCTGCGAGTGCTGAGGGAAAGGGGGGAGAGGCAGGCCCGCACTCTGGACCTCTGGGGCATGGGACTCCTGGGTGCTGGGCTGTTCGGGATTCTNNTGGGCGATGATCGAGCTTTCCTCCAGCGCTTTCAACGGCCCGATCACGATCGGCCTGGTGGCAGGCGGCGTCTGTCTCGTGGCGTTCGTGGTGGTGGAGCGGCGAGTGCGAGAGCCGATGATCGCGCTGCGCCTTTTTCGGATCCCCACCATGTCGCCATCCCTGNNTGGCGTCGTTCTTTCAGGGTCTGGCCAACTTCGCCATCCTCTTCCTCCTGATCATGTATCTCCAGGGGGTGCGCCACCTCTCGCCCTTGGATGCGTCGCTGTGGCTGGTCCCTGGCTACCTGGTCGGCGGCGTGGCGTCTCCCATCGGCGGGCGACTGGCGGACCGCCTGGGCCCGGCCTGGCCGGCCACCGGTGGGCTTCTGATCTCCGTTTTAGCGCT
>PKXE01000065.1 GCA_003132265.1 Candidatus Dormiibacterota bacterium | reverse complement strand
ACCGGGATCGTCCCGGAGCCCACCGACCCAAGCGGTGGTCCTCAACTTCGGCACGGGTCCTGGTCCGTGGGTCCGTTGTTTAGGAACGGTCACCGAGCTACGCACTCATAAGCCGGCGGAACGATTCTGCGTAGGCGATTCCGTGGGGCTCACCCATCTTGGCCATCCGCTCCAGGACTCGCACCGAGAAGTCCTGCCCCGGGATGTGCTGGCTGCGGTGGCGGGCCAGGGCCGCGACCTTGCGGTCCACCGTGGTCGTGACGTCGACAAAGTGGTCAGGGGCCTCGGTGCCGGCGACCAGGACCTCGCGCACCGAGTGGGGCTGCAGACCATCCGCCAGTAGCTCGGGATAGGCGTGCGGGTTGCGGGCGTACGGATAGACCGCCTCGATGGCCAGCTGCCCAGCCGCCAAGTGGTCGGGGTGGTTGCCGTAGATGTTGGAGTAGTTGCGCACGGCGTTCTGACAGACGATTAGGTCTGGCCGGTACTGCCTGATCAGCCTCACCACGTCGCGCCGGAGCTCGTCGGTGACCCTCAGCTCTCCGTCAGGCTGACGCAGGAAGACGATGTCCCTGACCCCCAGCACATCGGCGGCCTCCCGCTGCTCCACCTCTCGGATGGACGCCAGCTGGGCCTGCTTGATGGTCGGGTCGGCCGCCCCGGCCGCTCCGTCGGTGCAGATGACGTAGTTGACCTCGACGCCCCGATCCGTCCAGAGGGCGATGGTCCCGGCCGAGCTGAACTCGGCATCGTCCGGGTGCGCCATCACGACCAGGGCGCGCTCAAAGTCCTCAAGGTGATCCAAAGTCATTGTTATGAGAGTCAGGATAAAGAGTCGCCACTCTGGCTCTGCGCCGCGCTCGCTCTGGTCTCACGCCGCCGCGCCGCGGCTCAAGGTCCGGGCCGTCAGCGGAAGAGCCAGGGCAGCTTGAGACGAAGCCCCCCCTCCTTGAGGGCGTCGATGACGTCGTCAGCGAGTACGCGACCCATCGGACGCCCTTCGAGGTCGACCACCACAACCGAGGAGGCCCGGGCTTCGGTGAGCCGGTCCACCACCTCGTCGAGGAATGCTTCGGGCTGGATGGTGACCGGTCTCGTGTCTGGGATCAGTTCGCTCATTGGAACGGCGTCGTGCGCCACCAGTAGCTCGAAAAGCGGCACGTCGGCGACCAGCCTGCCCGACTCCTCAACGACGGCGACGGAGTCGATGTCCGCACTGTGAGCTTTGAGCTCCGCCAGGCTCCTGCGGATGTCGCCCACCGTGTCAGTCAGCGACGCCTTAGCCAGAGCGGTGGTCATGAACCCGCCGGCCATCGTCTCCGGATAGCCGAGTAGGTCAGTGAGTTGGCGGGCTACCTCGACCGGCACGTATGCCAGGATGGCATCGGCCTCGGCGCGCTCCATGTCCCGGAGCACGTCAACCGCCTCGTCGGGCTCCATCGCCGCAACCATCTCGGCGGCGCGCTCTGGCGGGGCGTCGCGCAGGATGTCCTCAATTAGCTCTGCTTCCATCTCCTCCAGGGCATCAGCCACTGTGCCCGGGTCCAAGGAAGTGGTCAACTCGTCGCGGGCTGGCCGGTCCAGCTCCTCGAGGAGGTCAGCGAGTTCCCCAGCAGGGAGGCGCCGCAACCCCTCGTGGGGGACCTGCAGGCGGAACTCCGAGCCGGGCTCTCCAAACGGATGGACCGCCGACCAATCCACCAGGCGCCGGTGCTCCGTCTTCCCGACCGGCAGCCGCCGCGACCACCACGGCCGCAGGCCGCCAGCAACCGCAACCAGACGCAGACGTCCCAGGACCGGGGCCAGGAAGAGGTCCGCGGCGCGGAGCACCTTGACCCCATCGACATCGACAAGTTGCCGGCCGAGGACGTCCTGCACCAGCCTCAGCTCCCCTTCCCGGCGCTCGAAGCCAGCCGCGCCAGAGCCGGGATTTACAACTACCACCTTCTTCGAGTCCAGGCGCTCGATGCTCGCAACCGGCTGAAACACCTGGTGGTCACCCAACTGCAGCACGATCCCCGTCACCAGCGGATACCGTTCGCTGCCAGTCCAGCGGACCACGACATCGACGAGACGGCCTGCGCCACGACCTTGCTCGTCCACCGGGGAGAGGGATCTCAACCGACTTAGCGGTAGGAGCGAGGCCTGGATGGACCGAGTGGTCAGCAGGCGGCGCCGGCGTCTTCGAGGCCGCTTGGCGAGGGAGGCGGGCGAGGGGGGCATTACGACCTGCGGCGAAGGCCGCGAACGAGATGGAAAGGGGACTGTTGGCGCAACTTCACCCTGGTAGCATAGAGNNAGTAGACCGCCTGACCCCCAAACCCTCGCGCACGCTGCGGGCCTCTAGCCAAACCTGCGGCGGCCTCCCCGGCGTGCGCCCAGCACGTCAAGTACTCGCAACCACGCCAGGAGGTCAGCCAATGCCAGAAGATCTACGCCCGGTCGCCCCACCGGGCTCGGCGGTCCTGGATCTCCGCCACGAAGGTGAGATCCGGGGTGCCCTGGGTTCAATCCCGGAGTGGGACTCCGACCGTCCCCGTCCCTGGGGCCGGAGGCTCCTGACGCTGGCCGCGATCATGGGGCCAGGGCTCATCGTGATGGTGGGTGACAACGACGCTGGTGGTGTTTCCACCTATGCCCAGGCTGGTCAGGACTACGGAGCCAGCCTGCTCTGGGTGCTGGTCCTGCTGATCCCCACCCTCATCGTCGCCCAGGAGATGGTGGTACGTCTCGGCGCGGTCACCGGAGTCGGCCACGCCCGGCTGATCCGCGAACGCTTCGGACTCTTCTGGGCGGTGTTCTCGGTGGGCGACCTCTTTCTCCTCAATTTCCTCACCCTGGTCACCGAGTTCATCGGCGTCAACCTGGGCCTGCGCTACTTCGGCGTCACGCCGTTGGCGTCGGTCCCGATTGTGGCGATTGGGCTCTTAGCGATGGTCGCCACTGGCAGCTTTCAGCGATGGGAACGCTTCATGTTCGTCTTCAT
>PKXE01000074.1 GCA_003132265.1 Candidatus Dormiibacterota bacterium | reverse complement strand
GATCTTCCCCTGGCCTAAGCTCGGCGAAGGCAGAACGATCAGCTCTGAGGAGCTAGCGATGCTGGCACGCCCGGGGCGGGACGCCCCTCCCAACATGACCGACTACCTGGCTGAGCGAGGGCGGCCGGACATTCTGACCGTCCCCGAGCGCTTTAACTACGTCGCCGATGTCCTCGACGCCCAGGCGGAGGTCCGTCCCACCGAGCTGGCCCTGCTCTCGCTGGGTCCCCGGGGAGAGTTGGTGTTGGAGCAGTCGTTCAGCGAGGTCTCGAGGGCGGCCATCCACATGGCCAACGTCTTCACGGGGATGGGGGTCAAGAAGGGCGATCGGATCTTTGTCATGCTCCCTCGGGTACCCGAGTGGTACCAGGTGGTCCTGGGGGCGATTCGGCTGGGAGCGATCCCGATGCCGGCGACGACCCAGCTGACCCCGCGCGACATCCGCTACCGGGTGGAGCGCGCCGGGGCGGTGGCGGCCGTGACCGACACCAGTGGCGCTGCCCGCCTGGACCAGGTGGAGGACGAACTACCCTCGCTACGCCACCGCATCGTGGTGGGAGATGCTCCCAGCGCCAAATGGGCGGAGTTGCCAGGGCTTCTCGAGAAGGCCTCGACCAGCGCAGTTCCAGCCGCCCTGTGCGCCAGCTCCGATCCCATGCTTCTCTACTTCACGAGTGGCACCGTAGCCTACCCCAAGATGGTGGTTCACACCCACGCCAGCTACGGCATCGGGCACCAGCTCACGGCCCGCTACTGGCAGGACCTCAGGCCCGGCGACCTGCACTGGACGATCTCAGATACCGGCTGGGCCAAGGCCGCCTGGGGGAAGCTCTTCGGGCAGTGGGCGGTGGGGGCGGCGGTGGTGCAGATGAACATGGGCAAGTTCGATCCGGATCTGCTGCTGGACACCATCAGCCGGCATGGGGTCACCACCTTCTGTGCCCCGCCCACCGTCTACCGCGCCTTGGTCCAGGCCGACCTGAGGGCCAATTCACTGAACTCGCTGCGCCACTGCGTCGCCGCCGGAGAGCCGCTCAACCCGGAGGTGATCCGGGTCTTTCAGGATGAGGTGGGGCTGCCGATCTATGACGGCTACGGCCAAACCGAGACGGTCAACGTGGTCGCCAACTTCCGCTGCCTGGAGCTGCGACCGGGCTCGATGGGCAGGCCGGTACCGGGATTCGACGTGGACATCGTCGACGACGAGGGGACGCCGGTCGCGGACGACGAGGAGGGGAACATCGGCATCCGGGTGGAGCCCCAGCGTCCGGTGGGCCTCTTCAGCGGCTACTACCGCGAGCCCGAGGCGACCCGGGCCGCGTTTCAGGGCAGCTTCTATCTCACCGGTGACCGTGGCCGGCGGGATGGGGACGGCTACCTCTGGTTTGAGGGACGGTCCGATGACGTGATCACCTCATCCGCCTACCGGATCGGACCCTTCGAGGTCGAGAGCGCCCTGCTCGAGCATCCGGCCGTCGCCGAGGCGGCGGTCGTCGGCAAGCCCGACCCGCAGCGGACCCAGCTCGTGACCGCCTTCGTCATCCTGGCCCCGGGGTACCAGCCCGGAGCGGCCCTGGCGAGGGAGCTCCAGGACCACGTCAAGCGGGTCACCGCCCCCTACAAGTACCCGCGGGAGGTGCACTTCGTGACCGAGCTACCCAAGACGGTCAGCGGCAAGATCCGCCGCTCGGAGCTCCGCGAATCGCTGAGCGGGGGAGAGAGCTAGCCGAGTTCGGCCGGCCAGCGCCTCAATCGGTGATCCGGTGTGACGCGGGGCGACCTACGGTTCGCTCATCTCGGCCATTGACGCGTGGGCAGGTGCTGGGTACCCTCATCGCGGCGCGGAACCGGGGGACTCAACTCCTGGCCGACTCACTCCAGGAGAAGCAATGTCCGGAACGCAGGATGCCGGCGGTATTCCGATGGCACCCGAGGGTCTCCCACCCAATCCCAACTCGGGTGGCGGCCAGACGAGCCCTCCGCCGTCCCCCGGGACGGGCTACGCCTTCAGCCCGGGAGAGCGGCCCACCATTGCGGGACTTCCCCTGGCCGGGATTGGGAGGCGACTCCTGGGCTACCTGATCGACGGCATCATTCTCTCGCTGATTTACTTCCCTATCTCATCGGCCTTCAGCACCACCAACAACGTGGTGACCACCATCGGAGGGATCACGCTCACCACCCAGGTCAGGACCGTGTCACCGATTTTTCAGCTGGTGTTCCTGATCCTCGACCTTGCCTACTTCACCCTGCTGTGGTCGCGGAAGGGGGCGAGTTTGGGCCAAATGGCAGTCGGCGTGAGGGTCGTCGACGGGACTACAGGGGCGGCGATCGGCCAGACTCAGGCGCTGGTGCGGGCGATCGGCTACATCGTCTCGGCCATCCCCATCTTTATCGGTTTCATCTGGGCCTTTTTCGACCCGCGCAAGCAAGGCTGGATGGACAAGATGGCCAACACGCTCGTGGTCGAGGCGCGTCGGTACTAAGTCTCGTCAGCGGCGCTGATCGAAAACGCGGAGCGGGCCCCGAACCGCCCTGATCACCTTCGGCGTCATCCAAAGGCGCCCCGCCCCCGGAGTTGGCGGCCGGGCGGATGCGGTGGGGCCGACGCTGCGGGCCAACCTGCTCAGCACTGGGGCCACTCACGGGGCCCGGATTCCGATCGCACCCAATGGCGTATTGCATGGGGTGGTGACAGTCTCGGCCCGGGGGATGGCCATCTATGAGGAGCTTTTCGAGAGGGCCGTCTCGCTGGGCCACATCGTGGAGATGGCGCTCTCCAACGCCCTGACCCTAGAGCAGAGCGAGCGCGAGGCGACGACCGACCCGCTGACCGGACTGGCCGACCGCCGCGGTTTCGACTTCGAGGTGGTCCGATTGAGAGGCCGCCGGCCGTTCGCCGTGCTGGCCCTGGACGGGGACGACCTGAAGCAGGTGAATCGCAACCTAGACCATGCCACAGGCGATGCCCGGTTGGTCGCCTCCCAGGTAATGACCGGGGTCATGCGCTGGGGAGACCTGGTCGCCCGGGTCGGTGATGACGAGTTCGCCGCGTTCCTGGTGCATCCCTCCGAGGAAGGTGCTCGGCGGACGGCTTAGAGGATTCTGGCGGCTCTCAAGCTGACCCAGATCGACGGGGTGAACCCGGCCGTGAGCTTGGGGTCGGCCTGTGGCTCCCCTACCTCGGACCTGGCGGAGGTCCTCCAGGAGGCCGATACCGCCCTGGGCATCGCCAAACGGCAGGGCNNCTGTTTGCTGCGCTCCGGGGGATCCTCAGCCGGCTTCCCAGGGCGCGGTGCCGCAGCCGGGCGGGAGCGCTTCTGGGCGGCCCGGTGGGCGCGACGCTGCTCGGTGACTTGGAGCAGGTTCTCCAGCTCTTGAGTGGGGGCCCGGTGGGGCGGGCGGACCGGGACCAGCGAGGACTCCAGCCTGCCTTTCCTGGTTCCCGACCATGGGCCGGGCGGGGCGTCGACGAGGGTAGCCAGGTGGTAGGCCATGCTCTCGTAGTTCACTCGCCAGCCGCGAAAGTGCGGCCACGCCTCTTCGGCGGTCCGCTCCGCCTCCCAGCCGATCGCCAGCACCCGGTTCACTCCGTCCTGGAACTCGTCGAAGGTGAGCTCAATCGGATCGTCGGGGCGCGGGTCCGCCGAGAAGGCGAAGCCGGTGACCCGGGAGAGGGAGCGCAGACAGACCACCCCCATCCGGACGAAGGGCCGGGCCGAGGCCGGAACCGTGAGCGGGTTCAGCGCCAGCTGCAGAGCGGCGGCGTCCATGCAACCGAGCAGAGCCAGGGTCCAGGAGGTCCGGGGCTCGGGGGAGCGGAAGTAGAGCAGGGTGGTGTAGCTGGTGTGGCTCTCGGCGATATCGGCGGCCCACTCTTCCCACTTGCGGTAGAGCTCGGTCAGGTGATCAAGGTTGTCGATCAGGGCATGGCGGGCCAGGATCTCAGGGCCCCAGGGTGGTGAGCCGCTGCTGCTGTCGAGCATCGTCACCAGGGTCTCGCGACGGTTGAACGAGCTGTAGAGCGTGGGGAGGTAGGAGATCTGGAGGGCAACCACGATCACCCCGGACGCTGACTCCAAGAAGGCGATGGCCGTGTTCAGGCCGGACTCGGCATGGATGAGCCCCAGCGGTAGGATCGAAGAGGCGCTGAGTCGGACGGCGTCGGCGAAGTCGCCGGAGCTGCTGCCCCAGAAGAGCAGGCTGAAGCCGGCCACCAGCAGGCCGATCCAGACCACCAGGCGCAAGACCAGGAACAGGGGAGCGCTCTGGGCCAGGATCCCGTCCCGGGCCATGTAGTCGGACCGAGTCCGGGCCGCCAGGACCGCCGCGCCCTGGACCGCCGCGGCGACCACCGACGAGAGTCGCGATGAGACCGCTCTCGGCACGATGACGGTCCGGATCACACTGCCCAGAGTCCCCAGGGTCAGGAACAGTCCGGCGAGCACGCTGAGGAGGCGGACCGCAATCATTGCCTCCCCTTCTAGCAGATCGCTCCGTACCCGGGGGACCTCGGCCTTGGGTCCGGGCTAGGGACTGGTTGTTCTGGCGCCTGCACGTGACGGGGCACACCGCCGATAGGGCGGACGGGCGGAACGAGGCCAACCGCTCTAGGAGGCCCCACGCGGGGGCGAGAAATTACCCCCGTCGGGCGGGCGGCGCCGGCAAGCGCGGCAGCGGTGGGGGAAGCGCCTTGCGGGCGTTGGCCTCCAAGGCCATGCCGGTTAGCCGAAGCACCGGCCGGAGCCAGCCCGCGCGACTGCGCGGGGATGCTGTCGCTGCCAGGACCGGAACGGACGGAACCAGCCACTGGGTACTGACCACTCGGACCCGCCACCGGCCCAAAGTCCTTCTCACCATCTCGACTTCGGTGTGCTCGACGGCCGCCGGTGCCTGCTGGGCGCGAGCGGAGGCCGACAGGGTCCGGTGGCGGCCCCGACTCCACCACCACCAGCCCAGGCGGGCGGCCAGCGGCGCCGTCGCCAGCAAGACCGTGGCCACGCGGGCCCGGTTGAGCGGGCGAGGGGCGGGCCCGACCAGCTCTGCGACCAGGGGACGGCTGGGTGCGTTCTTCAACCTGGGTCAGATGGTACCGATCGGGAACCGGCAGCGGGCCCCGCGAAGGATCGCCCCCAGATGTTGGCCGCGCGCCCTCAGGCGGGGGCTTGACCGGGAGTTGTCGCCGCCGCCACGGGAGCTGGCTTTGGCGCCTCCATCTCCTCCAGTTTCGCGATCACTTCCCTGGTCAGGATGGTGGGGGTCGATGCGCCGGCAGTCACCCCCACGCGATTGCAGCCGATGAACCATTCCGGCTTGAGGTCGGCGACGGTGTCCACTAAATGGGCCGGACGTTGGGCCAGTTCGTGCACGACCTGGACCAGTCTCTGGCTGTTGCTGCTGCGGGAGCTGCCGACGACGATCACCACGTCACATTCCTTGGCGGCCTCGACCGCAGCCAACTGGCGATCCTGGGTGGCGCTGCAGATCTCGTTGTGAACCTCGATGTGGGGGAAGCGTTCGCGCAGCCGTTCGATGATCGACTGGGTGTCCCACACCGAGAGCGTGGTCTGAGTGGTCACCGCCAGCTTCGAGGTAGACAGCTCCAAGGTGTCGACATCCGCCAGCGACTGGACCAGGTGGATCTTGTCCGGAGCCTCGCCGAGCACCCCCTCGGGCTCCGGGTGGCCCTCCTTGCCGATGTAGATGATGGTGTAACCGTCGGCGGTCAGCCGTTGAACCAGGTCGTGGGTGCGGATCACGTCGCTGCAGGTGGCGTCGACCACGTTGAGGCCCTTGGCCAGGGCCCGCTCTTTGACCTCCGGGGAGACTCCGTGGGCGGTCAGCACCACCGTTCCCTCAGTCACCTCTTCCAGGGCCTCCAGNNCGGGAGGGGGCGTCGATCAGCCGCACCCCCCGCTCGGCGAACTCCCGGGTCACGTGCTCGTTGTGGACCAGATAGCCGAGCATGGCGACCGACTCACCCTCATGCTCGTCAGCAGCCTGCCGGAGGGCTCGGACCGCCTCGACCACGCCGTGGCAGTATCCCCGAGGCCGGATCTTGACTACCTCCACGCTCCGATCCTACCAGTCGCTGCTGAGGACCTCGATCTCAAACTGTCCCTCCGGTGCCGCGGGCGGCGGCCGCTCAGCTAGCGGTCCCGAGGCGGCTCGGGAGTCGCGCCGTTCGAACGGACCAGCCTGGGCCAGCGGAGTTTCCGCTCCTCCGCATCAGGTCGCTCCACCTCCATGCTCGGTCGAGAAGGGCCGCGTGCCCTCGACCTCGACGGCTGGGGCTCATCCCCGGGGTCGGACCGGTTCAGGTTGCGGCGGACCGTGGTCGGCCGCCGTGATGCCTCGACCACCGTCTCCATCCAGGCCCAAGCCCGGTATGCAGAGTAGCCCCCCAGGGCCAGGAGGGTGACCGACCCGACCGCGTTGAGGAGCCCGGCCAGGGGCGGGACCACGATGGAGAGCGCGGCGCAGGCGCCGACCAGGGCCAGCGCCGACTTGATCCGACCCTTCCCCATCGCCTCAAAGATGTCCGCCGCCGAGGCTCAGGTGGGCCGGTTACGATCCAGGGGAGATGCCACGTCCGCTGCAGACCGGTTCCGGCCATTCCCACGGTCACCGGACCTGGCTTCACCTGCTCCCCCAGGACCCGGACTTTGTCCCAGGGCCGGCCCAGTTGGCGGCCACCGAGGCGCTTCTGGTCGATAGCGAGCTGGCGACCCGTGGCCCCCAACCGGACATCCTGGTGCCCGGGCCCGCCTTCGGCCGGCTCCTGCTCTCCCAGGGGAAGCTTCCGATGGTGGGGCTGGTTCGCGGCGAGGTTCGGTTGGAGGCTGGAGTGCTGCGCTGCTATCCCGATCCCGGCCCGGAGGGCTTCGACACCGACCCGCCCCGGCCCTACCGCGCGGACTGCCCCAACTGCCGAGCCCCACTCGAGTTCTTCCGGCTGCGCTTCCCGGATCCCGACCCCATGCAGGCCGTCTGCCCCGCCTGTGGCACCGCCTTCGACATCTCCTCTCTGCCTTGGTCGCCCCGGCTGCCCGTGGCCCGCGTCGAGCTGACCTTTGGCGCCCTGGATGGCCGCCCCTCGCTCCGGGCGACCGAGTTCTTCGGCCAGCTGGAGCGCCTTTGGGCGACCGCGCTTGACGAGGTTCACGTCACCCTCTGACCGGGAGGCTCAGAGCTCGGTGGCGGCCAGCCTCCGCGACGCCCGGGCCCAGCGCCGGCCCGCGCCTTCCGCGCTGGTGCCAAAGTGCGACGCCACATTGAGGGCTCCGGGCACGCGCAACATCAGGTAGAGAGCCGCGAACGCGTAGAGGATGCCGATCACTCCCTGGCCATGCGCGAAGGCCAGCGCAATGGCGCTGCGAAGCACCAGAAGTTGTACAAATTGCATGAACAGAGTGATCACCAAAAGCCGCAGCCATTGCCGCGAAAAAGCCCTGGTCTCGGGGAGGATCCAGGTGATTGCGGCCAGCGGCGCAGCTGCGCACAAAACCGCCAGCAGGGCGTAACGAACGACGTAGGCCAGTACCAGGATCACCACCGCCACCACTAGCGCAGCGGAGAATATCAGCAGGAAAATGTTGGTGGAAGCTGATTGCAGCGCCGAACCGCTGAGCGGCGAATCCCAGGGCACGCGGGCCAGGTTCACACTCCCTCCCCCCGCGACGACTGCGCTCAGCGCGTTGTTGAGGTTGATGGCCTGCTGGATCAGGGGCAAGCTGACGACTGCCAGGGCCAGCGCCACCAGCGCCCGCGGCAGGACCACTTGCAGGTGGTGACGAGCATCGCCCGCGCCCACCACCGTGCGCAGCGAACTGTAGGTGAAGACCGCCACCAGCAAGGCGCCAGCGGCGCCGATCAGGAGGTGGTTGAGGTGGGCCACCCCGGGCGTGTCGGTGAAGGGCTGGTGCCGCAGGGGCGCGGCGGCATCGTAGGTCCCGAAGAGGTAGGTTCGGAGCGCTTGGTCGAGGGTCTCCCGCGAGGACGTCACAAATTTGGTCAGCGTCCCGCTGATCAGGTGGCTGAGCAGCGAGAGGGGATGGAGCTCGAAGCTGGGAAAGGTCAGAGCGGCCAACGCTCAGCCGAGGCTGTGCGGGACGGCCGCCAGCAGGACGTGGGTGAGCAGGCCGGCCAGTTCCACCCCCAGCGTCCCGACCGCGATCCTCCCCAGCCAGCGCTGGGCCTCCATGGCGCTATGGGGGTTGGGCGCGACCACTCGCCAGACAAAGGCGCAGACGAAGGCCAGTGTGCCGAGGCTGCCGATGATCCCCTGGCCAATCAGAACCCAGGAATTGAGCAACGAATTGAGCTCGCCCACGCGGTGACCCCCTGCTGACCGAGATGCTCCCTCCCCTATGTCCGCCGGGGTCGGGAGCTGGTGCCAGTCAGCCGCAGTCGGCCGCCCAGGGGGCCTCGGAACTGGTGGTGACGATGGTCACCGGGCCATCGTTGACGGACTCCACGAGCATGTGGGCCCCGAACTGCCCCGCGCTCACCCGGGCGATGCCCAGGCGGCGCAGCTCCTCCCCAAACAGCTGACAGAGCTCGCGTCCCCGCTCCGGTCCGGCGGCAGCCGTGAATGCGGGGCGATGTCCCCGGCGGCTGTCCGCGAAGAGAGTGAACTGGCTGACCACCAGGGCCTCACCGCCGGCATCCAGCAGCGAGCGATTCATTCTGCCCCCGGAGTCGGGGAAGACCCGGAGCTGGGCCAGCCGCTCCGCCAAGTGACGGGCGACCTCCGGTGCGTCGGCCGGCGCCACCCCGAGATAGATCAGCAGTCCGGCCCCGATCGCACCCACCAGGTCACCGTCGACCGTGACCTGGGCTCGAAGCACCCGCTGGACCACGGCCCGCAACGGTTCAGCCGATCGCCCGTAGGCTGCGGTAGATGCGCATCGCCTCGGCCTCGGCCTCGAGGAAGCCGGGGGCCTGGTCCCGCATCCCCTGGATGGCGAAGCTCCACCACCCGGGAGGACTCGCCGGTCCAGGCAGGGTGACGGCCCGGTGGCGGGGCGGGTAGAAGGTGATGGTGCCGGCTGGAAGGCGTTTGAAGATCGGCCCGGCGACCATCACCTCGTCGATGCTGCGGGGGCCGCTCACCTGACCCTCGACAAGAGCCAGTTGGCGCTGCTTGCGAATGGGATTGTCGGAATCGGCGACCACGGCTCGACCGCCCAGCCTCTGGGTTAGCTGGAGCAGCCCGAAACAGACCGCCAGGGCGTCAGTCTCATCTCCCGCAAGGCGCACAAAGCCAGCGCCGAAGATGGGCTCCGGGCTGGCCAGGCGGAGGTGGCGCAGATATTCCATTTCGAAGAGGCCGCGGGAGTCGTCGGTGGCCAGCCACAGCGGCTCGGAGCGCCAAGACCTGGTGGCGGCGAAGTCAGCGACCGCCTGCGTCCAGTCGGCCCCCCCGGCGCGGCCGGGGTTGGTCAGCCGCACGAATAGAACCCGGCCCATGGCGGTTGATTCTAGACGCGGCCTCACTCTGGCCCACTTCGCTAGTCGAGATCAGCATCCCGGCTCAGGGGCCGTGCTCGGCGCTGAGCAAGAGGTGATACCGCGCGGGGGCCTCGATCTGGATCGGGGACCGCCGCGACCCCAAGAGCAGGAGGAACTGCCCGCGCCCCGCCCGCTCCAGCCACTGGCGCTGGGTGTCGTCCAGGAGGAAGCCCTGCTGCA
>PKXE01000004.1 GCA_003132265.1 Candidatus Dormiibacterota bacterium | reverse complement strand
GTTGAACGTGATGGGAATGAGCGAACACCGCGTGCTGGCGGAGGAGATTGGTAGCCAGGACTGTCTCCACTTCGACGGGGGGATGATGTGGGAGGAGGTTGGGGAGAGAGCTCACCTGACAGCGGAGTCAGAGGTCGACGGGAGAGGCCAGTCAGAGGAACGTGGGTACGTTGATTTGACCACTNNATAGGGGCGGTCTGGCCGCAAAGATTGATTCATGTCGAACGAATGGATACTTTATTGAAGAGATTACAGCAGCCGAAGCGCAGAAGATGGAGCCGGATTTGTCGATCGACAGTTCGAAGGTAAGCGTTGTGTACGTCATGCCGGGAGATGGGTGGATCGAAACACGAGGGCTCGCGCATAGGTTGTGCACCGCTGCTGTTAGGCGTCACGGGGCGGCAATGCGAATGGGGCTCGAGGTGCGGGCGGTGAAGTGCCGAGCTGGAGCCACGCCCACCGTGGAGCTGAGTGATGGTAGCACTCTCGGGGCCGACATGGTGATTAACGCGGCGGGTCCGGATGCCGGAATGCTGGCGTCGCGAAGTGAAGGTGTGCTTCCGATTGAACGAAGTCTTGGCGTGAGCTTCGTATCGGGTTCCGCGCCGTCCCAACTGCGGCACGTAGTCCATGCGCCGGGGGTATCCCTCAGGCCGGATTCGGAAACCCGGGTGATGATGCGGCTAGAAAGCCTGGATTCGCAGCTCGTCGAGGGGCAGGCGTGGACTTCTTCGGACGTCCGGTGCGAGCAGGTCATCGCTGGGGCCAGCCAAGTCATGCCGAACCTTCGGCATGTGGGGATCGAGTCAGTTCGGATTGGGATACGGCCTATACCGATCGACGGTGTATCGGTCGTGGGGTTCGACCCTAGTGCCGCTGGACTGTACCATGTCGTCACTCACAGCGGGGCCACGCTGGCCCCCATTCTGGCACGGCTAGTATGTGCTGACCTTTTCGGTAGTCGGCCTCCCGAACTCGAGTCTTTTAGACCAGATCGCTTTGTCGCCTCTGCGCCGGTGCGTGGTGGTAGTAGTGTGCAAAGCAAGTAGTGGCCGCCGGTGGGCCCTGGGCTGATCGGGGACGTGGCGTTCNNCTAACCGTGACGTGCACGTTAGTCTGGGGTGGTGTTGGGACTGGTGTGAGAGAGAGCGTGACAATTGGGGCAGGTAGTCGTTGCGAGGGGCGTGTGTACGTGTCTAGGTCGGTTTACCAGCGCAGGCATGGAGATGTAAGTTGCTAATTTTGCGTGATGGCTGCATCGTGGTCGGTGACGGCGAAACAGAACCCTTCTATGGATCTATGCTAGTGGAGGGGGGTCGGATCGCGGCGGTTGAGCCGCGCTCCTATCGTGGTGGGCGGGGTGACCGGGTGCTGGAGTTGCACGGGAGCCTCCTAATGCCAGGCGCGATCGACCCTCATGCTCACGCCGTGGCGCCGGGCCCGCGGTTCGCAAGCGGTACCCCGGGGGTGTCCTTAGAAGAGACCCTGGGCAACCTAAGGCGTCACTTAGCGCAAGGTCACACTACGGTGGTGGACTGTGATGGTTTCAAAGTGCCGGCCGAGACGGAGGAGGTGCGACATCGGCAGCCTGTGCGAGTGGAATCGGCAACAGTCCACTTCGAGCCGATGTGGGCTGTTGCCGATTCCACGGACGGAACCGGACTAGCAGCGGCTCATCGGGAAATGACCGCTGCTGATATGGCGAAGCAGGGCGCGTGTTTGATCGGGGAGGTGGGGGCGGGGATGACGCTGGGGGGCGGCGGGCAAGACTACATGTATATCCCGGCGGCGATCTATAGGGCGACTGGAGTTAGGCTGCGTGCCCGCGAGGCGGCGGCCCTGAAGTATGCGGTCCTGGGGAGGCACATTAAGCCTGGGTCACCAGATCGGGAACAGCTGCAGCGCCTGCTGCAGGAGTTCGGTTTAGGAGAGACCCTAGGGGTAGACGCCGTGGTGGCGCTCATCGAGGAATCGGTGCTTCCACCGTTTCAAGGCGCTCTAGCAGGCATCGTCGAGTCAGCGAAGCTCGCCAATGAGCTTGAGCTGCCAGCCTTGGTCCACAATTCAGCTCCATCTGACGAGGCGTGCAGAGAGGCCGCTACGATAGCAGGGTCCCGGCTCATCGCGGGGCATACGAATCACGGCACGTTTACGGTGGAGGAAGCCATCGACAGTGCTACTTGGATGAAGGAACATGGAGCCTACGTCGAAGTGGATACTTTCGATTCCTGGGGTCTCCGAGAACTAGAGCCGCGCGCGACCACGCTTCTTGCTCTGGTAGGCAGGGGCCTGGCTGACCTGCTAGCGACTGACTACGCGGCGGGCCACTGGGACGGCGTGTACGAGGCGGTCGAGGACATTTGGCGGACCGGAGCGCAATCGTTGAAGGTAGCCGTGGCAATGGCCACTGGCAACGTGGCGAAGGCGGTACCAGAAATTGGTAGCTCGCGTGGCATACTCCGCGCAGGCTATCTTGCCGATGTTGTGGTCAGCCACCCACAACACCCTTCCCTCATAAACCTGGTAATGGTAGGAGGGGAGATGGCGTATGAGCCGGGGGCATCCGCGAGTCTGACGTGGGACGCGCAATGACCGCCGCGTCTCCGACCGCGGAATTGGCTGCATCGGCAGCTCAATGGGCGCAGCCTGGGGCACTGGAGCCCGTGCGGGTGCGTCTGACGGACTGTATTCTGGATCACCTGGCCTGCGTCCTGGAGGGTGCATTTGCAAGCCACCTGACATACCCGGACTGGGTGTTGGCGGGCGCGGGTGACAAAAGTGATGCCACCACGGTAGCAGGACGACGCGTTTCGGTAGCGGGCGCAGCCTACGTCAATGGTCAAGCCGCGAACGCTCTCGACTTCGATGACACGCTTTTGGGCCACCCTGGGGCAGCTGTCATACCTGCGGCTCTAGCGGTAGCAGAGGGAGTGGACGCATCAGTGGAACGGTTGATGGCTGGGGTGGCTGCTGGGTACGATGCGCACTGGCGCCTTGCTTCTGCCGGCATGCCAACTCCGCGGCGTGCGTCTCAGGTGCGTGGCTTCGCCGTCTGGGAGACAGTTGCGGCCGGTGTTGCAGCTGCGGTGACATGCGGCATGGGTGAAGAGGAGATTCGCCGCGTGATTGGCTTAGCGGTTGCCCATGCCCCAGTTCCGTATGTCGGCAAATGGTATGAGCGTCCAGTACCGACGATCAAGAATAACCTGGGGTGGGCCTCGGCGGCTGGGGTCACGGCGGTAGAGTTGGCGACCAGAGGCGCGTCTGGTGTACCCGACGCGCTTGACGGACCGACTGGGCTTTGGCGGATGGCGGGTTCCGATCGGTGGCGCTGGGATGCGGTACGTGGTACCAAGAACGGCGCTCTGGAGCGAGTTGCCTTCAAGCGGTTCCCGGCCTGCTGGCACTTGCAGCAGTACCTAGCGGTACTGGAGACCAAGGTGCGTGCCGAAGTTCTCGGACACGGAAGCGAGGGAGCGGTCATTTACGCGGGACCCGACGAGGTTCGCAAGTTTATGGACTATGACCCTGCGGGCTCTGCGGACATAGCGTTTAGTCTGCCAACGCTGACTGCACNNGATGGGTGTGAGCCGGGAGTCGAATGGGCGACTGCCGCCAGGTACGGAAGCCATGGGATGAAGCAGCGAGCTCGAGCGGTGGAATTTCATCTCAGTGCGACTCGGTGGGTTGCAACGGGGGGTGGCACGGGTCTCAGTAGCCGTCATGGAGTCCGCGTAGCTAACTACCTGGACCCGGCAAAGTGGGGCCTGGATCATTCAGAAGTGGGTGCGAAGTTTGATCGGCTAGTGGGGAGGAGACTCGGGCCGGAACGGGCAGCAGCATTGCGAGTCTGCTTGGAGAGAGATCCTAGCGGCACGAGAGCGCGTACGCTTGCTGAATTCCTCCAAGGGAGTAGAGAGGCGTGACGCGGCCACCCGTTCTTATGCGGGGATGTGTAGAGAATTCGCAGGACTGTGCCCGGCCATCGCCAATGAGCACGGTGGAGCGATGGTAGCTGTGCAGCCGGGCGCAACGCGCCGAGAACCTCGGTGGACTCGCCAAGACGAGGCAAATGGGTCAGGAGGAGGTTAGTTTTGCGAATACTCTTGACTGGGGCGTTAGTTCTGGACGGAACCGGACGAGCGTACGAGAAGTATGAGGTGGGTATTGACGGAGAGGAGATTGTCAATGTAGGGCCAGCCCATTCCGGAAGTAGGGGATTCGATCGGGTGATAGACACTGCCGGGAAAACAGTAATGCCGGGGATGGTCGATACACATGTGCACTTCGGAGGCGGTGATTTTGATCCTGCCGGCGCCCAGGTGCCCGTCGGACTGCAGACGATCCGATCTCTCGAAGCTGCTCAAAGGTCGCTGCTGGCTGGGTGTACCACAGTAAGGAGCGCGGGCGCTCAGTTTCATCTTGATGTGGACGTTCGCGATGCTATCACGCAGGGCATCGCATGGGGACCACGCATCGTCGCCAGTGGGCGAGGGATCACTCACACAGGAGGGCATGCGAGCGAGCTGGCAATTGAAGCCGATGGCCAGGTCGAGATCACCCGAGCGGTGCGGGCCCTAGTGGGTCGCGGCGTAGACTCAATCAAGCTTTTCGGTGTTTCGGCTGGGGTAGCGACCGCAGGGGCTGATGTGGGGGCTGAGGGATTCAGCGTCGAGGAAATTCGCGCCGCTATCCAGGAGTGCCGGAGGTTCGGAAAGCTTGATCAAGTGCACTCGATCGGGTTGTCAGCGACCAAGAATGCGATCGCTGCCGGGGTGAGTTCCATTGACCACGGGCACTTTCTCGACGAGGAGGTATGCACGAAGATGAAAGCTGATGGCATTGTGCTGGTGCCGACGTTCGGTCCCACATATTACTATACGGTTCGCAGAGAGGCGGAGCCGTGGCGGATTGCGCGGGCAGAGGCGGTACGGGACGCACATGTTGCCAGCTTTCGACTTGCACTGGAGCTTGGCGTGAGCGTCGCGATGGGAAGCGATCTAGGGTTTGCGTCTCGGATGAAAAATGGCGAAAATGCGCTTGAGCTTACAGAGATGGTGGAGCACGGAATGAAGCCGGAGGACGCCATAGTGGCGGCGACTGGCACCGCGGCGCGGCTTCTTAGGCGGGACGATGTGCTTGGCACACTCAAGGTGGGGAAGATGGCAGATGTTATTGTGGTGGACGGGAATCCAGCGGAGGACATCAAGTGCTTGGAAACCTCTGTGGAAGTTGTCATGAAAGGAGGTGTGATCTATCGTGGCGATTCATGATGACTGTAGCGCTGGGACGAGTGATGGACCGAACGTGTACTGACCGCGGTAGTGCGTAGATCGTCATGTGCTTGCCCGGTGATAGCGGTCTGCCGACTGGAGCGGGGAGTGCTCGAGTGGCGGGTAGTTCGGGGGCGCGGTGGACTCGCGTATGTGGAGGCGTGGCGGGTCTGGGACCGTGCGTTGCTCAGGCGAGTTACCGGCGATGCGGCCGAGGAGTNNGCACGGAAGCTCGCGCAAACTATGCCTGTGACTTCGGGATGAGCGCTGATAATCTCGAGAGCGGCACTGTAGCCGTCGACGGGTCGAGTGCCAGCGCGTAGAATGAGCGCGGATTGAGCGCGGATGCGGGCTGCGGTGGTGAAACCGGAGATTCGGCGGGCACTGGTCTCGGCGTTTTCAGCCCCTGCGATGTGGGCCAAATGGATGTGACCGAGGTCCAGCAGGTGGTTGGTGGCAAGGCTAGAGGCGGCCTCGTCGTCGACTATCACTGAGGCGAGTGCACCCTCGACTTGACGGTTGGCGACGACGACCGGTAGAGCGGTGGCGGCAAGGCGAGCAACGGTAGTGCTGTCCAAGGTTGCTGAGGTTATGATGAGACCGTCCACACGGCCCTGATGTAGCAAGTCGGCGAACGCTAGCTCAGTCGCTTGATCGTTGTAGGTGCTGCCGATGACGAGAACATAGCCCTCAGCTGTAGCGGCCGCGTATGCTCCGCGGACGACTTGGTCATAGATTGGATTTCCGAGGTCGGGGAGCAGTAGACCGAGTGTTCTGGGAGTGGCGAGGCGCAGGCCACGTGCTAGTGCATTCGGATGGTATCCGAGGCGCTGGGCAGCGGAGAGGATTCGCCTCCTCGTGTGCGCACTGACTCGGGCCCGGGGGTCTTGGCTGAGCACACGCGAGACAAGGCTCGGGTGGACATTGGCCGTTCGGGCAACATCTCGAAGAGTGACGCGTGGCGGCGTAGCTGGCAAATTGCGCTAACTATGCGCTATCCAACGCATTCCGGTCAACGTGGTGAGGAGGTCCACGTCAAACTCGGGGTGAGGGGATCCAGAAACTGGTCGAGAGTGTATTTGGTCCAATCTAGCCCTAAGGGGTAAGGAGGATCGACGTGAGAGCCAGGCAATACACGCCGAAGGAGGCTGTGCGCAAGCCACGATAGACGGATCGGATGCTGGGCGAGGGCAAGGAGCTGGCCGAGGTGAGGAGACCGACTACGTCCCGCTGGGGTTAGCGGGCGCGTGAGTCGCGGCCGCCGGACTGGGCGCCTTGGAAGCCGTGAGGCTGCCGACCTGTTTGTCGACCATTTGGGTTAGCAGCTGTTGCGAGAAGCCGAA
>PKXE01000181.1 GCA_003132265.1 Candidatus Dormiibacterota bacterium | reverse complement strand
GCCATTCTCCCATCCCCTTCCGAGTTCGGCAACACCCTCATCGAGGGGACTTGACTCTCGCGTGGTCCGAAGCACGCGGTCCCGGACCCGTTCTGACTCGGGTCGACTACCACTCGCGGGTCGGCTCTACTTCGGAACGGCACCAATCGGGACACCGCTGGCGGNNCGACGGTGGGCGACCGTCGGCGGTGGGTCAGCCGACTGTCGCACGATCTTCTGGGCGGGAGCTCTGGTACGCCTCGCTCCGGTCACAAAATCGACCTCATGCGTTTTCGCTTCCACTATCTTCGTGTGATGACCTGCGGTTTATGCATTAGACTCTCGACGCAGATAGGCGCGGTGAGATGGCCACTGACCAATCTCGGCCGACAGCTTCCCTGGAGGACGGTCGAGGGACCGAGTCAATTTCTCCGAGAACTAGCGATCGATAGGCGACGGTCGACACTAGATGGTTCTGATCTGCCTTCGCTCGGCTCTCGGGCGGAGATCCTCTTAACTCTAGCTCATGAGGGGGACATACGATGTCTACATCGAAGTGGATTACGGCGCTCGCACTTGGCTCCGCGCTAGTCGTCTCCGGATGCGCCACTGGGAGCGTCGGAACGAAGGCAATCCAGGTCTCGAGCGGGGGGACGCTTAACTTTGAGGCTTTTCAGCCTTTTTCTGGCCCGGACGCCGACTTTGGACCAGAAATGCTAACGACCTGCAAGTCAACCATCCTCGCTATAAATCGAGCGGGCGGGATTCTCGGCCACAAGACAGCCTGTGGTGGCGTGGATACCCACGGCGATCCTGCTGACGCAGTTACGGCCGCCCAACAAATGATAGCTACCACACCGAATCTGGTCGGGATTCTCGGACCGAGTTCTGACGAAGCCCTGGCCACGGCACCTATTCTCAATCAAGCTCACATACCTATGTTCGCGGACACGGGGCAGGCAGCCTTTGATCACACTCAGCTCCATTATTTCTGGCGCGTGACCCCTGCGGACGACGTGAAGGGCGACGCGATGGCAATCTGGGCTCACGAACATGGGTTCACGAAAGGCGCCGTGTTGTTCGGAAATGACCTTGCGTCGCAGTCGAACGTTCCCACACTAGTCAAGGGCTTTGAGGCAGAGGGAGGTCACATTGTGAGCACCCTCAACATCGCCTTGGACCAAGTCTCGTACCGTACCGAGATCGAGAACATGCTGGCTTCGAATCCGCAGTTCATCTTCACTGAGACCGATCCCCCAACCGCGGCTACCTTCTTCACTGAGATGCTCCAACTCAACCACCAGAAGCTCCTGCCAATCATCGGCACAGAGCAGTCACTGCAGGCAAACTTTCTCCAAGCGGTGTCGCAAGCGATCGGCGTGCCTACGCTCAAGAAGTACTTGGTGGGTGTCCAACCGTATGCCCCAACGAGTGGCGCGTCGTGGAAAGTATTCAAGCAAGTCATCTTTGCCGGGAAGGGAGCCACGCACGCCAATCTTGAGGTCTACAGCACCGACCCATTCGCTATGAGTTACTACGACTCGGTTGTCACCTTGGCCCTCGCGATGGAAGCAGCGAAATCCGTGTCCCCGGCCAAATACAACTCCTTCATCAAGNNCTCTGCTGCCGCTATCGCGGCTCTCATCGCCAGGAAAGGGTGACTGCGGTGCCCGACGACGATGTTAAGTACCACGGGCGGACGGAATTCGGTATTGGCGCTCAGCGTACGGGGCACGTCCCTGCGTGAACCTAGCTCTCATAGGCGCTGCTCTCGGTTTTGGCTTGGTCACGGCTTCCGTGCTGGCCTTTGCGGCGGTTGGCTTTACGTTGCAGTTTGGGGCCACGAACGTCTTCAACCTGGNNTTATGCAGGTGGGAGTAAACATCTGGGGCGCACTGGTGATTGGTGGGCTCTTTGGCGCCGTGGCGTCGGTTCTTCTAAATCGTTGCATCTATGCACCATTTATCAGACGTGGCACGAAGCTCTGGGGAATGATAATCGTCACGCTGGCTATGAGCTTGATTATTCAAAATGTGTTACAGGCCATCTACGGAACGGATTATTACAATTTCGCTCCAGGCCACACAAGCTCGGTCACGCTTGGTCCGATGGTGTTCACAACGATCCAATTAGCCATGATGGGACTCGCAGTAGCGGCGATGCTCGCGTTCCACTTGCTGCTCAAGTACACTCGTTTGGGCAGGGCTATGCGTGCTACGGCTACAAATCCGGATCTAGCGCGCAATTGCGGAGTCGCGACGTCGCGTGTAATCGATGCGACGTGGGCCCTGTCGGGCCTCATGTGCGGCGTTGGTGGGGTGGTCTTAGTGCTGAACGTGTCTGCTTTCCAGTCAACCACCGGTGGCCTGTTTCTGATCCCGATGATCGCCGCCGCAGTCTTGGGAGGCGTGGGCCAACCATATGGAGCGATGTTAGGCGCACTGGTGATTGGAATCACGACGGAAGTCGGAGCAGTATTCGTTACTCCCGACTATAAGGAGCTTCTCGCCTTCGCGGTGCTGATTGTCGTCCTGATCATTCGACCCCAGGGGATTCTGGCAGAGATCGCCTCCCAGAAAGAGGTCGTGGCGTGAGCAGTGCAACGCAGTTCTACATCGCTACCCTGCTCATTTACATCGGCGTGGACATCATCGCGAGCTGGGCACTGAACCTCCAGTATGGTGTCACCGGGATACTGAACTTCGGCTTCATTATTTTTCAGGCGGCTGGCGCCTACACCGCGGCTGTCCTCACTCTTGGGCCGGCCACTCCCACGGGCTTTCAGCAGTACTTCGGGGGCGCGCATTTGCCATTCCCTCTCCCCNNAGGGTCGGTCACGCTTCCAAGAATCCGGCCCGACTATCAAGCGATGGTCCTTCTGGTGGTGGCCTTGATGGCCTCGACCATTGTGACTAACGCGTCCGGCGTGCTCAATGGGGCCAATGGTCTGTCGCTGGTTCCGAAGCCACTTGCGGTTATGTTGCGCTTGAACCCCTACGGGGTCCACTACGA
>PKXE01000133.1 GCA_003132265.1 Candidatus Dormiibacterota bacterium | reverse complement strand
CGCTTCATCCCACCCCGTCCCTACGGGCTGGCGGATGACTACCGGGTCTTCTTCGCTGCGGCTCGGCTCTTGGGAGGTGGTCACAGCCCCTACGACTGGGGAAAGCTGCAGGCGGTCGAGCAGCTGGCCCAGTTCTATTCGAGGCTCCAGCCCACCCTGGACAGCTTCGCCTACCTGCCCATTGCCGCCACCCTCCTTGAGCCGCTTTCCAAGCTCCCTTTCTGGGACAGCTACATCGCCTTCACCTGCTTCGGGGCGGCGATGGCGCTGCTCATGCTCGCCTTGCTGGCGCGCGATCTGGGCTGGACCAGGGTCGCCGCCCTGGTGCTGGGGGTGCTCGTGTCGTGGATCGCTCTGCTGGGCTTTGCGGCCGGCCAGTTCGACGCCCTTATGTTCGCGGTGCTGGCGGGTTCGATGCTGCTCGCCTGGCACGATCGTCCATTCCTGGCCGGCCTGGTGCTGGGCCTCATCTGGGTCAAACCGGATCTGCTCTGGCCGGCTCCGGTCTTCCTCTTCCTGGTGCTCTGGCAGAGACCGCGGCGGGCTTGGTGGTTCGCCCTCGGGTTCGCCGCCGTCTCGGCTCTGTGCCTGGCCGCCAGTTCCGGCCTGCTGCCGGCGTGGTGGCGGGCCGCTCACGGCTTCGCTTCCGGGGTGGGGACCCAGCAGCCGGATCTGGCCGGTCTGCCCGGACTGCTCGGGGCTTCACCCGCTGGCTTTGGACTCGGAACCGGGGTCCTGGCGCCCGGTACCCTAGTCGTGATTGCCGGTGCTCTGGTGGGCATGGCGGTGTTCGCGGCCTGGATGATGCTGTCCTCCGATTGGCGGCAGGTCAGCCCGGTGGGCCGGATTGCCTGGGGAGTCGGGCTGCCGTTGGGGATCTGGCTGCTGGCAACGCCATACGCCCACCCCAACGACGATCTGCTCCTGCTGCCATTGATCATGCTGACGGTGGGCCGGGACGCTCGGCGCGTGCATGGATTCGGCTTGGGCCTGGCGCTGCTGGCGATGGTCTGGCTGCTCCTGATCTGGCCGGGGGAGGTGATCCCCTGGGTCGTGGGGCTGCTGGCCCTGGCCGCACTCGGGGCCGTGCTCTGGCACTGGCGTACCAATCCGCTCTTCACCGGCTTCGGGGCCGGGCTCTGCCTTCTCGCACTGGTCCTGCTGCCGCCGGTGTGGGGGTTCCACCTGCTCCACGTGGGGCTCACCTCGATCGCGGTCTTGGTCTTGGTGGTGGAGGGAGCCAGAACCTGTTGGATGGAGGTGCGCTGCAGTGAGCCATTCGCCCCGGCGCAGACGGGGTCGGCGGACGGAGTCGGCAGAGCGAGATGACCTAGACCGTGACTGGGATGGCCTCCGATACTGGCCGGTGCCCGCGAGTGGGATCGACTTACGAGCTCTCGTCAGTCGGCTTGCCCGCCGGACGCCAACTCAGACCGAGGCCCACGTCCAGGCGGATATCTGTGACCGGCTACTGCCGACTGAGGCCGGATCTGCAACCCGTGGGGAGCGGATCCCCGCGGCTCCGCGGACCGGCTGACGGCGTCGCCGATCTCGCCGGCCACCTCCCGGTCGGGCTCCCAAGCCAGCGCGCTAGCGAGCGCGGCCGCGGCCCCTTCCCCTCCCAGCTCGCCCAGCGCCCAGGCGCAGGCACCCCGCACCAGTGCCGAGGGATCACCCCGCAGCACCCTCGCCAGGGCGGGCACCGCCGAGCGCTGCCCGGCATTGCCGAGGGCCACCGCGGCGTTGCGAGCCAGGCGCTCGCGGCCACTGCGGCGGATGGTGGTGGAGTGGAAGCGGGCCTGGAAGGAGGCCTCCGACAGGGAGAGCAGCTCGACGAGGTCCGGGAACGGCACCGGGCCGTGGCTGGTGGACGCTGGGCCTGCGGCGACCGGCGCTGGGCTGAGTCGAGCGTTGATCGGGCATGCCTCCTGGCAGAGGTCGCAGCCGAAGACCCAGGTGCCCATGAGGGGGCGCAGTCCCTTGGGGATGGGCCCCTCGTGCTCGATGGTCAGGTAGCTGATGCATCGGGGCGCGTCTATCACCCCGGGCGCCAGAAGGGCCCCGGTCGGGCAGCTGGGCAGACAGGCGCGGCACTTCCCGCAGTTGCGCTTGGAGGGCCGGTCGGGAGCCAGTTCCAGGCTGAGCACCAGCGAGGCCAGCAGCACGTACGATCCGCCGCGCCCCGTGATCAGCTGGGTGTGCTTGCCGCAGAAGCCCAGGCCCGCCCGCTCGGCGATGGCCCGGTCCAGGGCTCGTCCATGGTCGACGAACCGGTGCCAGCGCAGCCCGGGCGACCGCTCCGTCAGCCGGTCGACGAGGGCCCGCAAGGCCCGGTCCATGCGGAGGTGGTAGTCCTCTCCGAGGGCATAGCCGGCGATCCTCCCCCGGGGCCGCGCGCTGGTTGAGGGCGGGTCGGGCAGGTCGCCGAGGGGGGCGGTGGCCGGCTGATAGGGAAAGCTGAGCGCCACCAGGCTCCGGCCCCAGGGGAACCGTNNGTCAGTGACCCCAACCTCGGCGAAGCCCTGTCGGCGGGCCTCGATCTCCAACAACTGTCGGGAGGACAGAGAGGTGGTCTCGGCTGGGAAGGGGACGGCGTCAGGTGGCATACCGACATTGTCCAGCTCGGCTTTGCCATGATTGCCTGGTGACTGATTCCGAATTGACGGCGCGGGTACGGGGCGTGATCGCCTCCGGCCCCGCCAGCGACAGCCTGCTGGTCACTCAGCCCCGGCCCGGAGAAGTGGTGGTGCAGGCGCATTCGAGCTCCAACTTCGTGGTGGTGATGACCCCTGACGTGCTCCGGGAGTTGGAGGCGGCGCTGCGACAGTGGATCCCAGACCTGCGGCAGGTGCGCTTCGACCCCCACCACTGAGCTGCCGAAAGGGAGCCAGCTAGGGGATGGGGAGACCGCCGCAGCCATGACCGCGGCCCGAGTTAGGGTCCGGCAGTTAGGAGGGTTTGAGAGTGCGAGCGAAGGCGAGTGACACTGACCTAGGAGTTATTAAGACCGACGTCTTGGTGGTGCCGTACTTCCACGGGGAGCCGCTGGGACCCTCAGCCGCTGCCGCCGACCTGGCGCTGGACGGTCTCCTCAGCCGGATGCGCGACGACCATGAGGTGACCGGAGCGTTCCCCAGTCGCACCGTGGTCGCAACCCTGGGCAGGATCTCCGCCCCCCGGATCGTGTTTCTGGGCTTGGGGCGCCCCCAGGAGCTGGACGGCTACCGGCTCCGCAACGCCCTCCAGTTCACGGTCCTGCAGACCCGCCGCTTCTGCCGCAGCCTGGCGGTTCTGGTCGACGACGGGCTGGTGGCGGCGCTGGCGGCCCAAGACCCACGTCAAGGCAAGCCCACGGCGGTCGCTCGGGCCATTGCCGAGGGGGTCGCGCTTGGCAACTACCACCTGGGTCAGCTCAAGTCCGGCGAGGACTCAGGCGCGATCGAAGAACTGGAGGTGCTCGGGCTCGGGACCGGCACCAAGGTCGCTGACGCCCTCACCGAGGGCGCCTCGATGGGCGAGGTGACCAACCGGACGAGGGTGCTGCAGTGGCAACCCAGCAACCGGCTGACCCCGACCCAGCTGGCCGCCGAGGCGGAGCGGGTGGCCGGCGAGAGCAAGTTGGAGTTGGAGGTGCTGGACCGCGCGGAGATGGAGAAACTGGGCATGGGGGCCCTCCTAGCGGTCGCCCGGGGCTCCCACGAGCCGCCCAAACTGGTCTCACTGCGCTATCGCCCCAAGACCAAGTCCAAGTCGGGCAAGGTGCTGGCCCTAGTCGGCAAGGGCATCACTTTTGACACCGGCGGCATCTCCCTCAAGCCCAATGCCGGGATGGTCGCGATGAAGGCTGACATGAGTGGCGCCGCCGCGGTCATCGAAGCCATGTCACTCATCGCTCAGATGCACGCTCCGATCGAGGTCATGGCGGTGGCGGCAATCACCGAGAACATGCCTGGTGGCGGGGCCATCAAGCCGGGCGACGTGGTCAGCGCCATGAACGGCAAGTCGATCGAGATCAACAACACCGACGCCGAGGGCCGCCTGGTCCTCGCGGACGCGCTGGGATTCGCGGCCGCCCGGGGGGCCACCCATCTGGTCGATGTGGCGACCTTGACCGGAGCCGTGGTGGTCGCGTTGGGCCATTCGGTGACCGCCGCCATGGGCAACAACCCCGAGCTGCTGGAGCAGCTCCGCCGGGCCGGGGCTCTGGCTGGGGAGAGGATCTGGGAGCTGCCGTTCTATCCGGAGTACGACATCGCCCTCACCTGCGGGATCGCGGACATGCACAACACCTCGGGAACGCCGGGCGCCGGTTCCATCAACGCCGGCGTCTTCCTGCGTGAGTTCATCAGCGACCTCCCCTGGGTCCACCTCGACATCGCCGGCACCGCGTACCACACCGAGGCGCTGCTGAAGACGGTGGTTCCCATTGGCCCATCCGGGGTCATGACCAGGACTCTGGCCCACCTACCGTTCCAGATGGGCTAGCGGTGCCTGCCGCGTAAGCGGATGACGCTAGCCAGCGGAAAGGCTGCCGCGCTTGGTTGGAGTGGTCCGGGTCGATTGAGGCTAAAGCCTCAACCCCGCGCCGGCAAAGGAGCATGGGTAAGCGCGAATCGTCAGGGGGGCCGCACCGCGTTGCGCGGGATGATCGTCACGTCGCAGCGCTCGGGACCGACTCCGCAGTCCGCGCCGGCGCGTTGTGCTGTGTCGACGGCGAGCGCCGCCGCGGTGCCGGCGTCATGCGCGCGAACCCAGAAAACTAAGCCGACCACCGGACGGTCAGCGATGCCCGTCCCCTGGTCCTCGGAAACGTCAAACTGTCCCAGATCGCTATCTGACTAGGTCATCAGCGAGCGAAGAACGTCCTCCAGCTCGCCAAACCGACGCCCGGCGAGGTCCTCGACGAACAGGTCGACCCGGACCCGCCAGAGCTTGGCTCCGTCACCCACCCAGTGCATCGGCACAGCAGGGCACTGCTGAGGGTTCGCAAGGTCGGCGCGAAGGCCACCTCAGCCACCTACTCCAGCACCTCAAACTGCGCTGGCCCATCACCCGTCAGCCTTCGGACCCGGCCCTCTCGCTCCAGCTTGAGCAGGTGGGCGAGCACGGTGCCGGCGGCCATGCCCATCACCTCGGGCGGATAGGAGGCGTACAGGCGCGGGACCAGTGAGTCGGGGCCGGCGGGGCCACGCTGCAGCTGGCGCAGGATCTGAGCTTCCCGCTGAAGGCGGTGGGCGATCAGCTCGCGGATGGCGGCCTCGCCATCCGCGATCGACTCGCCGTGGCCCGGGTGAAGACGCAGCGGCCGCAGGCGCAGCGTTTTCTCCAGCGAGCTGAGGTAGGCCGTCATGTCACCGTCCGGGGGGACCACCAGGCTGGTCGTCCCTTGGAGCACGTGGTCGCCGGTGAAGAGGGTCCTGGTGGACTCGTCGAAGAAGCAGAGGTGATCGGAGGCGTGCCCCGGAGTGTGGATCGCCACCAGCTCCCCGCTGCCCACCAGCAACCGATCCCCGTCGTGGAGGGGCAGCGTGGCAGGCCCGCCGGCCCGGCGGAAATAGACCGCCAGGGGGGCTCCCGCCAGCTGGCAGAGCCGGGCCGCCCCCTCCAGGTGGTCCAGGTGGTGGTGGGTACAGGCGACCGCCGTGACCCGACCCAGCCGCCTTGCAGCCTCCAGGACCCTCTCCAGATGGGCCTCATCACCCGGGCCGGGGTCGATGACGACGGTCTCGCCCCGGCCATAGATCCAGGTGTTGGTCCCCGAACCGGTGAGGGGACCCGGATTGGGTGCCCGCACCAGCAGGATCTCGGCGGCGGGCATCACGCAGTCCTCCCGCCGCCTGAGCGTCGGATGACTTTCGGGTCCAACCCGGGGTAGCGGTCAGCGGTGATCTCCTCCAGCTTGGGCTGCACCCGTTGGACCTTGGCGCTCAGCGCCGCCTGCAGCGCCGCCGCCACCGTTTGGTGGTCCGCCAGCTGCTCCATGACCGCGCGGGTGGGGGGGAGGAGGAGCGTGCGGCCCTGAGCCGCCTCCTCGAGCACGGCGGCGGGACTGACCCAGCGCATCGAGTCCAGCTCCCCCAGGTCGTCCTGGCTTGGTTCTTGCCCCTCGGGCAGGGCCGCCGCGAAGAAACGCGTGTCGAAGATCCGGGGGAGACCCTCGGGAGTCACCCAGTGGGCGCAGAACCCGAGGTCCTCCCACCCGGGGCGAAGGCCAGCCCGTCTCAGCCCGGGCAGAAATTCCTCGGGGTGGCCGTTCTGGAGCAGCTGTCGCAGTGGGGCCAGTTCAGCAACTAGGTGAGGCGGGCAGGGCTGGCCCCCGCGGTCGCGGGCGAGCAGGACCCCGCACTCCTCAAAGGTCTCCCGCACCGCGGCGACCAGCAGGCGCGGCTCGACCTCCAGCTGGAGCTCAAGGCCGGCCGAGAGCTCAGACCAGTGGGGATCGACGTCGGCGGGATCGACGGCCCCCCCGGGGAAGACCTCGGCCTGGGGCGCGAAGGTGCTGGTAGCTGGTCTCGTCATCAAGAGGACTTCCAGACCTTCGCCGTCAGTCGTTGACCCAGACCGGTCGCGCAGCAGCGCCACCGTGGCCGCCTCGCGCCGGATCGGCCCCTTCAGGTCAGTCTCCCGCGTCTGCCCGGGATCTTCCGAAGGAGCTCAGGAAGCCGCTTCCCCGCGCTCGGAGAAGCTCAGGATCTGGCGGGGATGAATCAGGGCGAAGGAGCGCTGGATGGTGACCCGCTCGTGGGTCAGCGCCGGCAGCCAGACCGCGTTGAGGTTGCGGACCGGAAGGAAGTCGTCGACGCTGCGCTCCAGGGTTTCCCGAAGGCTCAGCCGGGGCTCCAGGAACACTTCACAGACCAGAGAGAAAGTGTCGATCGTGAGCGCCACCTGGCGAGCCACCTTGGTCTCCAGCAGCGCGCGCCGGCCCCCGTGATCAGCGGCCGACTCCCCGATCGGGACCACCATCAAAAGGGCCCGCTTAGCCACCATGGCCGAGTCCTCGACGGTACTGATGACCGGGTAGGTGCTGGCCAGCGGTTCCAGGGTCAGATGCTGGATCTCAAGGTATTCCGTCATCCGGTTGACGACGTCGGTCAGCCGCAGAGGCGGCACCACCTCGATGTCCCCGCTGAGCTTTAGGAAAGAGCTAAATAGCTCAACCCTTTCCCAATTCTCCACGAGGCAGCAGTATACGAGAGTGCTCCCCATCTCAGACGGGCTGTCATCGAAGTGATGCAAAGTCTCGACCGGAAACGACTCCAGGGAGCTCTCGCCAACTCCGCGATGCGCTTTGATCTGCGTGCCTACGCTCAGGTCGACAGCACCCAGGACCTGGTGGCCCGCGCGGCGACCGCCGGCGCCCAAGAGGGTCTGGTCGTCTTCGCCGATGAGCAGCTCTTGGGGCGGGGTCGCGCCGGGCGAAGCTGGATCGCCCCCCGGGGGAGCTCCCTGATGTTCTCGGTTCTGCTCCGGCCGGGGGCCGATGCCGAAGGGTGGACCACCCTGAGCCTGGTCGCGGGGCTGGCGGTGGTGGAGGGGCTGGCGCTGGCGGGGGGGCCCGCAACCCAGCTCAAGTGGCCCAACGACTGTTTGTGTGGGGACCGCAAGCTGGCCGGGATTCTGGCTGAGTCCCCAGCGCCCCGGGAGGGGGAGCGGGTGGTGGTCCTGGGGGTCGGCTGCAACGTGAGCTGGGAGGGGAGCGAGCTGCCTCCCGAGCTGCGGCGAACGGCGACGGCCTGTGACCTGGAGGGATACGCCGTGGATCGCACCCGGCTGGCGGAGGCGGTGTTGAGCCGGCTCGCGACCCGTTATCGAGAGTGGGCGGTGGGAGGCTTCGCCGCCCTTCGGGAGGAGTGGCTCCGGCACGCNNTGGGGGTGAGTTGATCGTGGAGACCCCCAGCGGTCCGATCGCCATAGCCGCCGGCGAGCTGGAGCGGGCGCCAGGCCCCCAGCTCCGGTTGGCGGATGGAGTCGCCGGCTAACACCTCGCCCAACCTGAAGTACCCGAGCGGGGGGAGAGCGGGCGGGTTTGACTTCGTTCGTAGCCGGCCGCCGCCCCCTGAGCCCCCCCGGGCGGGGCTCGGAGAATTCAGCCGACTCCCTTCCCCCACCTTGACGCATCTCAGGGTGCCATCTAGGATTGAGTTGCACCCTCCCGCCTTGGCGAGGGAGCCGACCTTCTCCCGACGCGCGGATTCAAGGGACAGAATTTGCCCACCATCTCTGATACCTCCCACGAGATCTCCAAGCTCTATGAGTCCGACCACCTCGAGCGCAAGGAGCGCAACGCCCGCCGCAACAAGATCCTCTTCATCGACCGGCTACTGAACGAACTGGAGCAGCTCAACATTGCGGAGGAGGTGGTCGTACCTCTCCCCCTGCGTAACCAGTGCCGCCGGTTCCTGGCCAAGGAGGGGCATCCCCTAGGGCGGCGCCGGGCCGACGAGGTCGCGATCGCCGAGTGGATGGACGCCCTCTACGACGTCCAGGACGGTCTGATGTTCACGATCGGCGACGAGGACGAGTAGGGTAGGCTTCCACCGAGCGGAATTCCCCTGGGGGGCATTCTCGCTTAGGCGATCGCGGGCCCCCATAGCTCAGCGGATAGAGCGCCGGCCTCCGGAGCCGGGTGCGCAGGTTCGAGTCCTGCTGGGGGTACCAGGGCACCTGCAATTGGAGTTGCACGGTTAGGGTCCGCAGGCCAAATCCGGCTGCTTGCAGCGATTTCCAGGGCAGAGAAGCGTGGCAGAGAGGTTGGGCTAGGGCCGGCCGGGGTCAGACCAGGGCATGTCAGGTGGTCAGGTCGCCGACTGAGTACGTGTCTACAGGTCGTCGAGCTTGAAGTCGCTTGCCGGCTGGTCACCGGCCGACGGTGCCGACTGGGTTGGCATCGGCTGTGGCCCGGTTGTAGACACATCGACCGGCCCGGCCTGGCTGGCGTGGGCGTCGAGTGCGACCAGGGCATTCTCAACCGCATCATGCGGCCCACCTTGACGCTGCTCCGCATAGTAGGCGGCGCCCAGGTCACGCAACAGCACGTCCGAGCTGCGCTTGGCCTGCGCGGNNCTTCAGCTTGTCCATAAGTCCCATGAGAACTCTCCTTTCGACTGTGAATTGAGCTAGCGAAACAAACCACCGACGCCGGCGCGGCCCTTGTCGTCGCCGCGGTCGCCGACCAACTTCTCCAGCGTTTCAGCCAGGCCGTGCAGGTTCACCGACTGCAGGATCACTACCCCGTCACCTTCCAGCGTGGCCAAGTTGATGCCCTCACCTCCGAACACCGCAGTCATCGCCGTTTGCGCGTTGAATCCACCGATGTACTCGACGCTGTACCGGATCGTGTCCTGGAACGCCACCAGACAGCCCGCATGGACCTGAATCTTGCCGCCGTACTTGGCTGGGTTTAACTCGATAAAGTTGCCCGCGGCCGCGATCAGTAGCGTGCCGGTGCCCGTGAACTTCTCCAGCACGAATCCCGTGCCACCTCGCCGACCGGTCCGCAGCCCGGCGAATGCGAGGTCGAACTCGACGCTCCCTTCGGCCGCGATCAGCGCGTCCTTCTCGGTTAGCCAGCCAACGTTACCGTCCAACTCGATTGCACGCAGCTCTCCGGGCAGCGTGCCAGCGAAGGCCACGAGGCCGCTACCTCCAACCGGGGTGAAGTACTGGAAGGCCAGGCTCTGGCCTGCCACTACCCTCTTGCCGACCTCCATCGCCTTTCCGAGCAGCCCACCTCCGCTGCCGCTGCCCTGGCTGGCCGCAGGCTTGGACAGATGGGTCTCCAAAGAGACGTTGGTGGTCTTCCACAGGAACCTGCCGGCCTCGGCGTAGACGGTCTGACCCACCGCCAGCTGGCAGACGACCATCTGCATGGCGTTGCCGACGATCTTGTTTGCTATGGCCATGGTCTGGACCCCCTCTCGAGAGCTCGGCGACGACTAAAGGCTACAGCGACGCCGGACTGACAGCAAGGAGAGCGCGGCATAAGAGTCGGCGCAGGAGGCGGGATCCCCGAACCGGCGTTAGGCCGCTCTTGGGTGGGCGGCGGCCTTCCGGTCCCTCGTCTCGGGGCCATTCGGCGGTCTCACCGGCATGAGCCCGGGCCGCCCCTCCTCGGCTATTTCCGGGCCCAGGTTCCGAGGGCACTCGGCCAAAACAAGGGTTGGGGAAGGGGCACTTGTTGATGCCCGCCGCCCGGCAGACTGATCTCAGCCTGAGATCAGCCCGATCCGTGCACAAACAACCCGCAGCAGCGTGTACAAGCCTGCTTCCGGAAGGCTGGGTTGGGCCCCCGGCTGAAGTCGCTGGGGGTCCAAAATGGGGCACTTGTGACGTTTCCGTGGGTCACGCGCGGCCTGGGAGGGCCGGGCAGAGGCCACCGAGGCTGACGACAGCCTCGTCCGCAGGTCTCCGAGAGCGGACGCCTCCTCCGCGGATAGTTCGTGCAGTTTCTCGACATGGCGGAGTGGTAGGAGGACAAGCCAGCCAGGTAGAGCGCAGTTGATCACATGCGCCGCTATCCACCCACGTTCGACGATGATGTGGTCACGTCGCGGGAGGTTGGCGAACTCATTGTTGTGGGCGCACGCGTAACACGCTGAAAGCGCGCTGGCGAGCATCGATCGTATCCTAAGTTGCGTGGTCGTGGCAGCGCAAATTGGGCCTGGGAGGAGCACCGAGCCCCACCGAGTCTGGGCTAGTCGAGTCAATGTGTCGGAAGGATGCGAACGGCCCGTCGGCACTGTGACCATGCCGCGCTCGGGGCGGCGAGTTCCCCTGACACGGGGCTCGTACGCCCGCGGCTACGCCAGCGCGCTTAGACGCGACATCAGGACCTAGCGTTCACCACAGTCACGCTGTTCTGACTCCGGCTCGTTCACGTCGGGGATCAGTTCGAAGTGACTTGGGCTGCGACCTTGCCCCAACGGTGCCATCGCTGAGCTGCGGGTCTCGGCTGGCGTCTCGGCGGTCGAGGCCGCTAGCCTCAGGTCCTAAGCGGTCAAGGTCCAGTTCTGCCGGCCAACTCCGGCTGAGTTGGATGCAGGGGAGGCTTCGACGATGACTCGGCGCGGCTGGTTTCTGTTCGGGGCCATGTGTCTGATCTGGGGTATTCCCTACCTGCTCATCAAGGTCGCGGTCCACGACCTCTCCCCCACGGACCTGGTCTTCGGTCGCACTGCGATCGGGACCGTGCTTCTGCTCCCGATCGCTCTGGGCCGCGGCCAGGTTCGTCCGCTGCTGGCTAAGTGGCGGCCGCTCCTCCTGTATTCGCTGGTGGAGATAGCGGTCGCCTGGTTGCTGCTCTCGGACGCGGAGACGCATATCTCCAGCTCTTTGTCGGGGCTGCTGGTGGCGGCGGTCCCGCTGGTGGGGGTGCTCATCGTCCGGGCCACCGGGACCCAGGACCGGCTCACCGGAGCCCGACTCGTGGGGCTGCTGCTGGGCGCGGCCGGGGTCGTCGCGGTGCTGGGGTTCGACCTCGGCCACATCACCGTGCTTTCGATGATCGAGATGGCCGTCGTGGTCTGCTGCTACGCCATCGGACCGCAGATCCTGGCCCGCAGCCTCTCCGACCTCCCCAGCCTCGGCGTCGTCAGCTGCTCGCTCGCCATCTGCACAGTCCTCTATGCGCCCGCGGCCATCCTGCAGCGCCCGGATTCCCTGCCCCCGACCTCGGTGATCGCGGCGGTGGTCGCCCTGGGAGTGGTCTGCACCGCCATCGCTTTCCTGGTCTTCTTGGAGCTCATCGCCGAGGTGGGCCCGGTGCGGGCGACCGTCATCACCTACATCAACCCGGCGGTCGCGGTTGCGCTCGGGGTGGCCCTACTCCATGAGCCCTTCACTGCGGGAGTCGGCTTCGGGTTTGCGCTGGTGCTGGGCGGCTCCGTGCTGGCCACCCGGCCCGGAGGTTCCGCCTCAAGGAGACCGGGCGCCCCGACCGAGCCGGTCGGGGGCGGGGTCCCGGTCGCGGAGCCCTAGGCGTCGAAGGCTGGGCTGCCGGTCAGGAGCACGCCTGGCAGTGACCGATCAGGTCGAGCCGGTGGCTCTCCAGGCGGAATCCGGTAGCCGCCGCAACCTCCTTGGCCGCCACTGTGACGTCGTCCTCGAGGCGGGCCGGCGCGGTCACATCCACGACCGAGCCGCAGTCGACGCAGACCAGATGGTGGTGATGACGGGTGAGCTCCTCGCTCAGCTCGTAGCGGGAGAACTCGCCGCTCAGCTGCACCCGGCGCACCGCGGTGGCCTGCTCCAGCACCGCCAGGTTGCGGTAGGCGGTGCTGGGCGGGAGCGCCGGGCGCACGTCGAGGATCTCGGTCACGGTCAGAGGCCGCCCGGCATGAATCAGCGCCTCCACTAGAAGGCGTCGTCCTCCGGTGTAGCGCTGGCGGATCGAGGCCAGCCGCTTGCCAACCCCGGCGTGAACCTCGGACTCCGGCCCCGAGAGCCCGCCCGCGGCTGACGTCTCGGTCGCCGGCTCCTGCCGCCTGATCACGGTCACACGGTACTCCCGGGGGGAAGCGGGCGACGACGGCCCAGCTGGGGTGCCCAACGCACCACCAGGTAGGTTCCGAAGGCGAGGCTGGTGATGAAGAAGCTCACCGGCGCGGTGACGTAGAAGGCAATCGCCAGCCCCACCATGGTGCACGCCAGCGCTGTCACCACCGAGACCAACATGGCGGTCGCGGGCCGGCTGGTCAGCCGGTCGGCGACCGCTGCCGGAGTGACCAGCAAAGAGAAGATCAGCAGCAC
>PKXE01000069.1:3245-4177 GCA_003132265.1 Candidatus Dormiibacterota bacterium | reverse complement strand
ACGATCAAGCACGTCACGTCGGGAGTCAACCCCCAAGGCTGCGAGGTCGTCTCCTTCAAGCGCCCCTCCGCTGAAGAGCTGAGCCACGACTTCCTCTGGCGCTGTGCCAAGGCGCTCCCGGAGCGCGGGCGAATTGGCATCTTCAACCGCTCCTATTACGAGGAAGTGCTGGTCACGCGGGTCCATCCCGAGCTCCTGGACCAGCAGCATCTCCCCCCGGCAACCAAGCGAGGCGGCGAGCTCTGGACCCAGCGCTACGAGGACATCAACGCGTTCGAGCGGCATCTCCATCGCAACGGCACCCACACCGTCAAGCTGTTCCTCCACGTCTCCCAGGACGAGCAGAAAAGACGACTGCTCGCGCGGATCGACGACCCATCCAAGTCCTGGAAATTCTCTAGTGCCGACCTAGCAGAACGCGCTTACTTTGACGACTACCTGCGTGCCTATGAAGCGGCCATCACGGCGACGTCGACCCCGTGGGCTCCCTGGTACGTCGTGCCGGCCGACCACAAGTACCTCGCGCGGGCGCTCGTTGGCGGCATCCTGACCCATACCATCGAGCAACTCAACCTGCATCTCCCAGAGGTGAGCGGTGAGGGGCGCGGGGCGCTCGACACGGCGCGCCAGACCCTCCTGGCCGAGTGAGCGCCCGGGACCTCGTGACCGCGCGCTGCCGCCAAACCACTGACAACGCTCGGCCGGAATCGGCTGAGCGTCAGTCGGGGCGACCCACTTCCCTAGTCCGGTGACCGCAGGTTGGCCCATCCCAGCTTTTAGCACCATCGACAACGCGCGGAGGAGGCGACGACTCCCAGACCCCACGCTGACTGCACTCTCTCGTCGAGACCCTCTTGCATAGAATCTCACGGCCAAGCTCAGTCCCGGGGAATCGGCCGGCCTGGAAGGTTAGGAATCCGCCGCCAAGACCT
>PKXE01000069.1:0-3193 GCA_003132265.1 Candidatus Dormiibacterota bacterium | reverse complement strand
TTGAGCCGAACCCCGTCGTCGACGGCTTGCACGGCGCTGATCGGGATGGCCACCCGCTTTTGGCCCCAGAGGTGGCCCTCGGCGAGTAGCACGTGTCTCACCCGATGATCGCTGGAATCGACCGCCAGTCCCTGAACCCGCCCAATATCCCCATCCGTGGCGTGGACGTGGTCGCCACGCTGCACCTCGACCTCACCCGTGGGTACGCGGTCCGAGGCGACTGCTTGGGGACCAGGACCCATGTTCTCCATCCCCATGCCAAAGCTCCCCATGCCGCCCAGGCCGCCACCCAGGCCNNCCACCAGCTCCGGGCGTAAAGGAGATCTCATCCGCTTCCTCGAGCGCCTCGAACTCAGACATGGTGCACCGCAACCGGATCTCCTCCCCAGTCACCTCGACGAGATCGATCGGGACAAGTCGACCCATATATCGCCGATGTCTCGGTTCAACGGCGAGATGGGTTACCTCGCGGACCGCCGGATCGACGACCAAGCGTCGCAAATCTCCGCAGACACCGTCGCTACACGCGACCTCCCTTCCGATCGTGAACTCCGTCGTCTCTCCTGCCGTGGCTTCGCTCACGAGGCGTCCTCCTCGCTCTTGGCTCTTGCCTGGTCGCCACGCTGAAGTTGGGTGGCACTGATGTCTGGGGTCGCAGCCGCGCACGGGAGAACCGCCGTAGCAGATCTGGAGCCGAGCGTCCGACACGTCGCTAGTGCGGCCGCATAGGCGGCGAGTGTCACTCGGTCGCCTCCATGAATCTGAGAGTGTCGGCAAACAGAAACTTGGCCAGCCTCGGCTCTGGGATCTGCGGGGAAGTTCCCGATCGTCCGATCATCTTCGCCAGACGCCCCGTGGCCATCTCTGTCTCCCTTCGAGTTGAGTGGCGCAATCCCACCCTGGCGGTCCGTGATCGAAGAGACGGAGCTTGCTCACAACTGTGCCGAGCCTAGTCTGGCCCCCTGCTCTCCGACTGAGTTCAGGACAATGAGCTATCTGGGGCTCGAAAAGACCGACCCGGGTTGAGCTCTTCCCAAAGCAGGTCTTCTGAGGAGGGGGTCAAAATGGCCGTTTGGATGAGTTAGAAGACCTGCTCTCTGATTTTCCCGACTCCTTCCGGTAGCACAGATGCTCTCGGGGCGGGCGGGATCGAACCGCCGATCTCCTGCTCCCAAAGCAGGCGCCTTACCGCTAGGCCACGCCCCGTCGTCCAGGGCATCTTAGCCCCGCCGGATACCGGCGCCGGCCAGATTGGAGACTGGCTCCCAGCCCCGGAGCGCCCGATCATCGGCCAGACCGAGCCGGTTGCCGAGGCTATCCCTCACCGGTCAGAATAGCTCAGGCGCGTCTTGGTTGCCGACTTCGCAGACCCAGAGACCCAGAGACGGCACGCTCACCCTCGGGGCTGATACCCCTGACCTGCAAGTAGAGGTCAAATTCAGGTTGCCCGTGACGTTCGCGCGGAGCGGGCCGGGAAAGGGAAGAGCGCTTCTTCCAAGGCTCGATGAGCTGATCAGCTTCACTGACGAGACGCTTACGCGGTTCGCGCCGCTGCTGACCTAGTGAAGGCGACGTCATCCCCGACCGGCCGCGCCAGCCGCCAGAGTGTGTCTAGCATGTCGTTGCCCTTAGTTGAGAACAACCGCCATGTCATGGTAGACCCCATAGACACTCTGGAAAGTACTCATGGGAACCCACTCATCCTGTCCGTAGTACTCGGCGCCATAGGTTCCCGCCGGCCAGGGGTTGTCAATCAGCACTGAATTGTTATCGACGCCCACGATGAGGACAGCGTGTTCGTCCGGGCCCGCCCAAGGCCAAGTGTGAATCCCGTTGCCCAGCCAAGTAGTGGCATAGCGAACATGGAAGTCGAACGTTACCCAAACTTCCACCGGGTGGTCCTGATCAACGTAGTCGTAGACCTGAGTCGGGCTGATCCCTTCTCCGGCCGCGATCACGCCGCCTCCCAATCCTTGTGCCGCTCCAACAATGGCGCCATAGTAGGTGCCCGGCTCATAACCCGCGCCCGATCCCCCATTGGGATAGCCAACGAAATTGACCATCGCATCCGCCTTTGTGTAGGCAGGGCCAATTCCCGGTACACTTTCGTTGACCCCCTCGGCATTCAGGATCTGTTGCTGACTAACCGAGATGCCTTCGTGCGAGAGCCCCATCTGCAAGGTAGCCTCTTCGCAGGTCATCCCTTCCAGCTGGGCCGAGTAGGTGACCCCCGTTACCAGGGCAGTGGCATCAGAGAGCACGCTAGTGCTGCCAGCAACTGACTGGTAAGCGTTACCACTGCTGACCCAAGCTGCCAACGTATAGGTGCCCGGAGCCCAAGCGCCGGTGGCGTAGCTATAGCTGTCCGCATTGCCCCAGCCTTGAGCTAAGACCCAGGCTGAACTGTAGGCCGGCTGATACCAATACTCATAGCTGGCGGTGGTCCCGGCCGGACAGCTGGAGCTGGCGTCGACCGTTACCGGAGTCCCCTGAGTGCTAGTTGCGACGTTGGCGCTCAAACTGGATTGAGTACAAGGAGCGAGGGCGCTGTTCCCAGTCGGGTTCTCCGGTTGAAAGTAGCCGAAGGCGTCGACAATGACGTCGGCACCACCTTCATCGTTGTAGATGTCAGCTGCTCCCTGGTCGCTCAGGCTGGCCACGGCCAGATTGGGCACGGTGGCTCCCGCAGCGAAGTTCAGATCTGACGTGGTGGGGCCTCCTGAGGCACCTGGCAACACAGTGAAGTAGCCCGGGAGTGTGGTGTTGGTGGCGGTAAGGTTAGCCACTACTGCGTTCGCCGTGGGGCTGATGCCGTCCACGCCGGCCAACTGCTCCACCAGATGACTGTTGGTCTCCAGGGTTCCCGCGTCTGCCCTGGTATCCAGCATTCGGACAGGGCTGATCGGGTAATACAGGCTGGCCTTGGCAGGAGTGCTGCTCCCATCAGTGAAGTAGCCATCCACGTCCACAACCACATCCGTGGCGCCCTGCCAGTTGTAAATGCTGATCTGCCCAGATGTCCCCACCGGCACAATCACGCGGTTGGCCACCGTGGCTCCGGGCGCCCAATTGAGATTGGAGGCCAGGGGTAGGGCAACTCCCGTGGGATAAACGGTCAGGTCACTATATTGGGTGGTGTCGGTCACGGTGACATTGAGGATAGCCGCGGTCACGCCAACACTGGGAACTCCAC
>PKXE01000110.1 GCA_003132265.1 Candidatus Dormiibacterota bacterium | reverse complement strand
TCGACGCGATCATCGGCCCCGACGAGGCGATCATCTACCCCGAGCACCTGACCGAAGAGCTCGACCACGAGCTCGAGCTCGCCGTGATCATCGGCAAGGCGGGCAAGCATTTCGACGCGCACGAGGCCGAGTCCTATATCGCCGGCTACACGATCTTCAACGACATCACCGCGCGCGACATCCAGCGACGCGAGATGCGCTCCGGCGTGTTCTCCTTCTGCAAGGCGATCGACACGTTCTGCCCGCTCGGCCCGTGGATCGTCACCCCGGACGAGGTCGGCGACCCACACGATCTGAAGATGACCCTGCGAGTCAACGGCGAGCTGCGCCAGGAGTCCCACTCCGGCAACATGTCCGTGACGATCCCGGAGATCATCGCCCACTACTCGCCGCTCGGCTACAGCCCGGGCGACATCATCTCCACCGGCACCCCAGGTGCGGTCGTTCTTCAGGACGGGGACGTGGTGGAGTGCCGTCTGGGGAGGCTGGCCACCCTGAGCAATCCGGTGGTGCGGGAGCCAGCGCCACGGAGCGTTGATCCAGCCACCCACACCCACCTCGGAGGTTGATTCGCGTGAGTTCACAACACGGTCATCCAAACGCAGCAGAGTCAAGGGATCTAACCACCCCCTGGGTGGTCCAGGCGGGAGGGGACCGGGTGCGGACGATCAGAGGCCTGAACCTCTTCCTGGGGAGGCCGCAGCTGTGCGGTCCCGCTGCCACCTTCGCCTGCAGCCCAAACGACAACCTCGCCATCCATGCCGCCCTCTACGGTGCGAAACCGGGCAGCGTCCTGATCGGGGATGGAGGTGGGACTTCGACCTTTGGTCTCTTCGGTGAGCTGATGGCCACCGATGCGGTGGCGCGCGGCCTGGGCGGTCTGGTGGTGGCTGGCACGGTGCGTGATCTGGCCGATCTGGACCGGCTGGGTCTGCCGATCGTCTGCGCCGGGGCAGCCCCCGGGCAGTGCACCAAGACCAGCCTGGTGTCGGTCGGTGAGCCGGTGGCGGTGGGAGGTGTCCTGGTGCAGCCTGGAGATCAGGTGATCGCCGATCGCGACGGCGTGGCCGTGGTGCCGGCGGGATTGTGGGAGGAGGTCCGCGAGGAGGCCCTGGCTCTGGCTGAGCGCGAGGACGGCTATTTGCGGCGCCTGAAGGCTGGCGAGCGCTTGGCCCAGATCCTCGCCCTCGACTTCAGCGCTGGGGCCGGTCGCCCAGGGCGGTGACCTGGGACGCGATCTCCTCGCCGATTGCCAGGCATGCGGTGGCAGCTGGCGAGGGGGCATTTAGCACGTGCACCACCGGCCCCTGCGTGACCACTCGGAAGTCGTCGAGGAGGGTTCCGTCCGGCGCCACCGCCTGGGCCCTTACCCCCGAAGCGCCCGTCCGCAGATCCCGGTGGGTGACGCCGGGAAGGTAGGCCGCCACCGACCGCGCGTAAGCCTCTTTGGAGAGGTCCCGCCAGGTCTCGGCGAGGGCGGTCCGAAGGTGGTGCATCGCCAACCGGCGCATGCCACCATACCCCAGCAGCGCGCCGATGTGGGCGGGGCTGATGTCCCGTCTCCGGTAGCCCTCGCGGGCCAGCGCCAACACCGCATTTGGGCCGGCGCTAACCCCCCCGTCCAGGTGGCGGGTGAGATGCACCCCGAGGAACGGCAGGCGGGGATCGGGGACGGGATAGATGGCGCTCCGCACCTGCCCTGCTAGCGACGGTATCAGCTCGAAGTAGGCGCCGCGGAACGGGATTATCCTGAGCCCGGTCTCCAGACCGGCGCCGCGAGCCAGCAGTTCCGCCTGCAGCCCCGCGCAGTTGACCAGCCGGCGACCAACCACCGTCCCGGTGGCGGACGTGGCTCGCACCTGGTCCTGCTCATGTCGGATGGACTCGATGGAGAGGCCCAGTTCGAACTGCACGCCGAGTTGGGTCAGCCTGCGCCGCAGCGCCAGGGCCACCTGCCGGAAGTCCACGAGCGCGGTCTCGGGCACCCACAGGGCCAGCAGTCCACGGGCCGCCGGTTCGTGCTGCTCGAGGCCGCGGTTGTCCATGATCTCGAGCCCGCGCAGTCCGTTGGCCGTGCCCCGGGCAGCCAGCTCGCGCACTCGTCCCGTCTCCTCGGGGCGCACCGCCACCACCATCTTGCCGCTTTCGAGCACCGGCACGGCCTCGGTGGCGGCGAACTCCAGCAGCTGTTGCCGTCCGTCCCGGCAGAGGCTAGCCCGGGCAGACCCGGGTGTGTAGTAGAGCCCTGAGTGAACGACGCCGCTGTTGTGCCCACTCTGATGCTGCGCGACCTCACGCTCCTTGTCCACCACCACTATGTCCGCCCCTGGCAGGCGACGGACCAAAGCCAGGGCCGTCGCCAGACCAATCAGGCCAGCGCCGACCACGACCACGTCGTGGCGGATCACGAGAGTCGGCTGTCTTCGGTCTTGGGAGTCGCTAGACGGCTGGGGGATCGGACTCTGGACGCAGACTGGCGCAACACATCGACATGGTACTAACCTGAGGATTTCAGCAAGGAGC
>PKXE01000227.1 GCA_003132265.1 Candidatus Dormiibacterota bacterium | reverse complement strand
CGGCTTCCACGATCCGGCCCCCCGGCCCGGAACCGCTCACGCCGGCCAGATCCACCCCCAACTCCCGGGCCAGGCGGCGGGCCGACGGTGACGCGGCCACCCCGCCGCCACCACCGGCTGGCAGCGGGNNCGGCGTCCGGGGCCGCGGCCCCACCGGTGGCCTCCTCGATGATTGCAATGGGCTCGCCCTGGGTCACCACCCCGCCGGGGACCACCAACAGCTCCACCACCCGGCCGTCGCACGGCGCCCGGAGCTCGCTGCTCACCTTCTCCACCTGGAGCTCGGCCAGCAGCTCCCCCTCCCGGATGCGGGCGCCGGGCTCCACGAACCAGGTGACCACGACGCCCTGGTCGACCTCCTCGGCCAGGCGCGGCATCAGGACCGGGCGGCGCATCGCTTCCTCCAACATGGACGCGGAGCGGGGCGGGGGATCGGGTCGGGCCCCACCCCCCTCGCCGTCTACCGGCCGGCGACCAGCTCGCGCGCCGCGGTCACGATGCGCTCGCGGCTGGGCAGGACGTACTGCTCCAGAGGCCGGGTGTAGGGGATCGGCACGTCCGGCAGCGCCAGCCGCGCCGGCGGGGCGTCGAGGTAGTCGAAGGCGCCCTCAACCACGGTGGCGATCACCTCCCCGGTCATGCCGAAGCTGCGGTAGTCCTCGTCCACCACCAGCAGCCGCCGGGTCCGGCGCACCGACTCCACGATCGCCTCCCGGTCGAGGGGCACGATGGACCGCAGATCCAAGACCTCGGCCTCGATGCCCTCCGCGGCCAGCTCCTCGGCCGCGTCCAGGGCCCGGTGCACCATGAGGGACACCGTGACCACGGTGAGGTCCCGGCCCGGCCGCTTGATATCCGCTTTGCCGATGGGCACTGTGTAGGGCTCCTCCGGCACCTCCCCGGTGGCCCGCGGGTTCGGCGTCATCCAGCCCAGGCCCATCACCCCCTTGTCGAACATGTAGATGACCGGGTTGTCGTCCCGGATGGCGGAGATCATCAACCCCTTGGCGTCGTAGGGCGTGGACGGCACCACGATCTTCATCCCGGGTAGGTGGGCGAAGGTCCCGTAGAGCGTCTGCGAGTGCTGGGCCCCGTCGCCGTAGCCCCCGCCGATGGCCGTGGTGACCACCACCGGGACCCGCACGTTGCCGCCGGACTCGTAGTGGATCTTGGCCATATGGTTGTAGATCTGGTCCATGCACACGCCGAAGAAGTCGACGAACATCAGCTCCGCGATCGGGCGCATGCCGGAGAGCGCGGCCCCGGTGGCGGCGCCGATGAAGCCGGTCTCCGAGATGGGGGTGTCTATGATCCGCTCGGGGCCGAACTTCGCCAGCAGCCCCTCGGTGGCCCCGAAGATGCCCCCGTAGGCCCCGATGTCCTCGCCCATCACGAAGACCGCAGGATCGCGTTCCATCTCCTGGGCAATGCCCTCCGCGATCGCCTTAGAGGTGGTCAGCAGCCGCCGCTTGGTTTCCACTGCCATAACTTCTCTCCCCTAGGCGAACACGTGCAACAGCGCCGCTTCGGGCTCCGGGTAGGGGCTCTGTCGGGCATACTCGATGGCCGCGTCGACCTCGGCCTGGGCCGCGACCCAGACCTGGCCCGCTCCGTCCTCGGTCAGGGTCCCCGCTGCGATCAAGCGCCGCTCGTACAGTTTGAGAGCGTCCCGCTGCGTCAGGGTCTCCATCTCGTCCTTGGTGCGGTAGATCTGGGCGTCGCCCTCGAAGTGCCCCAGCAGGCGGTCGGTCTTGACCTCGATGAGCGTGGGGCCCCGGCCCGCCCGGGCTCGGGCCACAGCCTCGCCGGCGGCCTCGTAGACGGCGACCGGGTCGTTATCCGGGATCAGCACCCCGGGGATCCCGTAGGCGGCGGCCCGGTCGCTGTTGTTGGCGATGGCGGTGGCCTTCTCCTTGGGCACGCTGATGGCCCAGGCGTTGTCCTCGCACACGAAGACCACACCGAGGTTCCACAGGGCGGCCAGGTTGAGGGACTCGTGGAAGGCGCCCTGGTTGGCCGCGCCCTCCCCGAAAAAGGACACGGCCACCTCGTCACGCCCCTGCTTCTTGAAGGCCAGGGCGTGGCCCACCGCGGTTGGCATCCCCTCCGCGACAATGCCACTGCAGCCGAAGTGGGTGGCGGGGTCGAACAGGTGCATGTGACCGCCCTTGCCGTGGCCGAGGCCGGTGTCCTTGCCGAAGATCTCGGCCATCATCCGCTGCATGTCCATGCCGTGGGCCAGGGCAATGTGGTGGGGGCGATGGGTGGCGGTCACGGCGTCGCTCACCCGCAGGTGGAGGCAGACTCCCGCGGCCACCGGCTCCTGGCCGGCCGCCAGGTGCATCTCCCCCGGGACTGGGCCCGCGGCGATGTCGAAGGCCGGGCTCTTCCCTTCCATATAGACCTGCTGCAGAGTCTCCTCGAACCGCCGGATGCGCACCATCTGGTGGTGCATCTCCAGCTGGACCTGCTCACTCAGCATGGGCCGCTCCTCCCGACTCCGTCACCCGAAGACGCTCTGCCGCAGGATGTTCCACTGCCCGCGGAATTTCGGCGGTGGGGTGAGGCTCGATCCTAACACGGCAGGGGGCCTTCGGATCAGGGGGCGAGGAGCTCGTCGCAGGGACAAATTCAAAGTCGCCAAAACGGCTGAGGGGGCCGGTGCGGGGAGGAGGGCGGGGAGGTCATGGGAGCTGGTGCGGGCCGGGACAAGGGCCTGGGAGGTAGGGAAGGCTGATTGAGGTCGCGAGTGATCCTCCCCCCCTCCTTCAGCGTTCAAGGCACCCCTTCTCGGCGGGTCGCCATCTACCTGGAGTGGCCTCCTGCGCAAGGCGCCTGGGCTCGGTGACGGGTTAAGGACGTGGGGATCACCAGCCGGCCGCTTGCCGGATGCGTAGGGCTGCCGCCCCGGGGTCCGCAGCGGTGCAGATGGCCGACACCACGGCGAGTCCGGCGGCCCCGGAGGTGGTGACGGCGGCGGCGTTGGTATCGTCGATCCCGCCAATGGCGACGCAGGGCATTGCGGCGACGGCGCAGACCGATTGCAGCCCGATAAGACCAATAGCGGGCCCCGCGTCGGTCTTGGTCGCGGTGCCATACACCGGTCCCACGCCCAGATAGTCCACCGTACCCGCCGGGAACCGATGGGCATCAGCCACTTGCGCGAGGTCGGTCACCGACCAGCCGATCACCAGGTCAGGGCCGGCCACGGCGCGCGCCGCAGGTGGAGGCAAATCCCCCTGGCCGAGGTGGACGCCGTTGGCGCCGACGGCGAGCGCGACGTCGAGGCGGTCGTCGACGATGAGCGGAACCCCCGTGCCCGCCAGCCGGTTCCGCACGCTCATCGCGAGCTCGTACAGCTGACGCCCGGAGGCCTGAGGGTCACGCACTTGCACGGCAGTCACACCACCGGCAACCGCGGCGGCGACTGTCTCCAGCACCCCGCGCTTCCCGCACAGGCGAGTATCGGTCACCAGATAGACCCGCAGGTCGAGCACCGGCCTCATGTCCGGGCTGGCCGGACCTCCGTCGCGAGCTCCGCGAGAGCGTCGAGCAGGCGCACGGCGAAGGTCCCCGGTCCCGGATCGCCCACAGACGCCCGCTCCCCGGCGGCCGCGAGGACTGCCGACGCGGTGACTGCAGCGACAAGAGGCCGGGGGTCGACCGCACAGCACCCCGCCATCACCGCACCCAAGGCGCAGCCTACCCCCGTCACCTTCGTCATAAGTGGGTGGCCTCCAGGCACGGCGACCACTTCGGTACCGTCGGTCACGAAGTCCGTGGCTCCGCTGACAGCAACCACGCACCCCGCCGACCGGGCCAACCACCGCGCCGCGTCGAGCGCATCGGCGCTCCCGGCCGCCGAGTCGACGCCTTTGCCCGCAGCTCCCCCCACCCCGGCGAGGCTCATGACCTCCGAGCCGTTGCCCCGCACGACCGTCGGATGGGAACCGAGCAACTCCTTGGCCACGGCCGTGCGATGCGCCAACGCACCTACAGCAACCGGGTCGAGCACCCACGGTGTGCCCGAGGCGTGGGCTGCTGCCGCCGCCGCCCGCATCGCCCGCTCCCGCTCGGCAGACAACGTGCCTAAGTTGATCAAGACCGAGCTGGCGACGGCGGCGAACTCGCCGGACTCTTCGGCGTTCTCCACCATCGCCGGTGACGCCCCGATGGCCAGCAGGACATTAGCGGTGAAGCCAGCGACGACGATGTTGGTCAGGCAGTGCACGAGCGGCGCACCGTCGACTACGGCGCAAAGGCCGACCGCCACCGCCGGATCCGCGAAAGTCACGCTGGAGACGGTCAATGACGTCCGCTCGCTAGTCCGACCTAGATCCACTGTCATTCAGTTCAGGGTAGCGCGACGATCCGGACATCGTGCCTCAGGAGACGGGGCCGCAGCTAGAACGAGGGCCCGATCGGCCCACATAAACCCCGTAGCCGGACACCCCTGCCTGCACCACCTGTCTGGGGGCGCCTGGGGAGGTCGTACGGGATATCCGCGACCGCGGCGGGCGGGCGGAGCGACGCGTTTGATGTGCCAGTCCTTGCCGATGCTCCCGTCGTTTACCACTTTAGCCCGGACGGCGACTGGCGTAGTGCGCGCAGAGGCTAGATGATGCCGGGACCACCCCTCCTCCTGTTGATCTGCGGATACTCGACACCCGCCACCCCCGCATCCGTTTCGCGACTATCCGGGCTGGTGCCGTTCCACCGCCGGCTGCGGTAGCCGTCGGCAGTGAGCACGGAGCGGTGTGGTGGTAGACGCCCGTCGTAGACGAGGAGCTCCGATTGAGTACCTCGGAGGCCTTTGGTGAGCTGATGAGGCGAGAGTTGTCGGCCGTGGCCAAGGTGAAGCACCGTGGTGCCGCAGAGGACTGCGGCAGCGTCGGCGGTCGACNNCGACGGCGCGGCGGTCGACCAGCTACTTGGCTGCCCCGGCTTGGAAGTCGACGGCAGTCAGCGTCCGGCGGCCCCGGGGGACCCGCACCATGCGGGCGATCGCGGTGAACACCAGGGCCACCAGCCGGTTCGCCACGACCGCGGGGATCCAGATGTAGAGGATCCCGAAATGGGCGCCGCTCTGGAACGGGTACTGGGAGGACTTGAAGCCCAGGCTGACCAGCAGGTAGGTGCCTCAGGCGATCCCCACCGCCCAGCCCAGCAGGGTGGCCCAGCGGTCCAGCCAGGGGACGAAGAGGGCGAGGAAGACAGCCGGCAGTGTCTGCAGGATCCAGACGCCGCCTGCGGTCTGGTAGTAGAGGGCGTACTGGGCAGGCACGGTCAGGATGAAGGCGAGGGCCAGGAACTTCGCGACCATGGCGGTGATCTTGGCCAACCGGGCGGTTTCAGCCTGCTCTTTCTTGGGCCTGATGAACTCGCTAAAGACGTTGCGGCTGAAGAGGTTGTCGGCGGCTATGGACATGATCGACGCCGGTACCAGGGCCCCGATCGCGATCGCCGCCAACCCGAAGCCAGCGAAGGCGCTCTGGAACAGCTTTTCGAAGAGGGCAGGCATGGCGCTGTTGGCCCGATAGGCCTTGCTGGGGTGAAGGATCAGCGGGCGAGCGCTACCAGGCAGAGGGTGGGCAGGAGAGCAAGCGGACCCACGACGAGCCCCAGCCGCCAGAGCGGCCCCCACGGAACCGGCTGGCCGCGGCGCCGCACCGCGGCCAGGATCAGGATCGTGGAGAGCGACCCGAAGGGGGCCAGGTTCGGGCCCAGGTCGGCCCCCACGATCACCGGGAGAGCCAGGGACCCCAGGTGATGGGCCGCCTGCAGCCCGGCAGTCACCAGCAGGGCCGCCGGAAGGTTGTTGATCACCCCCGAGATGACCGCGGTGACCACCCCGGTGGCGACGGCCTCGAACCAGGTGGATCCGCCCGCCGCGACCCAGCCGGCGGCCGTCGCCAGCAACCCGGAGTGCTCCAGGCCGGACGCGAGAACTGAGAAGCCGGCGACCAGAGCGAGGATCGACCACCCAAGCCCGCCGGGGGCCTCCCGAGACCCACCCGTGGACCACAGCAGAAGAACCGCCGAAAGCCCTGCGACCAGGGTCGGCGGACCGATCGGAAGCCGGGCCGCTGCGAAACCCATGTCGGTGAGGACCAAGACCCCGATCAACACCGTTATCCCCCGCGCTCGCGGTCCGCGGCCAGCTGCTGCCACGGGCCGACCGGTCGGGGTGGCGCCGCCATGCGGCAGGTGCCTGGCGGTAAGCAGGAGGCAGCCGGCCACCGTGATCAGAACCCCCACCAGAGCGGCCGGGGTGACGGCGGACAGGTAGCTGGACAGGGCGATGTGGGAGCGGTCGAGAATCAGCAAGTTCACGGGGTTGCTAATCGGCAGCAGCGCTGAGGCGGCGTTGGCGGTGAGGGCCATGGTCAGGACGAATGGCGCCAGCGGGAGCCCGCGGCGCTGGAGCCGGTCGAAAACCTCGGGAGCGAAGAGCAGGGCGGCGGCATCGTTGGAGAGCAGAGCGGTCACCGCCACCGTGGCGATGGCGACGGCAACCAGGAGCCGCCTCGGTTCACCACGGCTCCAAGCCTCCAGCCGATCGAGCTCCCGGCCGAGCGACCCGGTGACGCGGAGTGCCCAGGCCAGCAGGAGCAGCCCCGCGAAGAACGCCAGCACGTCGAGGCTGCTGCCGAGGCCCCGAGCGGCCGTCGTCGCCGGGATCGCCCCCAGCAGAAGCGCCGCCGCGACCGCACCGACCGGCCACCAACCCTCGGAGATCCGGAAGGGCCGGCTGGTGACGGCCGCGGCGGTGAGCAGGAAGAGCGTGAGTAGGACTATTTGGGAGAGCACCTGGCCTGACGGTATCGACATCCGGTCGCCAGCGAAACAGATCTAGCTCGGAGACTGTCAGGCGGTGCTCCAGTAAGACTCGCTCAGAGCCGGTGGGTGAGCGCCTTCAACCTCCGCTCCGGCCTCGGGCCGCCCGAATCACCTGGGATCGCCACGCGCCCGCCCCGGCCCCGCTTCAGGGTAAGCCAAGCCTCGTAGGAGGTTCCGCCCGGAAGCCAGGACTCCCAGGGACGCCGCCCTTCAGTCGGCTCACGATCTGGGAGCGGCTCCGGAGCGGCCATTTCCAGCAGGCCCAGACTGTCGAGCCGGGCCTGGAGCCGCCAGATGCGCTTGACGAACCTGCGGTCCCACCCGGCGGGCGCGGTGCTGAGGGCATCCTGAGCGAGCTTCAGCGCGGCCACCAGATCGGTACTCCGGTGCTCCATGCCGACACAGAGCGCCTCGGCCGCCTCCGGGTCGCGCCAGCGCTCCCAGATGGCCTGCCAGGCCGCCCGTGCCTCCGCATCCCGTCCCTGCCGCCGCAGCATCCGGGTCCGGCGCAGGGCGGCAGCGCGGTCGAGCGGCGGCGGCGACTCGGACTCGGCGCCGAGATAGAGGACGTCGGCCCGCTGCAGGTGGCCCCGGTCCTCGGCATACCTTCCCAGGCTGTACCAGTCGGAGGGCTGGGGCCGCGCCACGTCGAGGTGGCGTTCTAGATGGTCCATCAGGCGGGTCAGGGAGAGTAGGTCCAGCAGGTTGTGCCGTAGCACTGGGGCCAGCGGTGCCGGGTCGCCGTCCCTCAGGAAGTTTCGATAGCGCTCGGGGGCCTCGCTGCCGGGCACATCGTCCACCCGCGGTCGTCCCAGCAACTCCTCCTCTGCCCGCCTCAGGCTGCAGCGACTCAGTCGATGGCGAAACAGCCGCCGCACCAGCGGCAGGAGGTCGAGATGAGGAGTAGCCGGCCAGGGCCTCTCCAAGCCGGTCATAACCGTGCGGGTCCGAACCAAGGGCAGGTCAAAGCTGGCTCCGTTGTAGGTCACCAGGAGCCCAGCTCGCTTCAGCATCTGGAGCGCTGCCTCGACCAAAGGAGCCTCCCGGCCCAGGTCGGGGAGGAACCACTGCTCCACCTCGATCTCGTCGCCGGAGACCACCGCCCATCCGTAGAGGAAGGGCACGGTACCGGTCCCTCGCTGGAGGCCGGTCGTTTCCAGGTCGAAGCAGACGACCGGGCCAGCCAGCTGATCGCCGACTAGGGGTGACAACGACCGGAGGCCGGCCGGGGTCAGCACCTCCGAGCTCAGTCCCAGCTCGCTGAGGCGGAAACCACTTCGGCGCACCCAGAGAGAGCGAGCCTCGTCCCAACTGAAGCCGAGCTCATCCAGAGCGGCGGCCGGCGCGCGCTCGGAACTCGGACCAGGTGACGAGCGGAGTGCCAGCGACCGCTCTCGGGCGAGCGCCGAACCGATTTCCCGACGCGGTCCTCCCTGCAGCGCCTCGATCTTGAGCCGGAGTTGGGTGGTCACCAGCCGCACGTGCCCAGCAGCGCCAACGCCAGGGCCTTGGCGTGAGGTTCGACCCCGGCGACTGGACCGACACACGCCGGGCAGCCGGCGTCGCAGTCGCAGTCCCGGAGCAGGCTGGCGGCGGCTGGAAGCAACTCCTGGTGAAGGTCAAAGAGCCGCGCGCTGAGGCCGACGCCGCCTGGGTGGACGTCGTAGATGAAGACTGCGGGAGCGTCATCCACCCCCTTCGGCCACGTTTCGGGGATGCCGGCCGGCTGCACCGGCGGCCGGTCCCCTGGCATGTACTCACTAGGCTCGGGCCCGGTGGGTTGAGCGGTGATCGAGCGCAGCGACGCCCTGACCTGGGCCACCACGCCGAGGTCACGGCGATCGCACATAGCGAGGAAGCACGCGACCTGCCCGAGCACGTGCCCGACCGCCTCCAGCCCCACCTCCAGAGTCCCTNNAGGTCGCGCTCCGGCACCCGGATCGGCCCCGCGCCCACCGTCTCATTGGTCAGCAACCGGATCTTCCGGTACATGGCGGCAAGGACGCTGACCCGGACCTCACCGTGCGAGCGCGACGTGGAACGGCCCTCATCGGAGAGTGGCCCCGCCATGCGCTCCAGCACCTGCAGCCCCACGCGCAGGTCGGCATCGGTGTAATAGTCCACCGAAACCGGATGCACATAGGCGCGCCGCTCCTCCCAGTCCAAACGCTCCACGTGGTACTGACGTCCCTGATGCATGTAAATGACGTCGTCATGCACCAGCAGCGGGGCCGCCCACTCGTCGAGCTCCCCCACCACCCTTGACCCCGATCCCGAGTGTCCGCCTGAGCTACCGGAGAGCGGACCCTGCGGGCCCTGCGAGGGCGCCTGCGCGTCCACGGCGGTATCCAGGATCACGACGTTGCTGGCGGCCGCGGTGCGCAGGTTGATGGCGTCCGCCGGGAAGGCATCGGCGGCCCAGTGCCAGCTGCCGCCGGTGTGATGGACCAGCCTGTCCTCCTGGAGCACCTCCAGCAGCTCCCCCACGTCGGTCAGACCGAAGCGTTCGTCGTCGCCCAGCGGCAGCTCGAAGACGGCCGCCTGGAGGTGGCCCGCCAGGATGAGGAGGTTGTCCGGGTCCACGAAGGCGTGCTCCGGCGACCGGTCGAGGAGAAACTCCGGGTGCTTGGCAAGGTATTGGTCGAGCGGCCCCCCACCGGTGATCAGCATTTGCAGCGCCGGCTCGTTGCGACGACCAGCCCGCCCCAGCCGCTGCCAGGTGCTGGTGATCGTTCCCGGATAACCGACCAGGACGGCGGCGTCGAGACGGCCAATGTCGATGCCCAACTCCAGGGCGCTGGTGGAGACAACGCACCGGACTGCGCCGGAGCGGAGCCCGGACTCGATGGCCCGCCGCTCGAGCGGTAAATACCCACCGCGATAGGCCTTGACCTCGTGGTGTGGCCCACTCTGGCTCAGCATTCCCGGGCGCTCCAGCTCGCGGCGCAAATAGTTGAGCAAGAGTTCCACCTGCAGCCGGGTCTGGCCGAAGACGATCGTCTGCGAGCCGCTGCGTACCAGCTGCGGCACCAAGGAGCTCGCCTCCCTGGTAGCGCTGCGCCTTATCCCCAGTCGCGGCTCGACGATCGGCGGGTTCAACACCACCACTCTCCGGATCGGTGCCGGAGCCCCGTTGCGATCCACACACTCGACCGGGCGCCCCAGGAGTCGCTCGGCCAGCTCCTTGGGATTGGCGATGGTGGCGGAGCAGCAGATGTAGGTCGGCTGGGCCCCATAGAACGCGCAGATCCGGTCCAGCCGCCGGATCACGTTTGCGACGTGGCTGCCAAAGACTCCGCGGTAGGTGTGGAGCTCGTCGAGGACCACGTAGCGCAGCCCCTTGAAGAGGCGCACCCACTGGGTGTGGTGGGGCAGGATCCCCGTGTGGAGCATGTCCGGGTTGGTGAGAACGACCTGGCCCGCCTGGCGCAGGGCGGACCGAGCTCCGGGCGGAGTGTCACCGTCGTAGGTGAAGGTGCGTAGCTCCAGCTCTGCCGCATCGGAGAGCTCGCGCAGCTCGGTCAGCTGGTCTTGGGCCAGCGCCTTGGTGGGATACATCAGGATGGCGGTCGACTCCGGCGCCTTGGCGATGGCGTCGAGGACTGGGATCAGGTAGCAGAGTGACTTGCCAGACGCTGTGGGAGTGACCACCGCCAGGCTCCGTCCGGCCACGGCCAGTTCGATGGCCTCCACCTGGTGGGTGTAGAGAGCGCCGATCCCATGGCGCTGGAGTCCCTCGCGGATTTGAGGGTGAATTCCATCAGGAACCGGCGCGTACTCAGCATCCCGAGCCGGGATCACTCGATCAAGAACGATTCGAGACCTCAACTCAGGGGCGTCTAGGATCTCGGACCAGGTGGAGGCTGGCCGATCGGGCAGGACGGTCTTACGCGCCAGTCGGCTCATCGAACAAACATACCAAACACTTGTTCGACGCGCAAGCCACTAGGGCGGTAAGAGACAGAGGCGGACACCAGATAGACCCGTTCCGAGAGCCACCAAGCAAGAGTCGGCCGGTACCTCGCCCCGGATGGCCGCTGGTCAGCCACCAAGCGCGAGCTGGCCCGGCCCTCGCCCCGG
>PKXE01000092.1 GCA_003132265.1 Candidatus Dormiibacterota bacterium | reverse complement strand
AGCCAAGGGGATAAGCATTAGATTGCTAGGTCAGCGGGGCCGAGATGGTGCCCGCGGCGGTGGGCTAGCCGACGTCCAATATTACGCACGCATGTACCGAAAGTTGGGACATGGCCACCGTGGACTACCCACAACCGGTCGAAGCGCTCATACCTGGCGTCCCGGGCCGGGTTCTGGGCGTCCTGGCGCGGACTGAGTCCCAGCTGACGATGCGGACGGTGGCTCGCCTGGCCAGAGTCAGCGTCAATCGCGCCGCCGTGGTCCGCAACGCTTTGGTGTCGCTCGGAGTCGTCGAACGTCGAGCCGCGGGTTCGGCCCTTCTGGTTCAGCTGGGACGCGAAGACGAGGCGTCCCAGGCTGTCCTCGCTCTGTCCGGCCTGTCGGACTTGTTCATGGCCCGGATGCGACACGAAGCGACCGCGATCTCCCCTTCGCCCATCAGCCTCATCGTGTTCGGCTTATTCGTCGACGGAACGGCGCGAGCGAGCAGCGACCTGGACATCCTCGCGATTCGCCCCATCCCCGTGCCGGAAGGGGAACCAACCTCGGTGGACAGTCTTGGAAAATTGACAGAGCGCGCCGGTCGGATCACCGGCGCCCCGGTAGGCGTCCTAGAGGTCGGCGCCGGCGAGGTTCCCCGGTTGGTCGAGCGCGGCGGGTCTGGGTGGCAGGAGATCGCCCGAGTTGGTATCCCGCTGCTGACTCTGGGCTTGGCGGACCTGGCCCTAGTTGCGTGAGCGACGCCGGCCGGCGGTTGGGCTCAGCTCGAGATGATCAGCCGCCGAATCGATTCGTACTTGTCCCGATTCAGGCAGGGCTGTTCGCCGAGGGTTCAAAACCACCGAGGAGCCCGTCGGGAAGGGCGGATTTGAACCGCCGACCTCACGGTCCCGAACCGTGCACTCTAACCGGACTGAGCTACTTCCCGAGGGCGCCCAGTATACCCAGGGCCGAAGTGAGGACCGGCGGTCCGCGACCGTAGACTGGTCTCCCGATGGCCGTCTATCTGATCCGCCACGGCGAGACCCGCTGGAGCCTCGACCANNGAGGCTGGTCGGCATGGAGTTTTCCCGGGTCCTCTCCAGCCCGATGCAGCGCGCGCTCCGGACGGCTGAACTGTCGGAAGTGCAACCTCCGGCCGAGCTCACTCCGTTGCTCGGCGAGTTCGACTACGGGGAATACGAGGGGATCACCGTCGTGGAGATCCGCCGCAACCGTCCCGACTGGGACCTCTGGCGGGACGGCTGTCCGGGCGGGGAGACCCCCCAGCAGGTATTGGAGCGCAGCCGCCGCCTCCTCGAGGAACTCGACCCAGACCCGGATCGCAACTACGCCATCTTCACCCACGGACATCTGCTCCGGGCGCTGACGGTCGCCTACCTTGGAGCCTCCCTCGACCTCTGCCGTCACCTGCTGGTGCAGGTCGCCTCGATCTCGATCCTCAGCCACGAGCAGGAGCTCCCGGCCATCGAGTCCTGGGACGTCACCTAAGCGGCTCAGGCCACCTGTAGGCGGGACAGCAGCCGTTCGGTGCGGGCGGAGCCGCGCAGCAGTTCGCCGCTGACTCGGGCCTGGGCAAACTCGTAAACCGGCGAGATCCGCAGCACCCGTGGCAGGGCCGGCCTGGCGGCGCGCAGGCTGAGGGTGAGAGCTCGATAGGCTGTCTCATGGGCGGGGCTCCAGCGGATACCGAACTGGGAGCGCACCCGCCGGGGCAGCATCCCCGCGGTGATTAGTGAAGTCACCTTGGCGAGGGCGGGACCGCGCACGCCGGAGGCCAGGATCACGCTCGCCACTTGACGCGAACCGGGGCCGGGCCGGGCGACCCCGCTGCGCAGTTGGCGGTTGATCCAGCCCCGCATCTGAGACTCAGACGCCCAGGTGGAGCCGGCTGGTAGCCCCATCAGCTTGGCCACGGCGTCCCACTCTCCGATGAACCTATCCCCCTGTCCAGGCCTGAGGCTACCCACCACCGTCCGATGAGCAGTCAGCAGGGTATCGATGAGCGCCGCGTGAACCCACAAGAGGAGCTCATGATCCTGGGCCCGATAGGAGCTGCCGGGGGCCCAGGCCGAGGTGCCGTGGTCCGGGGGGAGCTCGCCGAACACCCTTCGATGGACCTGGTTAACCTGCCTCGTCGCGGCCTGGGCTTCCTCGCTGGTCCCGAACACGACCGTGGTGACCCAGCCTGCCGTGCGCTGGAAGCGACCGATCGGATCGTTGGCGAAGTCGCTGTGGTCTAGAGCCCCCTGAGCGACCAGCGGATGGGCAGACTGCATCAGCAGCGCGCGGGCTGCGCCCAGGATCAGGAGCGGTTCCTTCATCACCTCCCAGGTGGCACTTCCGGGACCGAACAGGCCCGCCTCCGGCTGCCACTCTTTAAGTGGGAATCGACCGGGCGGTGGCAGCCCGGCCGCCAGCAGCCGCAGCAGGGCAGCCCTCGAAGCTGGGGCGGGGTTCACGTCCCTAGAGTACCCAGCCTCACGGCACCTTGCGGGCGTGGCCGTTCGGCGGTTGACTGCGTTCTGAGCCAGCGGCTAAGGTCCGGCGATGAGTCCGCCCTCCCAAGCCACTGACCTGATGGCTCCCTTTGCCACATGGCTGGGCCGGTGGGAAGGGGAGGGGCGCGGTCTCTGGGAGGCGGAGCCACCGTTTCGCTACCGCGAGACTTTGGCCATCGAGGCGGTCCCGAACCGGGCCCTGCTGCGGCTCACGCAGCGCGCCACCGTCTTGGCGTCCGGCGACCTCAGTCACTTCGAGGTGGGATTCCTGCGCCTGTTGCCGGACCAGCTGGTAGAGCTGATGGTGGTGGTCCCGGCCGGATATGTCGAGATCCACACCGGACGGCTGCAGGACGGGGCGCTGGTCCTGACTCCGCAAACCATCAGCGGGTCACCGACGGCCCGTCCGCTGCGCCTAGTGCAGCGGACGCTGGAGCTCAATCACGACCTCCTTCGGAACGCGGTCGGCATTGCTGTGGGCAACGAAGAGGTGTCCAAGCACGTGGAGTCGTGGCTTCAGAGAGCAGCGCCGACGAGCTGACCCGGGTCAGAAGACCGGAATCAAGTCCTCTTCTGAAAAGTTGGTGACTTCTTCACCGCTGATGCCCACCTCGGGCATGGCCGGGAAGGCGATCCCGTGCTTCTCGACGATGGCTTTCATCTTGAGCATCGCCTGACGCCAGTTCTCGGTCTTCTGCTCTAGCGTGGCGACGCCCAGCCCGGCTCCCCTGGCGATGTCCTCCATCTTGTGGTGCACATCCGCGAAGTCCGGAGGGATGATCCAGAACTGGTCGGGTGGCTCGAACAGGATCATCGAGAGGAAGACGAATCCCGCCCGCAACTGGCGGGTGACCAGCTGCTTTTCCTCCGCGTTGATGGTTTTGAAGTGGTTCTCCAGCATGCGCATGCAGATGGCCTGGTGGCGCGCCTCGTCCTTGCCGATGTTGCGAAATGCCTGCTGAAAAACCGGGTGGGCGGAGTGCTTGAACATGTGGTGGAAGAGGGTCGAGGAGGCCACCTCGCCCATCAGGAAAGAGGAAAAGAGAATCGCCAGCGGGTACTTGTAGAGCGCCTTGCTGTAGCCGTTCCAGTAGCGCGCGCCGTTGTAGTAGAGCCACTTGAGATTGCGCACTGCCAGGTATTCCAACTCGGTCTTGGGCTGGAACCCGATGGGGCCGTCCTCCCGCAGGGTCTGGATCATTCGACCGCAGACCTCTTCATGGTTCTGCTCGTCGCGGACAACCGAGAAGAGACACCGCCGGACCGGATCTTCTTCGTGCAGCTCGTAGCTGCGCACCATAGCCTTGGCGAAGACGGCCGGGCCGGAGGCGTCGAAGTTGGCGAGGACCCCGAACCAGTACATCATCCCGAGGCGCTCTTCCTCATTCCACTCCCCGGGGTCGAGTTCGTTCCAGGGGAGGTGGGAGGGGTTCCAGGCATCCCGCTTGGCCTTCTCGTAGATGTCGGTGAGCTGAGGGGTCTCCTCGTGCCACTCGATCGGGAAGATGTTGCCCGCCTCGATCTCGGGCGGCATCCCCAGAAAGTCGAGAACGATGTCCTCGTGGTTGTTGTTCACCGAGCTCATGGGCTTCTCCGGTGGGGGCTGAACAGAGACCATCCTACGGCTCCTCGTCGGCTTTGTCCGTTGTTTAGGAACGGGTCGCCCACCACCTGTCCCAACGGCAACGAGATCCCCGGGGCCGGGATGCGGGGGAGGAACTCGTCAGTCTCTTCGAGCTGGAGCCCGGCGCTCCAGCTCTGATCTCCCGAATCTCGGAGGTGGCGGAGAACGAGGCGCCCCAACTGCGGCGGCTGCTGGAGCTGGCGAGGCTGAAGCCCGGAGTTCAGGTCGAGGTGCGCCGGGAGGCCGGGGCCGAGGTGCTCACGGTGGTGGTGGCGGGACGCCAGACTGCCCGGGGCCTGCGAGCCGCGCGGTCGGTGTGGGTGGAGCGGGCTCGTCCTCCTCTGCTCCCGGGATCCGCTGAATCTCTTTGAGGAACTTCTCGTAGTCGTCCGGCTTTAGCCACTCCGGGCCTCGGAGCGCCCCGTTCCTCATCCAGACGGCGGTCATCGCGACGGTCCCGATCAGCAGCACCCAGGCAGCCACGTCGGGGAGGCTAAAGGAGTGGGTGAGGATCGGGATCACGAGCAAGAGGATCGCGACCAGCGCATAGACGGCCCAGGTCGCCTGCTCGGTGCGGGTCAGGCGGGGAGGCGGGGGGATCTCGGGGACCGGGTCCACCGTACCGTCCCAGTCGGGGCTNNTCCTCCGCAAGGTTGCCTCCGGCGAGCTCTCTCCCGAGGAGGGCACCGCCCAGATCGAGACACTCCACCGGGGCCAGGTGTCCCTGGCCGAGGCTCCGATCCGCAAGGTGCGGGTGGTGGGCGCGCTCCACCCCCTGCGCATCACCGGCGATGCCGAGGTCCGCGATGCCGTGGTCAGTGGCCTGCACGAAGCCCACCGCGAGGGCGACACCCTGGTGATCCGGACGACCGCGCCTGGCGGCGATGACTCGGGGTTCAGCTTCCGCTGGCCTGGCCGAGCCGGGATCCCCGGCTTTGGCCATCCCGAGCGGTCCTTGCGGCCGATCCAGGTCCGGATGAATCCCGCCCTGGCGCTGGAGGTGGAGATGTCGGCGGGGCTGCTGTCGGTGCGCGGGGTCAAGGGACCGATCAAGGCGGACATCCAGGCCGGCAGCGCCAAGCTGGAAGGCTTCGCCAGCCCCTTCGATCTGAAGGTCACCTGGGGCACCGTCTCCGCGACTGGCGTGCTCAGCGACGGTCAGTCCAAGGTGCGCTGCGAGGCGGGGACCGTGAAGATCGGGCTGGAGGCGGGTTCCAGCGTCAGGGTGCAGGCCCGCAGCACCCTGGGTCGAATCTCCCTTCCGGGTGAAGCCGCTGGGATTGCCGAGGGCTGGACCATGGGCGGCGAACAACGGGAGGCGACCGTCGGTGCCGGGCAGGGCCAGCTGGACGTCGAGACGACAACCGGTGCGGTCTGGGTGGAGGAGGTTGGCGAGTGACGGCCAACCATGCCCCCCGCAGCTGCCCCGTCTGCGGTGAGCTGCTGCACCTGACCAGGCTCTCCTGCCAGGGGTGCGGCACCGAGCTCTCGGGGGACTTCGAGAGCTGCGAGTTCTGTGCCCTCTCGGCCGCCGACCGCCAGCTCCTCAAGCTCTTCTTGGGATCCCGCGGCAACCTCAAGGCGATGGAGCGTCAGCTGGGGGTCAGCTATCCGACGGTGCGCGCTCGGGTGGACTCGGTGCTGGTGCGGCTGGGAGTCGAGTCCCGCGAGCCGCAGCCGGAGTCCCAGCTCTCGGTGCTGCAGGCGCTGGCTCGAGGTGAGGTCGACCTGGAGCAGGCGCAGGCCCGGCTGGGGGCCCCCTGAACTAGGTCGTCCCGGCCGCTGCGGTCAGCGGAAGCCGTAAAGCCCCTCGTGGAAGTCGCCGCTGCTGGCCCACCGTTCGATCACCCGGTCCACCACGCTGTCGTCCACCACGGCCGCCCCCATGGTCCGGGCGTTGCCCTCGACCGCCTCCAGCACCTGACCGCGAACGAACTCCGGCACCCGCTCGAAGCGCTCGCGGGCGGAGTCGGTCCAGGTGAGGCCGTCGTGGTGACGGTCCTCGATAGCGTGGGAGACCTCGCCCCACATCTGGTACTTCACGTCCATGATCGCCGGGGTGATGGTGGTGCCTAGCTCCTTCTTCAGGGCGGTGAACTCGACCCGCCACCTAGTCAGCTCGCGGCAGAACGCCGGCACCTCCAACAGCCGGGCCTCCGCCTCCTTGGTCCAGGTGAAGGACGGCCTGCCGGTTCGGTCGCTGAGCGGGTGACCGTAGCCGAGCTTCTTGCCCAGGGCGTCCACGAACTTGGAGTTGATCTCCTCGAGCCCCCGGCGTTCCGCCCGCTGCTCGACCGCTTTCTGGGCCATCTCCTCGGCCTTGTCGGTGGTCAGGTGGCTGGTCGCCGCCGCGGCGCGCGCCTTGCGCATGGCCTCGACGTGCGCCGCCTGGTCCCACTTCACGTCCGGCGGAAGGGCCGACGCCGGCACCGGGCAGCCCGGGGCGGCGTCATCGGCTTGCCGGTCGCTGGCTGGGTCGGGTCTAGGGAAGGGGCAGCCGGGCTGCTCGTCTGCGCTCACGGGGCTAAGTCTCCAGCCTGGCGGGTGGTTTCTTCAAGGTCGGAGTCCGGCAGGGCCGAGGCACAGCCGGTGGGTACCGCCGCCACCAGCTTCTCCATGGCCAGCCTGAGGGTCTCGATCTGGTCGTCTTGGAGCGGCTTGGCAAAGTGGGAGCTGACCGATCCCAGGTGGTGCGGGGCCGCCTCCTGCAGCCGGGCCAGCCCCAGGTCGGTGATGACCGCAAAGTAGCCGCGGGCGTCGCTGGGGCAGGCCGTCCGGCGCACCAGACCGCTGCGCTCCAGACGCTCCACCAGCCGGGTCAGCCCACTCCGGCTGAGCAGTACCCGGTCGGCCAGCTCGGCCATCCGCAGGCTGCCGTCCTTAGCCTCCTGAAGCTGGACCAGGACGTCGTATTCGGCGAGCGGCAGCTGGTGGGATGCGATCAGCTCGCGCTCCAGGGCCCTGGTGATCACCGTGTGGGCCGTGAGGAACGCCCGCCAGGCCGCCAAGTGAGCCGGCGAGAGGGCGGGGGGCGGCGTCGTATCGGGGGATAATTGCACGATCAAGCACCTTTGTTATAAGATTGCTTAAGCAATTATCGCGCATTTGAATCCCGAGCGACCAGGAGGAACATAGATGAGCTGGAAGGTAGACAACGCCCACACGTCACTTGAGTTCTCGGCCCGGCACATGATGGTCAGCACCGTCAAGGGCCACTTCAACGAGTTCAGTGGCGAGGTGGAGATAGATCCCGACGACCTCACCCGCAGCTGGGCCAAGGCCGAGATTCAGGTCGGCAGCGTCGATACTCGCGAGGACCGGCGGGACGCCCACCTCCGCTCCGCCGACTTCTTCGACGTCGAGAAGTTCCCGCTCATCACCTACAAGAGCGGCAAGATCGAGAGCCGTGGCAGCAACCAGTTCCGGGTCGAGGGTGAGCTCACCATCAAGGGCGTGACCCGGCCCATCGAGCTGGACGTAGAGTTCCTCGGGATGGAGACCAGCCCCTACGGGTTTAAAGTCGCCGGGTTCGAGGCGAGCGGGAAACTGAGTCGCCAGGACTTCGGACTCACCTGGAATGTCGCCCTCGAGACTGGCGGCTTCATGGTTGGCGACGAGATCAAGCTGCGGATCGACGCCGAGGCCGANNTCTTGGCCGGCGGGCTGGGCGGCCTCCTCGCCCCCAGCTCGTCGGCTCCGCCGCCGCGGTTTGGCGGCGACCTCCTCTGTCCCCTCCTCCGGCCCCTCATCGGCGCTGACCGGGCCGAAGGTGGCGCCGGGGGCGAGCCGCTCCGAGCACAGCGTGCCAAACAGGTGGTCGGACTCGTGCTGGACAATCCGGCTCAGCCAATCCTCGAAGTCGCGCTGCACCCCCTTGCCCTGGACGTTGCGGTAGCGGACGGTGGTCCGCTCGGAGCGGCGTACCAGCCCGCTGTGGTCGGGCATGGACAGGCAGCCCTCGGGGGAATCGACCTCACCCTCGGCGGAGATGACCTCGGGGTTGCAGATGGCGAANNACCCCATTCCACTCCCTGCAGCGCTCGTACATCTCGTCCACCAGGTGGCGCAGCGCGGAGTCGAAGGTCCGCACCGGAGCGCTCCGGTGGTGCAGGACCGCGGCCGGGTCGAGGACCAGCCGCAGCGGGGCCTTTTCGGAGGTCACCGTCACATCTTCGCAGGCAGCTGGGCCACGTCGCCAAGCAGCCGGATCGCCGCCTCCCGGTCGGTTCCGGCCAGCCCCTCGATCTCGGCCAGCGAGGTCAGCCGCGAGTAATCGAGACCGGGGCCAAAGACCAGGTGGCAGGCATCCAAGCTCCGCAGCTCCTCCGGGTCGGGAGGGCTCACCGCCACCACCCCCCGGACCAGCCCCCAGCCACCGGTCAGGCGCAGCCCCAGGCCGGCCAGTTTGCGTCCCTCCATCGCGAGGTCGCTGAAGCCCGGACACCAGGCGCCATCCACCCGCCCCTGGTCCAGCCGGACCCCGACCGAGCTGAGCCTTTCCTCCAGGAAGGCCCGTAGCGACCAGGTGAGGCGATCGAGCGGGTTGGGGCACGGGTCGGGAAGCTTGGCCACTGCCAGAAAGCCGAGCCAGTGTTCGCCGCCAGGTCCCACGGTCCCGCCGATGGGGCTGGTCCGCACCGCGCCGATCCCCTCGATCTGGCGGATCTTGGCGACCAGCTCGGGCTTGCGGACAAGGCTGCTGCCCAAGGTGACCCCCCGCGAACTGCGCAAGAGCTGCAGGGTGATCTCGCCGGGTTCAGCCGTGAGCCCGCTTCGGGGGTCGGCGATAAGCCGCAGGTCCTCCTCGTCAGTGGCCCCCACCACGCTCACCGGCCAAGGGGGGGTTGTCCGGGCGGCCTCGCTCACTGGGGCCGGGAGCCGCCTGGTTCAAGCTGGCCGGGCTGGCCGGGCTGCGCCCGGACACCAGTGGTGAGCAGGCGGTGCAGGGACCGCAGTGACCGCTTGGCCTGGACGTCGAGGATCCCCTGCACCCCGAGCCGCGCCGCCAGCACTCCCAGCGGGCCGCCGGGAAGCTGGTACGCCAGGTGGTAGCGCACTTCGGTGGAGTTCGGGCCCAGCGCCGAGCACTCGATCTGAAGGGTGGCGGTCGCCCCCAGAGCTCGACCGGTGCTGCTGAGCACGTCAGGCCGGTCGCACCTTTCCACCGCCCACTCGCTGTCTGCGATCCGCCCGCCCGCGACCAGCCGGATCTTGATGCGGTCGCCGGGCAGCAACGGGTGGCGCAAGTCGCCTGCCACCTCGCGCACTCCGAAGACCCAGCGGGGGGCGTTTCGAACGTCGGCGGCGAAGTCCCAGGCCTCCTCTTGGGAGACCGGAACCGTGATCCGATCTCCGGACTCAGGCATGGGNNGCCCTCCAGCTGTTCAATGGCGTGGACCGGTTCCTGCAGTGGGACCTGGTCACCGTGACCCCTTGGGGAGCCCCCTCGATCTCGCCGGTCGGGGCCCGGCTGATCCCCGAAGAGGCCACCATCTGGACCTCGACCACTGTCGGATACGGGGCCAAGGTGCGCAACATCCAAGCCCATCCGCGAGTGGCATTGCTGCGGGCCCATCCGGAGGAGCCGGCGCTGCTGGTGCGGGGTGAGGCCAGGGTCATAGGAGGTGATGGGACCCTCAACCTGGCCCAGCTCTTCCGATTGATGGGGGGAGCCGGGGGAGCGCGCCGGTTCTTCGCCACCTCCGCCACCGATCCCTTCTGGAGTCGGCTCTACCGCTCCTACTGGCACCGGTTCCTGATCGCGGTGAGGATTGTGGAGATCTCNNGCGGCGGGCTGTTGGATATGCGGGCCCGCGCCATGGTTGAGGCGGGCACTCCGGTGGCGCTCGCCACGGTGAGACGGGAGGGTGCGTGCCCCATGGTCTGGCCGGTCAAGGCCACCCCCATGATCGGAGGGGCGATCCAGGTCGACGCCGGATTCCCCCTGCCGTCCGGCCGGCTGCCCCACAGCTCGCTGGCGGTCCGGGTGATCGACGACACCTTCGAGGTCGCCCAGATGGCGGGCTGGATCGGGACCCTGGAACCGGGAGAGGGCGCCCGCCTGCTCCTGCCCCGAGCCAGCTACGGGTTCACCAAGCCACCTGGGGTCGTGGGCGATCTGGCGGCTGGAGTCGCGGCCTTGGTCCGCGTGTTTGCCCTGACGCACCGGCCCCAGGTGAGCGCTCCCGACCTGGCCCGGGCGGTTGAGCTGGGGGGCGCGGAAACTGCCCCGACGCTGGTGCTGCCACGCCCAGCCTGGAGCCTGCTGGAGCAGCTCTTCGCCCGCCGCAATGCCGCCGCCCCCTGGTATGCCGGGATGGCCGCCGTGGTCTCCGATCGGCGACTGCAGAGATCTCTGACCGTCCTCGCCGAGCGGGCTCAGTTAGAGCGGAACTGGGTCCATGGCCTGCTCACCCGGGGTTCCCGGCGAGTTGGTGCCGCCCGGCTGGCTGCGGGCGCCATCGCCTTGCGACCGAATCCGGCAGCGCCCGAAGCGACCGCCGCCCGCGAGGAGGCCCAGGTCAGTCGGCTCCTGAACCGCCTGGTGCCGCAACTGCCGGTGGGGGTGGGTGGTCCGCCGCGGAGGGCCGATGGCCCGTCCCAGTCCGAGCCTGACCCTGGGGGCCGGGTGAGCAAGGCGCGGGGAGTGGCCGACGCGACGCTGGCGGCCGCCACCTCGCTCGCCGCCGCCGTCGACCGGTGGCAGGAGCGGCGGCCCGGGTGAGCTCCGGCGAGCGGTTGGCGACCCCCTTGCCGGCGCCGGCCCTGGCGCTCGGAGCAGCAGGCCAGGCCGGGCTCTCCTATCTGAGTTTCCGGCACCCCAGGTATTTTTGGGCCCTGATGACCCTAGGTCTCAGCGCCTGTGGGGTGCCCGGGCTGCGCCGGCTGCGCGCTCGTCCCCAAAGGGCTTCTCTCCGCTGGCTACTGCTGGGCGCGATCGCGGGAGCGGCGGGCTACGGGGTCACCGCCGCCGGGGCCGCTCTCGCCGCCCGGCTGACCCTGGGCCGCCGCTCCCTGGACC
>PKXE01000129.1:21089-23427 GCA_003132265.1 Candidatus Dormiibacterota bacterium | reverse complement strand
CGCCGGGGCCGAGACGCGGACGGCCGCTTCCGGCCCGGGCGCTCCGGTCGACGCCCGCGGGAGGGCCGGGGCCTGGCGCTGGTGAACCCGCGCCAGGCGGCATCGAGCGCTGGGCCGCCGACGCCGGCCAGCACCGCCGNNGCCCGCCAGATCATGCCCTTGTAGAGGACCAGAACCAGCAACCCGTCCAGCAGCAGCAGGAGCGGGGCCCAGCCGGTCATCTGGCGGAGCGCTGCCTGCCGGGCGGCGACGGCCTTTTGGGCCGCCACGATCTTGGCCTCGGCCACCCGATAGGCGAGCAGCTGGGTATCGATTTTGGGGATCTGCGGGGCGTAGGCGATCAGGCCCCGGGTGAGGCCGCCTGCCACCACCGCCCGGAAGCTGGGCTCGGCCAGCAACCGCGAGTCCTGCTCGTTGCTCATGAAGCCGACTTCGATGGTCACCGCCGGCATCGGGGAATGGACCCAGAGCTGGGGAAGCAACTGGGTTCCCCGGTCGCCCATCGCCGCCGGCGCGATCGCCGCCGCCATTCCCGAACTCAACTTCTGGGCCAGNNGGCAATCTGCTCCGCCCGCTTGACGGTGACGTCGGTGTCGGTGGTCCGGGTCATCACCACCTTGACCCCCTGCGCCTCCAGGTCGCGACGAAGATCGAGCCCCATCGAGAGGGTGACGTTCTTCTCCTTCAAGCCATTGAAGGGAGAGATCGCCCCGGGGTCGTAGCCGCCGTGGCCGGGCATGATCGCGACCACGTACTGCGGGGGCGGTTTGAGATGCTGGGCCGCCGGCGCCGGGGCGCGCTGCGACGCCAGGACAGTCCCGGTAACGAGACCACCACCCAGAGCGGCGATCCCGAGGGCCAGGGCTAGGACGTAGAGAGAACGGGTTGGCCCCTTTCGCATCGCGACGGCGCCAGTATAGGCCCCGAGCCAGATCTCGTCCAATCGGACGGCCGAGAGTGGACTGGTGGCGCGCCGGAATCCCGGCCGCGCCCTCCTCCGGNNCAGGGGGACCCCTAGAGCTGCTGTTCCAGGCAGAGGATCTCCCCGCATACCCTCTGCCGCCCAAGCTGGCGACGCTCTACGGCGGGCCGTTCGGGCTGCCCCAGCCAGTGCTCTACTCCAACTTCGTCAGCTCGCTGGATGGGGTGGCGGTGGTTGGCCCCTCATCCGGATCGAAATTGAGCGGTAACAGCGAGGCGGATCGATTTGTGATGGGACTGTTGCGGGCGTGCGCCGAGGCCATCTTGATCGGGTCGGGCACCCTGAGCGGTAGCCCTGGTCACGTCTGGACCGCGGAGCACGTCTTCCCGCCGGCGGCGGCTGCCTTCCGGGCGCTGCGCCGCCGCCTGGGGCTGCCGGATCGCCCCACCCTGGTGGTCGCGAGCGGCTCAGGCAAGATCGACCTGGGGCACCCGGGGCTGCGCCGCCCCGCCCTGCTGCTGACCTCGGAAAGGGGCCGGCAGCGACTGGGTCAGGCCAGCAACCACCAGGTGATCGCGCTGGGCCCCGGCCCAGAGTTGGACCCGGTCCAGATGATCGAGGCCGTCCGTCAAGCCGGCCACCAGGTGGTCCTCACCGAGGGCGGACCCCGGCTGCTGAGTCAGCTGCTCGGGGCGGGGCAAGTGGATCAATTGTTCCTGACCGTCTCGCCCCTTTTGGCGGGCCGGGCCGAGGGAGAGCAGAGATCCGGGTTCATCGACGGGGTGGACCTCCTGGGCCAGGACCGCTCCCCCTGGCTAAGCCTGCTCAGCGCCCACAAGCAGAGATCCCACCTGTTTCTACGCTACCTGGTGGACGGTTCCGCTCGGCGAGCCGAGAATGCCTACCCCGCCGGTCCCCGATGAAGCCGCGGGTCGCTTTTCCCGGCGGCGGGTATCATCCGAAGGGGCCAAGGTTGCGGGAGAGATGCACATGAACAAGACAGTCGAAGGGACCGAAGCCGTCAGCGAAGCGGATTGGCGCTCCCGTTTGACTCCCGACGAGTACCACGTGCTGCGGGAGAAGGGCACGGACCCGCCCATGCAGGGAGAGTTCACCCACCCCGGGCGCCAGGGCCTATTCCGCTGCGCCGGATGCGGGGCGGAGCTCTTTGTCTCCGAAACCCAGTTTGATTCTGGTTCCGGCTGGCCGAGCTTCACTGCGCCGGTGGATCTGAGCCACGTCAAGACGGACGAGGATCGGAGCCTCGGCCGGAGCCGCACCGAGGTCACGTGCAGCCACTGCGGCGGTCACCTGGGCCACGTCTTTGACGATGGGCCCGGCCCCACGGGTGAGCGCTGGTGCATCAACTCCACCAGTCTCAAGCTGGATCCCGAGGCTCCCGCCTGACCTAGCCGG
>PKXE01000129.1:0-20990 GCA_003132265.1 Candidatus Dormiibacterota bacterium | reverse complement strand
AAGGAGGACCTCTTCTGGACCCAAACGCTGACCGCGCTGGCCAGCAGGTTCGGAGTTGCCGACCCGGTGATCGAGACCAAAAGTGTGGGTGTCGACCGCAAGCGCCCGTGGCGCAATGCCCGGACATCTGGCAGAACGCGATGATTCGGAGCATGCTCCAGACGGTGACTCGTCCCTTTGGCGCTGGCGGCCGCCGAACCGATGGAGGGAATTCCGCCCCGTATGAGTGAAAGCGCCGACGCCATCGTGGTGGGCAGCGGTCCCAACGGGCTGGCGGCGGCGGTGACCCTGGCAGCGGCCGGACTGCAGGTCCTGGTCATCGAGGGCGCGGCTACCGCGGGGGGTGGCTGCCGGACCGAGGAGCTGACCATTCCCGGCTACCAGCACGACGTCTGCTCGACGGTCCATCCCCTGGCTCTCACCTCGTCGTTCTTCCGGCGCTTCGACCTCGGCTCCCGAGGCGTAAGGATCGTCCACCCCGAGGTGGTATTTGCGCATCCGTTGGACGGCGGGCGCGCTGCGATCGCCACCCGGTCGGTGGCGGAGACAGCCGCCGGCCTGGGGGTGGACCGGCTCGCTTACCGGCGACTCCTCGGTCCGCTGGTACGGCAGGCGGAACCGATTGCGGATTGGATCCTCTCCGCCGANNCGTTCCGCGAGAGCCGTGGCGAGCAGGTTACGGTCCCCGGAGGCGCGAGGACTCTTCGCCGGGGTGTCGGCCCACGCCATGCGGCCCCTCACCAGCGCCCCGACAGCCGGCGTCGGCCTGCTCCTCACTGTCCTGGGCCACTCCGTCGGATGGCCGTTCGTGGAGGGGGGCAGTGCCCAGCTCACCGATGCCCTGGTGGCGGCCCTGGAGGTGGGCAGAGGCCAGCTGCAGACAGGATGGTGGATCCGCTCACTCGCCGAATTGCCCCCCTCCAAGGCGGTGCTGCTCGACGTCACGCCCCGGCAGTTGCTGGCCCTCGCCGGCGACCGGCTTTCAGGCGGCTACCGGCGGGCCATGGAGCGCTTTCGGTACGGCGCTGGGATCTGCAAGGTTGACTTCGCGCTCTCCGGACCGGTGCCCTGGACCAACCCCGGATGCCGCCAGGCGGGCACGGTTCACCTCGGAGGCACGTTCGAGGAGGTGGCCCGCGCCGAGGCTGAGGTCGCCGCCGGCCGGCATCCCGAGTTCCCCTACGTTCTGGTGGCCCAGGCGGGTACGGCGGACCCCAGCCGAGCCCCTTTGGGAGGCCAGACCCTGTGGGCCTACTGCCACGTCCCGTCAGGTTCGGACGTCGACATGACCCCCCGGATCGAGGCCCAGATCGAGCGGTTCGCCCCCGGATTCCGCGACCTGGTGCTGGCCAAGGTCCATCGCACCGCCAGAGATCAGGAGGCCTACGACCCCAACTGCGTCGGCGGGGACATCGCCTCCGGGGCCCAGGACCTCTGGCAGACCTTCTGCCGGCCCGCTCCACGCTGGGACCCGTACCGAACCCCCCTGCCGGGGGTCTACCTCTGCTCGGCTTCGACGACCCCAGGCCCGGGAGTCCACGGACGATGCGGGGAGCTGGCCGCGCTCTCCGCGCTGCGCCACAGCTTCGGAATCTCCGAAGTGCCCGACCTGAGGCGGCTGGCGCCCAACCAGGGGCCGGCGCCCGCGGCCTGCTGAGCCGCCNNTCCGCCAGTCGCATTCTGAGATCACCGGGTGGTGAATTTTCACTCCGTCGTCACGTTCCGGTGATGGCCTGCCACCTAGGCTCCGAAGGTGGGTTACCCGTGAGGGATTCGAGCGAGGGGTCGGCGCCGCGTTATGCGCCCAGCCAGCCGCCGCGGCTCGACGAGCTGCGGCGGCTGGTCGCACGCGACTTCGCCATGCCCTCACTGGACCTCTCCGAGCATGAGGTCCTGCGGGCGGTGGTCGCGGAGTTGCCGGTCGCCCTCGCCGCCGTGGACGACGAGGCCAACGTGGTTCTCTGGAACCCCGCTGCCCAGCGTCTGCTCGGTTGGACGGAGGAGGAGGTGCTGGGCCACCGCCTGCCGACCGTGTCCGGCGCCCGCGAGCAGGAGTTCCTGCGCACCCTGCGGATCTCGTTCAGCACCGGTGAGGGGGTGCACGAGGTGGAGACCCTCCGCCTGCACAGCGACGGGCGCTGGGTACCAGTCATGCTCACCACGGCTGCCCTGTGGGACAACGCCGGCCGGGTGTGCGGCGTTTTGGCCAGCTATCAGGATCTCCGCGACCGCAAGAGGATCGAGTCGCAGTTGCGACGGCAGGCGCATCATGACCAGCTGACCGGCCTCTACAACCGATTTGGCTTCCTAGAGCGACTCCAGAAGCTGCTCGGCCAAGCCAAGCGCGACACCGCGATCTTCTCCCTCGACCTGGATGAATTCAAGGCAGTCAACGACACTCTGGGTCATCCAATCGGCGACCAGTTGCTGAAGGCGTTCGCCAAGCGCCTGCGAGCCGCTGTGCGCCCGGGTGACCTCGTGGCTCGGGTGGGTGGAGACGAGTTCGTCGTGGTAATGGCGGGAATCTCGCGGGCAGCGCTGGAGACCACCGCCCGGCGGCTCTTCGACCGACTTGGCCACCGGTACGTGATCGACGGGCGTCAGGTGGTTACCGCGGTGAGCGGCGGGGTGGCCCTCTGTCGTGGGGTCGCGGAGGCGGAGTACGCCCTCAGCCGAGCGGACATCGCGCTCTACCACGCGAAACAGGTCTCCCCCGGCCGCTACCAGGTCATCGACACCAAGATGCACAACACCATCCTCGCCCGGTTGGAGACCGCGGGTCACCTAGCGCAGGCGGCCGAACGGGGCGAGCTGCGACTCCACTTCCAGCCTGTGGTCGGGGCCGGATCGGGCAGGATGACCGGGGTCGAGGCTCTGGTCCGGTGGGCCCGACCGAGGCGACGCCTCATCTATCCAGACCAGTTCATCGCGCTGGCTGAGCAGACGGGCAGCATCACCGGGATCGGCCGCTGGGTGCTCCAGCAGGCCTGCGGAACGCTGCGTCGCTGGGAAGAGACAGTTCCGGCCGCCAAGACCCTCAGGGTCTCGGTCAATCTCTCCGTGGTCCAGCTGCGCGACCCGCAACTGCCCGAAGAGGTCAGCGAGATCCTAAGCCAGTACCAGCTCGAGCCGGAGCGGCTGTGCCTGGAGATCACCGAGAGTGCCCTCAGCGCCGACCCCGACGCTGAGACTTCGGTGCTCACCAGGCTGCGGGACCTCGGGGTTCACCTCGCCATGGACGACTTTGGCACGGGCAACTCCTCACTGACCGCGCTCCGGCGGTTCCCCTTTGACATCCTCAAGATCGACAAGTCCTTCGTGAGCGGAATCGGCGCCGGCGAGGAGGACAGCGCCATCGTTGCGGCGACCATCTCGCTCGGACAGGCGTTGGGCCTCAGGACCGTCGCTGAGGGAGTCGAGACCGAGGCGCAGGCCGCATTCCTGGTTCGCAACGGCTGCGACGAGCTTCAGGGATACCTGTTCGGCCGCCCGGTCCCCTTCGACGAGCTGGCCGGTCCAACGCCACCTGCCCGCTTGCGCGTCCTGGCCTGAGCGCCAGCCGAGAGGGGCCCAGGCGGCCGAACGGGCCGAGATTGACCTCGCTGGCCGCACTTCGGACTGATTCCCCGGCACCCAACCCCGGGTATTGCGGGTATTGGTAAGGGAAATCGCTGCTTACCTGACACCGGCGGCTGGCTCCGCGGGGAGTCAAAGGTCCCATCGTGGTCCGCGCGCGCTGCGGTACCTAGCCCAGGAAACTTGTCACGAGTTGGACGTTTTGGGAGAAGACCTTCCGGCTCGCCCCAGATCCGGCCCGTGCTGCAGGGTGTAGCCGCCGCCCACTCGCTCAAACCCGAGGCGCCGGTAGAGCTGCTGCGGCCAGTCATCCGCATCAGCAATCAGAAAGATCAGGTCACAGCCACTCTTCTGGGCCAGCTCGACGGCGTCGAGCACCACCGCCGTGGCGTATCCCCGGCTGCGCCACTCCGGCTCGGTTTCAACGCTCTCCACCTGAGCGATTGGAGCAACCCGGTAGAGATCGCAGCGCGCCACGAATCCATCGGGACCCCGAACCGCATGGTGGGTGACCTCACAGGCCCGCTTGGTGGCGGTTCGCCGCTCGACCAGCTGTCGAATTGACAGCTCGGTGGCGTCCGGTAGGGCCCGGCGGGAGCCCGCCTCCACGACCGGCTTCAACTCCTCATAAGACACCCGTTCCACGGGCGCGCTCGCACTCCGCCTGGCTGGCCGCCGCAGCACCATGGTCAGAGTGGGATGTACGTCGTACCCACAAGCCTGGAACTCCGCCAGCCAGGCGGGCTCCAGGCCCTCCATCTCCAGCTCGATCGCCCGATGGTGGAGTCCCGCCCCCCCGAGGACGCGGTCTGCCTCCCCCATGAGCAGAGCCGGGTCAAGCGGGGCGTCCACAACTAGGCAGTTGTGCTCGTAGGAGTTGGGGAACTGGTGGCTCAGCACCGCGAAGCCACCGGTCACCGGGACCACCTCGGACGCCGAGCCCCGCATGATCCGGTGCTCGAAATCCCGGATCCGCTCCATTTCTGTAGCTCCCGATGGAGGGCCCGGGGCGACTGCAGCCAATCCCATCGTCCGATCATCTCAGAGCGTCCGCTGGGAGGCCCTGACGGGAGGACGCCCTCAGGTCATCGACGGCAGGCGCCAGACACCGGCAAGTGACGGTTCGGGACGCGTTGCACCCGTGATAGCCTGCAACTCAGCGGGCCGGTTGGGAGGACGACATCAGCCCCTCTGGAGCGTGCTCGCCACCGCTCGTCCAGCTCAGCTGGGGAGCGGGCCCTCGTTAGCGACCGATTCGGGGAGGGTGGCCCTTGAGAGCGGTGGTCTATGAGCGGACGGGGGGGCCCGAGGTGCTGCACCTGGTGGAACGGCCCGAGCCGGAGCCCGGGTCCGGCGAGGTCTTGGTTCGGGTGGCGCTATCCGGAGTCAACCCGACCGACTGGAAGTCGCGCCGCGGATCGGGTCCGGGCCTGCCGCTGGCCTTCCCTCAGGTGGTCCCCAACCAGGACGGCGCCGGGGTCATCGTCGGGGTCGGCGAGGGCGTGGATCCGGCAAGGGTCGGTGAGCGGGTGTGGTTGTGGGAGGCGGCCTGGCAACGCGCCGACGGCACCGCGCAGGAGCTGGTCGCGCTTCGGGAGAGCCACGCCGTGCCGCTCCCCGTGGGCGCCTCTCTGGAGCTCGGCGCCAGCCTCGCCATCCCGGCCCTCACGGCGCATCGCTGCCTCACCGTGGCCGAGGATGGGCCGACCCACCTGGGCCCGGGCGTGCTCGACGGGAAGAGCGTCTTGGTGGCCGGTGGAGCCGGGGCCGTTGGCCACGCGACCATCGAGTTCGCCGTCTGGTCAGGAGCCCAGGTCGTGACGACCGTCAGCTCACCCGAGAAGGCGGAGCTGGCGCGGTCGGCCGGAGCTCACCACGTCGTCAACTACCGTGATGCGGACGCCAGCGCCGCGGTGCGAGGGCTCTTCCCGGACGGCGTCGACCTCATCGTGGAGGTCGCCCCGGGGGTCAACTCGGTCCTCGATCAAGCGGTCCTCGCCAGCAACGGCACAGTCGTCGCCTACGCCAGCGACCGAGAGGCCATCTCGCTGAACATCCGCCCTGCCATGGTGATCAATGCCCGATATCAGTTCGTGCTGCTCTACACCGAGCCGGACGCCGCCAAGCGCCGGGCTCTTGAGGATGTGCAGGTGGCCGTGGCGGCCGGCGTATTCCGGGTCGGAGCGGAGGCCGGCCTGCCGCTGCACCGCTTCCCCCTGGAGCGCGCCCCGGACGCGCACGCCGCCGTGGAGCACAACATCGTGGGCAAGGTCCTGATCGAGATCTGACGGGAGCGGCCGGCCTGCCCCTTTCGGCTGTCAGCCGACCCGGTAACGCTCAGCGTCCGCGCGCCGCAACTCCCAGCCCAGCCCCGGTCGGCCGCTCGGCCGCAGCGCCCCGTCCTTGGGCTCCAGGACTCCGTCGAAGAGCAGATGGCTGATGCGGACGTCGTCGTGAAATACTCGACGTGGCGGACGTGGGAGTGATCCGACCCGGTCGGGGACGCAAGCCGTGGCAGCCAGAGGGAACTCTGGCTGACGCAGTGCGAATCACGCAGCATGAGCTGCCCGCCGACGGCTCCACCCATCCCGGTAACGCCGGGGGACCCGCTCCCGACCGGTGAGCCAGCTGCTGCCAAGTCGGGAGTAGTCGGCAGGCGAAGGCAGCCAATCGACTACCTGATCATGGCTCGGGACCGGCGTAGGCACCAGCAGTCTCGGGGAACATGGCTTTCACGATCTTTAACCGCGAGATGTCGACAGTGGCATCCATGTGCAGGAAGATCGCCGCGTCGCGAAAGAGCTTCTCAACTCCGACGTCCAGCATGGTGCCAGCTCCGCCGTGCAGTTCCATGGCATTCTGGCACACCGCGAGCACCTCCTGCGACACAAACACCTTGGCCATGTTGCTGAGCTGGTCGGCGTCCGCCGCGCCCTCGTCGACGGAGCGAGACGCCTCTCGCAGCAGGCCACGGCAGGCGCAGAGCCTGGTCGCCATATCCGCCAGCCGGAGGGCAACAGCTTGGTGCTTGATCAGAAGACGCCCACCCTGGACATAGCTCTGGACGTAAGCGGCTGTCCTCTCGAACGCGGCCATGCCCACCCCGAGGTTCTTGGCCGCCTGGATGATCTTCCCCGGGCGGAAGTAGATCGCGGCGTCGCCGATGGCTACGTTCTCGACGAGGAGGTGATCGCTGGGGACAGCGCAGTTCTCGAAGACGATCTCGCCGTTGTTCATGAAGCGGCCACCCATCGTCTCATTGCAGCGCTCGACGCTCAGCCCGGGAGTGTCGCGGGGCACGAGAAAGCTCGAGGTGCCCTGCATCATCCCCACGCCTGGCTTGGTGGTCGCATAGACGACGTAGAGACCGGCGTCGTAGCCGTTGCTGATGAATTGCTTGCGGCCGTTGATCACCCAATTGTCTCCCCGCCGGACGGCCTTCGTGTCCATGGCCGCGTCGGGCGCGTTATAGGGGAGCCAGCGGTCGGAGGCGCCCCGGGGTTCGGTGAGACAGTGAGCGAGCAGGAAGCTGGGATCGGCGACCACCCGGGCGAACCACCGCTCCTGCAGGTGAGGAGGAGCGCGGTGGCGCAGCAGCACCGACACCTTCCAGATCTGGGCCAGCTTGTCGGCCAGCCCCGAGTCGCCACGGGCAATCTCTTCCGCGATGACGGCGAAGGTCTGCACCTCCTCGCCGGGGTCGATTGGCGTGCCACCGAACTCAGCGGGGATGCCGAGGGTCCGGAGGCCGATCTTGTCCATCTCTTCGAGGATGTAAGCGGGCAGTCGGTCCTCTGGCGTCATGAGCCATTCGCGCTGCCAGTTGGCGCGGATGAAGGGGGTGACGCAGCTGTCGATGAAGGTTCGACACGTGTCCCGCATCATCTTCTGTTCCTGAGAGAGTCCGCGATCGACCATGTCCATCAGCTACTCCTCCCTGTTCTCGGAGCGGTGGTATGCACCAGCGCCCGGCCAACGACCCGCGGGGGCGTGCAGGGGCACGATCCGGCCATGGTACTGCTCCGCCAGAGCGCAGCCGTCGTCGCCCCGATGGGAGCAGCGAAGTGGCGAGGTGGTCGGTCACGGCTCCCCCGATCCCCTCCCCCGGGTTCTCGGGCGGGCAGCGGCGGGCCCCGTAGCGCGGGTGCCTGCGGGGGTGCTCGAGCAGCCCCGCGGGCACTACCCTGCCGGAGTGGATGCTGATGATGACGTTGGCCAGCACGCGGGTGGATCCACTCGGGCGAGAGCAGGCTTGGCGACATAGAATGTTGATCGGCGATGCTCTCGCGAACTCGGACGACGCAGCCACGGAGCAGACCGCGGTGCGGCGACTGCGGCAGTGGAGGACCCAAGTTGAGAAAGACGCCCACCGCGTACCCGTCGGCGCTGGAGGCCGTCCTCAAGGCTGCCAGTGGGATGTCATGCTGAGCCAGGACTTGCACAAGCCAGAGCGGGGGGTGGATAAAGCCCCTGCTGAGTGGGGAGACCGGTAATGGCTCAACTGGGACCCACCGGCGTGAGCGCCGATGCCCTGCGCGTGACCGACGGCCGCACTGGAAAGAACTACGAGCTGCCGATCGTGGACGGCGCGATTAGAGCGCTGGACCTCAGGCAGATCAAGGTGGCCGACGACGATTTCGGCCTGATGGCCTACGATCCCGCCTTCCAGAACACGGCCAGCTGTCAAAGTGCCATCACTTTTATCGACGGTGACCGCGGCATCCTCCGCTATCGCGGCTACCCGATCCAGGAACTGGCCGGGACCAAGAGCTTCCTGGAGGTCTCCTACCTGCTCCAAAACGGCGAGCTGCCCAGCGCGGAGCAGGCGCAGGCCTGGAACGCCGAGATCATCAACCACACCTTCATCCACGAGAACATCAAGAGGTTCATCGACGGCTTCCATCACGACGCCCACCCCATGGGCATTCTGGTCTCGACAGTGGCGGCTTTGTCCACCTTCTATCCCGAGGCCAAGCAGATCCGCGATCCGGCGATCCGCCACCGCCAGATCGTCCGCCTGATCGCCAAGATGCCGACCCTCGCTGCGTTCGCCTACCGCCACGCCATGGGCCTGTACTACGCCTACCCGGACGACGACCTCTCCTATGTGGGCAACTTCCTCAACATGATGTGGCGGGCCACCCAACTGAAGTACCAGCCTAATCCCGTGTTGGAGCACGCCCTCGACACGCTGCTGGTGCTCCACGCCGACCACGAGCAGAACTGTTCCACCAGCACCATGCGTCTGGTCGGAAGTTCCGAGGCCGACCCGTACTCGGCGATGGCGGCCGCCTGCGCGGCGCTGTACGGACCGCTCCACGGTGGGGCCAACGAACAGGTCCTGCGCATGCTGCAGACCATCGGCAGGGCCGAGGATATCCCCGACTACATCCGCCGCGTCAAGGCAGGCGAGCTCAGACTGATGGGATTCGGGCACCGCGTCTACAAGAACTTCGATCCCCGGGCCCAGCTGATCAAGCAGATCGCCAACGAAGTGTTCGAGGTGACCGGCCCGAGCCCGCTGCTGGACATCGCCCTCGAGGTCGAACGGATCGCGCTGGAGGACGAGTACTTCATAAGCCACAAGCTGTACCCCAACGTGGACTTCTATTCCGGAATCATCTATCTGGCCATGGGCATTCCGATGGAGATGTTCCCGGTTCTCTTCGCGATTGGCCGCACCCCGGGGTGGTTGGCCCACTGGGAGGAGAGCTTGCTCGACCCGGATCAGAAGATTGGCCGTCCGCGTCAGCTGTACCTGGGTGAGCCCGAGCGCCACGTCCGGGCGTGAGGCGGCCCCCCGCGCTCTCACGGTGGTCGCTGGCTGAGTTCCCGGTCGCTAGTCGCCGCGACGCGATCCCAAGCTGGCGGTCAAGAGCGGGGCACGACCGCCAGGGGCACGGGGAGCCTACTGGGCACGGCCGCTGGAGCTGAGCCTGGCCGGCGACCTGAGCGCCGCGATCAACCTCGCCGGGTCGGCGCCTGCGGCCGTGGTTGTCAGTGCGCCAGACACGCCAAACGGCTGTGGAAGCGGCGCCAGATCCGGCATCCGCCGGACGGCTCCCTAGGAGGCAGCAAGCGGGGTGAGCCCAGAGCCCGCCGGCTCAACCGGTGGGCCTCAGTCCTAGGGCGCAGTTGTCACAGCTCGAGGAACGGTCGCCGCGCCCGCGCGCTCGGTGCCCGGTCGCCAGGGATGAGTCGAGCTACCGGAGCCGGGCCTGGAACTGGGCCAGCTCAGCCGCACCCGGGCAGAGGCGCTCGTAAGGCAGGCTCCAGAGGGGCTCCTCCGGGGTCCCGTTGAGCTGGTGGAGGTCGGGGACGGACTCGTCCAGATAGAGAAGGCCCGTCACGATCTCCCCGTGACCGGAGTGGTCGCGCAAATACGCCTCCACGGCGCGCCGGTCGCGGGGGTCGTAGCCGGGGGGGACGGCCCGGAATCTCACCGCGGCCCCGTCGTGGAACTTCACCTCGGTGGCCGTTCCGGGGATCTGCTGCCCTCTGATCTCCTCCCGGCTGGGGATGAAGTCGGCGTCGACCTCCTGGAGCTCGTGCTGGCGGACGTAGCCGAAGCTCTTGGTGGAGCCCTCGTGGTCGTTGAACTGGACGCAGGGGGAGATCACCTCCACCAGGGCGAAGCCGCCGTGGGCCAGCCCCGCCTTGAGGATCGGCACCAGCTGCCCCTTGTCACCGGAGAAGCCGCGGGCCAGGAAGGTCGCCCCCAGGCTGAGGCCCAGCAGCATCGCGTCGATCGGTGGGAGCAGGTTAGGCTCACCCCGCCGGGAGCGGGAGCCAACATCGGCGGAGGCGGAGAACTGTCCCTTGGTGAGGCCATAAACCCCGTTGTCGGCGATCACGTACAGCATCCGGACGTTGCGCCGGATGGCATGGCAGAGGTGACCCAGGCCGATGGAGAGAGAGTCACCGTCGCCGGAAACCCCGACCACGACCAGCTCGCGGTTGGCGGCCGCCACCCCGGTGGCGATGGGAGCCATCCGCCCGTGGACGGAGTTGAAGCCATGGGCGGAACTGACGAAGTACTGAGGGATCTTNNGTGATCGAGTCGTGGCCGCACCCGGCGCACAGGGTGGACATGCCCCCGGCGTAGTCGCGCAGGGTGAGGCCGAGCCGGTTGCGAGACAGTGGCGCCAGCGGGATTTGCGGTTTGGCTATCGAGGGCACGGTCAGTCCTCCAACTGGCGGGTGATCTGCTCCGCCACCCAGCCGGCGGTCAAGGGCAGCCCCCCATACGAGGGTACCGAGCGCAGCTTGGCCCCCGGGGCGCCGGTCTCGATCTGCAGCAGGGAGCGCAGCTGGCCGTCGCGGTTCTCCTCCACCACGAAGCAGAGCCGGTGCGCCTCGATGAAGCGACCCACCTCCTCCGCGAAGGGGTAGCCCCGCACCCGCAGGTAGCTGGAACGGACGCCGGGGATCAGCTCCAGCGCCTCCCGGACCGCCAGGTCGCAGCTGCCCACGGTGATCACCCCGATGTCGGCGCCGGGCTGCGCCTCCACGACCGGCGGGGGGAGGTGGGGGGCCGCCGCCCGGTGCTTGCGGAGCAATCGGTCCATCACCTCCTGGTACTCGCCGGGGTTCTCGGTGTAGTCGGCCCGGCGGTCGTGCCCCGAGCCCCGGATCAGGTGCCCGCCGAGCGGGCTCACCCCGGGAAGGGTCCGGGGGGTGACGCCCTCGGCGTCCGCGTCGCCATAGCGCCAGAAGTGGTCCAGCGCCTCCAGCTCGTCCCGGCCCAGGACCCGTCCCCGGTCGGGACGGTAGCGGTCGTCCCAGGTGAGCTCGGGCACCTCCCACTCGTTCATGCCAATCTCAAGGTCGGAGAGCAGCAGGACCGGGGTCTGGAAGCGCTCGGCCAAGTCGAAGGCCTGCACCATGAAGTAGAAGCACTCGGCGGGGTCGGCCGGGAACAGCACGATGTGCCGGGTGTCCCCGTGGGAGGCGTGGGCCGCCGCGAGGATGTCGGCCTGCTGCACCCGGGTGGGCATCCCCGTCGAGGGACCCGCCCGCTGGACGTCGACCACCACCGCCGGCACCTCGGTGTAGTAGGCCAGGCCCAGCAGCTCCTGCATCAGGGACAGCCCGGGGCCGGAGGTGGCGGTGAAGGCGCGAGCCCCCGCCCAGTTGGCACCGATCACCATGCTCAGGGCGGCCAGCTCGTCCTCGGCTTGGACAATGAGGTAGTCGTGAGGGCGACCCTCACCCGCGTCCGGCTTCGGCCCCTGCCGGTACTGGGCACAAAGCCGGCTGAAGCCGTCCATCACCGAGGTGGACGGGGTGATCGGGTACCAGGCGGCCACCGTGGCCCCCGCGTAGAGCGCGCCCAGCGCTACCGCGGTGTTGCCGTCGATCAGGATCCGCCCGGTGGGCGGGGCCAGCTTGACGACGTGGAAGGGTAGGGGACAGCTCAGGTGGGTGGTGGCGTACTCGTACCCCAGCCGCAGCGCCGCCTGGTTGTCCTCCAGCAGTCGGGGATGCCGCGAGTAGGTCTCCTCGAGGAGTGCGGTCACCTCGTCCACGGGCAGTCCCAGCAAGGCCACCAGGACCCCGGCAGTGGCGACGTTCTTCATCAGGGTGCGCTCTTTGGTGGTGGCGAAGCGGTCCGCGCAGAGCTGGGCCAGCGGTACTCCTAGGAAGTTAACCCCGGGGCGGCGCTGCTCGGATTCGAGCGGCCAGCTGTCGTCGTAGAGGAGGTAGCCGGCCGCCTGCACCTCGGCGATGTCCTGGGTGTAGGTCTGGCCGTTCATGGCCACCATCAGGTCGTACTCGGAGGCCCGGGCGGTGTGTCCTGAGGCGCTGACCCTGATCTCGAACCAGGTGGGCAGTCCCTGGATGTTGGAGGGGAAAAGGTTCTTTCCCGACACCGACACCCCCATCCGGAAGATGGCCTGCATCAGAAGGCTGTTGGTGCTGGCAGAGCCGGTGCCGTTGACGTTGGCCAGCTTGATGGCGAACTCGTTGACACGGGCCCCAGCCGCCGGTTTGACCTCCACCGAGACCCCGGGACGGGCCATCACCCGCTCTCCCCGGGACGGCCAGCGTAGGGGATGGCCAGGTCGAACTTGACCATGTCCCAGGCCGCCGTCGGACAGCGCTCGGCGCACAGGCCACAGTGCACGCAGAGGTTCTCGTCCTTGACCATCACCCGGCCAGTCTGTGGCAGCAAGGAGGACACGAAGATCGCCTGCTCGCGGTTGGGAGCGGGGGCGTTGAGCCGCCCCCGGAGCTCCTCCTCCGATCCCCAGTCCGGCGCCAGAATGGTGAGGCAGCGGACCGGGCAGACGTCCACGCAGGCGTCACACTCGATGCAAAGGGGGGCCTGGAAGTCGGTCTGGATGTCGCAGTTGAGGCAGCGCTGCACCTCCCGCGCGCTCTCCTCCGGACCGAAGCCCAGTTCGACCTCCAGGTTCAGTCGCGCGAAGCGCCGGGCCAGNNTGAGGCCCATCTTGCGGCTGCTGAGGGTCATGGCGACCGGCCGCCGCTGGCTGGCCGGCACCCCCTGGCAGTGGTTGTGGAGGGAGATGGCGGCCTGGTGTCCGTGCTCCACCGCCCAGATGATGTTCTTGGTGCCGAAGGCAGCGTCCCCGCCGAAGAAGACCCCGGGGATCGTGGACTCCATCGTGACCGGGTCCACCTCCGCGAGCTGGGCCGAGGCGAACCGCAGGGGAAGGTCGTGCTCGATCCAGGGGAAGGCGTTCTCCTGGCCGATGGCCAGAATGACGTCGTCACACTCCACCGTCACCGTGTCCAGCACCCGGGAGTGGGCCGCCTCAGCGTCCCACTCGACGACGTCGAACTCCATCCCGATGAGGCGGCCCTCCTCGACCAGGAAGCGGCGGGGCGCGTGGTTGACCACGATCTCCACCCCCTCCTCCTCGGCGTCCTCGAGCTCCCAAGACGAGGCCTTGAAGAAGCGCCGGGGCCGACGCGCCATCACCTTGATGTCGGTCCCGCCCAGGCGCCGGGTGGAGCGGCAGCAGTCCATGGCGGTGTTGCCCACCCCGATGATCAGGACCCGGTGGCCGACCGAGGTGACATGCCCGAAGGCGATCGACTCCAACCAGTCGATCCCAATGTGGATGTGGCTCTCGCCGGTTTCGTCATGCCGCCCGGGCAGCTCCAGCTCCTTGCCCCGCGGCGCACCGCTGCCCACGAAGACCCCGTCGAACCCCGCACCGAGGAGGGAGCTCAGGCTGCTGATGGGGGTTCCGTAGCGGATGTCGACCCCCATGTCCAGGATGACGTCGATCTCCCCGTCGAGGACGGCGGCGGGGAGCCGGAAGGCGGGGATGTTGGTCCGCATCAGGCCGCCGGGGGCGTCCTGCTTCTCGAATATCGTCACCTGGTAGCCGAGGGGCATCAGATCGTTGGCCACCGTCAGCGAGGCTGGGCCGGCACCCACGCAGGCGATCCGCTTGCCGTTCCCATGTTCCGGGGCCCGAGGCAGGCCCCAACCAACCTCCCCGCGCAGATCCGCCGCCACCCGCTTCAGCCGGCAGATCGCCACCGCGGTGCCGTCGACCCGGCCCCNNAGGTAGGACTCGGCGTACCGCTCCTGGCCGATCAGCCGGATGTACTGGGGAACGTCGGTGTGGGCAGGGCAGGCCCACTGGCAGTCCACCACCCGGTGGTAGTAGTTGGGAGAGCTGACGTCGGTAGCGGATGGGAGCCGGGGCGGGGCGGCCGGCTGTGTCTCAGCCAAGCCCAGCCGCCCCGCCCCGGCTCCCGAACTGCACCCCGCCATCGCCCCGAGCCCGTCCTTGGGGGCATTTCATCCACGACCTACCTCGCCGGCACTGGAGATCCATAGTACTTTGATTCTGACCCCCGGGGATGCCGGGTGCACTAGTGGTATCACCTACACCCGCCAAGGGGATTCGGTCCCGCACCGCTTCCACCACGCGCCGGTCAGGCCGCCTTGACGGCGGCCACCAGCTTGGTCAGGGAGTCCTTGGCGTCGCCGAAGAGCATGGTGGTCTTGGGGTCGTAGAGCAGCTCGTTGTCGATGCCGGCGAAGCCCGGCCGCATCGAGCGCTTCATGAAGACGATGTTCTTGGCCTGGTCGACGTTGAGGATGGGCATCCCGTAGATGGGGCTGCCGGGCGAGTCGCGGGCGGCCGGGTTGACCACGTCGTTGGCGCCCACCACCAGCGCCACATCGGCGGACCGGAAGGAGTCATTGATCTCGTCCATGTCCTTGAGCTGCTCGTAGGGGACGTTGGCCTCCGCCAGGAGCACGTTCATGTGCCCCGGCATCCGACCCGCCACCGGGTGGATGGCGTAGTCCACGGTCACNNGGGACGATGATCACCCGCTGGGAGTAGGCGAGCAGAGTGCCGATGTCCTCCGCGGAGCCGGCGCGGACGCTCCGCTGCCCCGCCGCACCGGACTCCGGGCTCACCTGGATCTTGCCGAAGGCGCCGAACAGCAGGTTGTTCAGGGAACGCCCCATGGCATCCGACATCATCTTGGTGAGGAAGGTCCCGGAGGCGCCCACCAGGGTGCCCCCCACGATCAGCACCGGATTGCCCAGCACGAACCCGTCGCCCGCCACCGCCAGACCGGTGAAGGCGTTGAGCAGCGAGATCACCACCGGCATGTNNGTCGGCGCCGCCGATGGGCAGCACGAAGGCGACCCCCAGGACCAGCGCCAGCAGCAGCAGCAGCCAGAGGCCGGCGACGCCGATGCCGCCGACGATGACCAACACCCCCAGGACGACGATCGCGGCCGCCACCACGGCGTTCACCGGCTGCTGGCCGGGATAGGTGATCGGAGTGCCCCGCATCAGCTCCTGGAGCTTGGTGAAAGCGATCGCGGACCCGGCGAAGCTGACCGCACCGATCACCACGGCGAACACCACCGAGACCGAGAGGACCGGCGACACCGTCCCGCCCGCGGGCACCCTGAGGAACTCGACCATGGCGACCAGAGCGGCGGCTCCCCCGCCCACTCCGTTGAAGGAGGCCACCATCTGCGGGATGGCCGTGATCTTCACGGACCGGGCAGCGACCAACGCCACCGGTGTCCCGATCAAGATGGCGACCGCCATCAGGACCAGGTTGAGCGCCGAGTGGTGCAGCTCGGGGACGGTGGTGAAGAAGGCGATCACCATCCCCAGGGCAGCCAGCAGGTTGCCGGAGCGCGCGTGCCGCGGCGAACTCAGCTGGTGGAGGCCGAATATGAACAGAACGGCCGCCAGCAGGTAGAGCAAGGTGACCCCGGCGGAGAGGTGCATCAGCCCACCCCCGGCCCTGGCCAAGGTCGGCGCGCGACGGCGACCAGGGAGGGAGCGNNTAGCCGCCGACGACGTTGATGGTGGCCAGCACCACTGCCACAAATCCGATCGCATCCTGGAGCGGTCCGTGGGCCGCGGCCATGATCACCATGGCTCCCACCAGGATCACCCCGTGGATGGCGTTGCTTCCAGACATCAGGGGGGTGTGCAGGATGGTCGGCACCTTGGAGATGACCTCGAAGCCGAGGAAAACCGCGAGCACGAAGATCGAGATCTCGCTGACCAGCTGAGCGCTCACTTGGGTGGCGATCCCGCCTCGACGGCCTCCCGCATCAGCTGGTTGCGGATCTCACCGGCGTGCAGGGCGCAGCTCCCGCTCGTGATCTCATCGTCGAAGTCGAGCACCAGTTCTCCCTCCTTGACTAGGTGGCCCACCAGCGCGGCGACGTTCCGGGCCAGCATCTGGCTTGCGGTGGTCGGCACCGTGGCTGGCAGGTTGCTCCAGCCGAGGACGGTGACCCCGCCCGCCTGAACTTCCTCCCCGGGCCGGGTCAGCTCGCAGTTGCCGCCAGTGTCGGCGGCGAGGTCCACAATCACCGAGCCTGGCTTCATCCTCGCCACCAGCTCCTTGGTAATTAGGACAGGTGCCCGGCGCCCGGGCACGGCGGCCGTGGTCACCACCAGGTCGCTCTCCTCGACCCGCTGGGCGATCAGCTCTCGCTGCCGGGTGAGGAACTCCTCGCTCTGCTCGCTCGCGTATCCCCCCTCTCCCTCCTGGGCCTCCAGCTCAATCTCCACAAAGGTCGCGCCCAGGCTCCGAACCTCCTCCTTGGCTGCAGAGCGCACATCCGTCGCCTCGACCACGGCGCCGAGCCGGCGGGCGGTAGCGATCGCCTGGAGCCCAGCGACGCCAGCGCCCATGACCAGCACCCGGGCGGGCGCGACCGTGCCGGCGGCAGTCATCTGCAGGGGCAAGATCTTAGGCAGCCGTGAGGCTCCCACCAGCACCGCCTTGTAGCCGCCGATCGAGGCCTGCGACGACAGGGCGTCCATCGCCTGGGCCCGGCTAATCCGCGGCACCAGCTCGAAGCTGAAGGCGGTGATCCTGCGCCTCACCAGCTGCGTCAGCACCGCCGGCGAAATCGAGGTGGGCAGAAAGCAGACCAGCGCCGACCCCTCGGGCAGCGCCGCCGCCTCCTCGGGCGAGGGTGGCTGCACCTTGCACACTAGGCCAGCTCCCTCAAGGCAGCTGGGGAGGTCGGGGACCATGGTCGCACCCGCCGCCTCAAGGGCGGCATCGAGATAGTTGGCCTCGGCCCCGGCCCCGGTCTGTACACACACCTCCAGACCGAACGCCTTGAGACGCGGGATGGAGTCCGGGCTCACCGCGATCCGCCGTTCCCCTTCGACTGTCTCGCGGGGCACGGCCAACTTCACGGGCCTGATGGTACCCGAGCCCCCCCGGCGTCACGGGACGGGGATCTCCCTGCCCGTCTCCCGGATTTCACCTATCCGATCTTGGCCGGGAGGCCGGGGCACGAAAGCCGGCCCCGGCCTCCCGGCTTGGTCTCCCTGGGTGCCGTGGGCCGGCGGGAGGGCTCAGCCTGCCGAGTACTCTGGTCTCACCCGCTTACTTCCACTTGGCCAAAACTGTTTACTTCTACCTGGCCATGGACACGCCCATTGGGCGAGGATTGATGGCGCGGCAGTTGAGCAGCGAGGTGGAAGTTGAGTGAACAGGCGGCGCCCGAAGGCAAGCTGAGCGTGACCGACAGCCGGACCGGCAGGAGCTACGAACTCCCGATCGTGGATGGCGCGATCCGGGCGCTTGACCTGCACCAGATCAAGACCGGTGATGACGACTTCGGTCTGCTGGCCTACGACCCAGCCTTTCAGAACACCGCCAGTTGCCGCAGCAAGATTACCTTCATCGACGGCGATCGAGGCATCCTCCGCTACCGCGGCTACCCCATCGAGGAGCTGGCCGCAAGCCGCAGTTTCCTGGACGTGGCCTACCTCCTGCTGCACGGTGAGCTGCCCAACCTGGAGGAGCAACAAGCCTGGTCGGCGGAGGTCACCAACCACACCTTCATCCACGAGAGCATCAAGAAGTTCATTGACGGCTTCCACTACGACGCCCACCCCATGGGGATGCTGGTCTCGGTGGTGGCCGCACTCTCCACCTTCTACCCAGAGGCCCAGCAGGTCCACGACGAGGAGATCCGCCACCAGCAGGTCGTGCGTCTGATTGCCAAGATGCCGACCATCGCCGCCTTTGCCTACCGCCACGCCATGGGCCTCTACTACGCCTACCCCGACAACGACCTCTCCTACACCGGCAACTTCCTCAACATGATGTGGCGGGCCACCGAGCCTAAGTACCGGCCCAACCCGGTCCTGGAGCACGCCCTGGACGTGCTCTTGGTGCTGCACGCCGACCACGAGCAGAACTGCTCCACCAGCACCATGCGGATGGTGGGCAGCTCCCAGGCCGACCCCTACTCGGCGATGTCGGCGGCCTGCGCCGCGCTCTACGGCCCCCTCCACGGGGGAGCCAACGAGCAGGTGCTGCGGATGCTGAAGACCATCGGCTCCAAGGCCAACGTCCCCGACTACCTCCGCCGGGTCAAGGCCGGCGAGTTCCGCCTCATGGGCTTCGGCCACCGNNACCCGTCCCAGCCCGCTTCTCGACATCGCCCTGGAAATAGAGCGCATCGCCCTTCAGGACGAGTACTTCATCAGCCACAAGCTGTACCCCAACGTCGACTTCTACTCCGGCATCATCTACCTGGCCATGGGCATCCCCGAGGAGATGTTCCCGGTGCTCTTCGCTATGGGGCGCACCCCGGGCTGGCTGGCCCACTGGGAGGAGGGGCTGCTCGACAAAGAACAGAAGATCGGTCGCCCGCGTCAGCTCTACGCCGGGCCCGAGGAGAGGCACCTGCAAGGCTGAGCTATTTGAGGGTCGCGGTGGCTCTGCCAAGGCGGCCCGGTCGGGGCCGACCACCCTCTTCCGTCGACTTTCGAACTCCGGCTGTGGACCCGCCCTGCTTTCTCCGGCGAGCCTGGGGCATCGACTCAGCGAGGACTTCGGCTACCTCTCAGCGTCGGCCGGGCCTCCTACCGGCGGGGTTGGGACTGGGGCTGGCTCGTACCGGGCGTATTCGGGGAGCCACATCGCCTCGTCCACCTCGCGGGCAATGGCACGGTCGTCGATCCGGTGTCCCGGGCTCGAGTTGCGTACCTCCTTGACCACGGCCACCGCGACTTCGCGGGAAACCGCCCGCAGGGAGGAGATCGGGGGGAAGAGCCCGCCCCGACCAAGCCGCTGAGCTGAGACACAGTGCGCCAGCCGGCGGGCGGCCACCAGGAACATTCGGTCGGAGACCTCGGTGGCGCCGGCCACGATGGTGCCGAGCCCGACCCCGGGGAAGATGAAGACGTTGTTGGCCTGGGCGATGATCCGGCGGCGACCCCGGTGGACCACCGGGTCGAAGGGGCTTCCGGTCGCCACCAGGGCCCGGCCGTCTGTCCAGGCGATCACGTCCGCGGGAATGGCTTCGGACTGGGAGGTCGGGTTGGAGAGGGGGAGCACCAGCGGCCGCCGTGAGCCCCGCGCCATGCTGCGGATGACCGCCTCGCCGAAAGTCCCCGGCGTGCCGCTGGTCCCCACCAGGACGCCTGGCTTGACCGCGTCCACCACTCTCTCCAGCTCCACGCTCCCCCGGCCCGGCTCGATCCCGTAGCGCTCCAGCCCCACCCGATCCAGCGCATAGGGGCGCTTGTCGTCGTCGAGGGCCTCCCGGCCGTCATAGAGGAGGCCCTGGGAATCCAGGAGCACCACGGCTCGGCCAGCCTCCTCCTCGGGCATGCCCTCGTCCACCATCGCCAGTCGGATGAGGTTGGCAATGCCCAGGCCGGCAGCCCCGGCGCCCAGCAGCACGACCCGCTGTTTGGCCAGCGGCTGACGGCTGCCCCGCAGGCCGGAGAGGATCCCCGCCAGCACCACCGCGGCAGTGCCCTGGATGTCATCGTTAAAGCTGGGGAGTCGATGCCGATAGCGGTCCAGAACCCGGATCGCGTTGTGCTGTTTGAAGTCCTCCCACTGCAGCAGTGCGCCCGGGTACACCTCGATCACGGCTTCAACGAATGCCTCGATAAACTGGTCGTAGGCCCGACCGCGCAGTCGGGGATGGCGCCGCCCTGCGTACAGAGGGTCACGTAGAAGCTTCTGGTTGTCGGTGCCGACGTCCAGGGAAACCGCCAGGGTGTGCTCGGGACGGAGACCCGCGCCAGCGGTGTAGAGGGCGAGCTTGCCGATGGGGATCCCGATCCCTCCCGCTCCTTGGTCCCCCAGGCCGAGGATGCGCTCATTGTCGGTGGCGACGATCAGCTTCACCTGGCCTGGACCCGCCCGGCGCAGGATCCCCGGAATGTGATGTCGATCCTCGGGGGTGATCCAAACACCTCGAGGGCGCCGCCGCACCAGGCTGAAGTCGGAGCACGCCTCGCCCACGGTGGGGGTGTAGATGATCGGAGCAACCTCCTCGAGGTTCTCCAGGACCAGCCGGTGGTAGAGAGTCTCGTTGCGATCCTGGAGCGCCATGAGACCGATGTACTTTTCCAGGTCGCTGGGCTTACAACGCATCCGCTGGAGCTCCTGCTTGAGCTGGTGCCGCATGCTGACGACCCGAGCCGGGAGCAGTCCGCGGAGCTGCAGCGAGTCCCGCTCCGCTGCCGTGAAGGCGGCGCCCTTGTTGAGCAGAGGCGTCCTCAGCAGGCTCGCCCCCCGCTCTCGAACCCGGACCACGTCCGGTGCTGACCGGTGGGCGGCGACTGCACCGTTGCTAGCGGACTTGGCCGAAGGAATTGGGCAACCTCCCTGGAGGCAGACGGTGACGTTCGGGACTACGGCCGTGACCTTCACTCTGGCTTGACGCCAGGACCGCGACGAGGTTGGTCCCCCGCTTGATCCGAGTGATCAGTGTACGCGGGCCAGCCTTGGCCGCCGGGCGGCCGGCGTTGCCCGGCTGGTCCTAATGGCCTAGTCCAGGTACCCCGAATCGCCCGAGCTTCCCTGGGCTAAATGGTGCTTTCCGAGCCGCGCGCCATTACCCCTTTCGGCAGCCCGACAATTGCAGGTTTTTAGGCTGGGGCTGGTGGCCGCGG
>PKXE01000218.1 GCA_003132265.1 Candidatus Dormiibacterota bacterium | reverse complement strand
CGCTCCGCCTCGTTGGCGAGATCCGCCAGGAACGGCACCCGCCCGGTCACCGCCGCCACCATGGCGGGGTTGGTGCCCCAGGTGACATGGGGTGCCAGCTCGGAGGCGTCGATCACCACCGTCCTGTCGAACTCCGCCCCCTCATCGGTGGCGAAGCCCAGCCAGTTCTCGGCGGCCCGGTCGAACGCCTCTCCGCGAGGGCAGGCCGGCCTGCCTGCCAGGTAGCGCACGGTGGTCTCGTCGGCAGAGACCAGCCCTGCCCTCGCGCCGGCCTCGATGGTCATGTTGCAGACCGTTAGTCGGCCTTCCATCGAAAGCGCCCGGATGGCGCTCCCGGTGTACTCAACCACGGTGCCCTGGGCCCCCGCCGCGCCAATCCGGCCGATGATCGCCAGGGCGATGTCCTTGGCGGTCACCCCCGTCGGNNAGGCCCCGTGCGTCGAGGTGTGAGAGTCGCCGCAGACGATCGTCATCCCCGGTTGGGACAGGCCCAACTCAGGTCCGATCACGTGCACGATCCCCTGGCGCCGGTGCTGCCGGTCCAGGAGGGGAATCCCGGTGGCGGCGCAGTTGTCGGCGAGCTGACGGAGCTGCTCCGCGGCCACGGGGTCGGTGGTGGGCCGACTTCGCTCCCAGGTCGGCACGGTGTGGTCCATCACCGCCAGGGTCAGGTCGGGACGGCGGACCCTCCGCCCCAGGGCTCGTAGCTGGGAGAAAGCCTGGGGCGAGGTCACCTCGTGCACCAAGTGGAGGTCGACGTAGATCAGTGCCCTGGAGTCAGGATCGCCGCTGACCGTATGCGCCTCCCAGATCTTGCGGTAGGCGGTGCGCGGGGCATTCGATGGCCGGTNNGCCCACTCGTAGCTGTCGACCAGCGCCAGCGCCGAGGCCTGGAGGATGTTGGCGGAGCAGCCCACCGTCGTCCAGACCCGTTCGCCGTCGCTGGAGTCGATCCCCACGCGCACGGTCGCCCCGGTCCCATGGTCGCCGTCGATGACCCGTACCCGATAGTCCACCAGTTGCACCGACGCCAGGCCGGGGAAGTGGGGGGCCAGGGCGCGGCGTAGAGCGGTGTCCAGGGCCTCCACTGGGCCCGCCGCCTCGGCGGCGGTGTGGACCACCGTCCCCGCCACCAGGACCTTGACGCTGGCCTGGACATTCTGGGACGGTTCGGCCGCCCTCGGAGCCGAGGTCTCGTGCGCCACCACCAGCGACTCCTGGAGCGCGAACGGCGCCAGGTCGCCGGGGGTCCCCCGGGTCACCAGGAGTTCGAAGGAGGCGTCGGCGTCCTCGAAGGCCCAGCCGGCGGTCTCCAGCTGCTTCAGCCGCTCCACGATGGATCCCCTGGCGTCGCGATCCAGCCCCTCCAAGCCGAGCTCCCGAAGCTTGCTGGCGACGTTGCTCCGACCGCTCTGGTCGGAGACCACCGTCCGGGCCTCGTTCCCCACCAGGGCCGGGTCGATGTGCTGGTAGGCGCGCTCGTCCCGGGCGACCGCCTGGGCGTGGAGCCCTCCTTTGTGCACGAACGCCGCCGGCCCGACGTAAGGCCTCTGAGGGTCGGGTGTCCGGTTGAGCAGGGCGTCGAACAACCGCGAGACTCCGACCAGTTCCTGCAGCTGCTGGGGGCCCAGGACCGGGCGGCCTAACTTCAGCTGCAGGTTGGCGGCGATCACCAGGAGGTCGGCGTTGCCGCAGCGCTCGCCACTTCCGTTGAGAGTGCCCTGGACCATGGTGACGCCGGCCTCCACGGCCGCGAGTGAGTTGGCGACTGCGACCCCGGCGTCGTTGTGGCAGTGGACGCCGAGGGGAACTCCGATCCGCTCTCGCACCGACTCGGTGGCCCGGCCGACCGCCGAGGGGAGCTGGCCTCCGTTGGTGTCGCAGAGCACGACCCAGCTGGCGCCCGCTCTGGCCGCGGTCTCGGCCACCGCCAGGGTGTATCCCTCATCCTGGTCGCGGCCGTCGAAGAAGTGCTCGGCATCGAAGATCACCTCCCGACCCTGACTGGCGGCGTAGGCCACGGTGTCCTCCACCATCCGCAGGTTCTCCTCAGCGCTGATGCCCAGCACCGCCTCAACCTGCCAGCGCGAGGACTTGCCGACGACCGTGACCACCGGGGCGCCGGAGCCCAGGGTGAGGGCGAGTCCGGGATCGGCCTGAGCCTCGACTCCAGGGCGGCAAGTGGAGCCGAAGGCGGCCAGCTTGGCTTGGCGCAGGGGGGCCTTCGCTAGCCGCTGGAAGACCGCGGTGTCGCGGGGATTGGCCCCAGGCCAGCCGGCCTCGATGTAATCGAACCCCAGCTCGTCGAGGCGGCGCGCGACCTTGAGCTTCTGCTCGATGCTGAGCTGGAGGCCGAAACCCTGCATCCCATCGCGCAGGGTGGTGTCGTAGAGCTTGACCGTGGCCCGCTTCGGGCTCATGCGGCGGCCCCTACCGGCAGCCGCCGGATCACCGCCTCGGTGACCGATTCGGTGCTCTCGCTCCCGCCCAGGTCGGGAGTGAGCAGGCCCTCGGCAATCACTGCCGCCACCGCCTCCTCTACCGCCGCCGCCAACTCTTCGCGCTTCACGGTGAGCCGGAGGAGCAGTGCGACGGTGGCGATGGCGCCCAGCGGATTGGCGATCCCCTTGCCCGCGATGTCGGGTGCCGAGCCGTGCACCGGCTCATAGAGCCAGGGGCCATCGCCGCCACCGCTGGCGGAGGGGAGGACCCCCAAGGAGCCGGTGAGCGCGCCCGCCTCGTCGGTGAGGATGTCGCCAAAGAGGTTCTCGGTCACCACCACATCGAAGGCCCCCGGCTGCTGCAGCAGGCGCAGCGCGAAACTGTCCACCAGGCAGTGTTCCAGGCTGACATCGGGGAACTCCTGGCCCACCTCGGTCACCACCTGGCGCCAGAGCTGAGAGGTGGCCAGCACGTTGGCCTTATCCACCGAGGTGACCTTGGAGCGGCGCTGCCGGGCCGCCCGGAACGCCACCTCGGCGGCCCGCCGGACCTCCATCTCGCTGTACTCACTGGTGTCCACCGAGTGGCGGTTGGGGGCCTCGCCGGCAACTCCCTTGGGCCGCCCGAAGTAGATCCCGCCAGTGAGTTCACGGATGAAGAGCAGGTCAGCACCGCGGAGAACCTCCGGCCGCAGCGGGCTGTGCTTCTCCAGCCCCGGCCAGACCCTGACCGGGCGCAGGTTGGCGAAGGCCCCCAGCCCGGAGCGCAGCCGGAGGAGCCCCGCCTCGGGCCGCACCGGGGCTGAGTTCCAGGCCGGTCCGCCGACCGCCCCCAGGAACACGGCGTCGGCAGAGCACGCGGCGCTGAGGCTGGCCTCGGGGAGCGGGTCGCCGGTGGCGTCCAGGGCGGCGCCCCCGATCAGCTGTGGGCTACGAACTAGGTCGATTCCGGCCGACTGCAAAGCCGTCTCCAGGACGTGCAGCGCGGCCCCGGTCACCTCGGGGCCGATGCCGTCGCCGGCCAGCACCGTGAGGCGCAGCGCCTGCCGATCACCCGTCACGCGGGGCTCGACCTGGGAGCGCCCTGGAGGCCGGAGACCTCGCCGACGATCTGGCTCAGGGTCTCGTCCCCGACCTCCTTGGAGGTGTCGGCCACCTCCAGGAAGCGGGTCCAGACCGCCTGGAAGGAGTCCGCCGGCAGCTCCACCCCGATCCGGTCCAGCCGGTGCCTCAGGGCGTGGCGCCCAGAGCGGGCCGTCAGGACGATCTTGGACTGCCCGGCACCGACCTCCTCGGCGGCGATGATCTCGTAGGTGCGGCGGTCGCGGAGCACCCCGTGCTGGTGGACCCCTGAGGCGTGGGCGAAGGCGTTGGCGCCCACCACCGGCTTGTTGGCGGGCACCATCATCCCGGTCAGCTCGGCCACCAACCGGCTGGTCGGCACCAGCTCGGTGGCGCAGAGGTTGTCAGCCAACCCCAGCACCGGCCGGCGCACCCGCAGCGCCATCAGGACCTCCTCAATGGCGGCGTTGCCGGCCCGCTCGCCGATCCCGTTGATGCAGCCCTCGACCCGTCGTGCCCCGGCGGCGATCCCGGCCAGGGAGTTGGCAGTGGCCAGCCCCAGGTCGTCGTGGCAGTGCACGCTGATCAGCACTTGGTCCATACCCCGCACCTCCCGTCGCACCGTCGCCACCAGGTTCTGGAACTCGTTGGGGAGGCAGTAGCCGGTCGTGTCGGGAAGGTTGATCACGTTGGCCCCGGCGTCGACTGCGGCTTGGACTACGGTGCAGAGGTAGTCGAGGTCCGCCCGGCCGGCATCCTCGGGGGAGAACTGGACGGTGTCACAGAGGGTCCTGGCGTAGGCGATCGCGGTCGCCGTCTGGGTGAGGACGGTGGCGCGGTCCAGTCCCAGCTTGTAGGTGATGTGGATGTCGGAGACGCTCATGAAGACGTGGATCAGATGCTTCTGCGCGTCGCGGACCGCCCGGTAGACGGCGTCGATGTCGCTCGGCTTGGTCCGGGCCAGCCCGGCCACCGCCGGACCCTCAACCTCGCGAGCGATCTGCTGGACCGCCTCGAAGTCTCCCGGCGAGGAGGCCGGGAACCCGGCCTCGATGACGTCCACGTTGAGGCGCCTCAGCTGATGGGCGATCACCAGCTTGTCGGCTGGGTGCAGGGTGGCCCCCGGGCACTGCTCGCCGTCGCGAAGGGTGGTGTCGAAGAACTGCACGACCTCAGGCATTGAGCCCGAGACGGCCTCCCGGCTGACCTCGCCTACTGACCCCTCCTTGGAATTCATTGCCGCACCTTGGAGCCGCCGACCCCGGCGGGGGCGCTCTCGGCCGGTTCGGCCGGGCCCTCCTCAGCCGAAGTCGCCGGTTCGGTGGGGACGTTGGCGATGGGGCGGATCCAGGGCATGTGCGAGCGCAGCTGCTGGCCCACCTTCTCGATCGGCTGGTCCGCTTCGCTGGCGCGCTTGGCGAGGAANNAGGATCTCCTTCATCCGCTGGCGCACATGGTCGTCGATTACCACCTTGCCGCTGGTGTAGTCGCCGTACTCGGCGGTGTCGCTGACGCTGTAGCGCATCAGGGAGAGGCCGCCCTGGTACATGAGGTCCACGATCAGCTTGAGCTCGTGCAGGCACTCGAAGTAGGCGAGCTCAGGCTGGTAGCCGGCCTCGGTCAGGGTCTCGAAGCCGGCCTTGACCAGCTCGGTGACACCGCCGCAGAGCACCGCCTGCTCCCCGAAGAGGTCGGTCTCGGTCTCCTCCCGGAAGGTGGTCTCCAACACCCCGGCTCGGGTTGCCCCCAGCCCTCTGGCATAGGCTAGGGTGCGGGCCTTGGCCGTCCCGGTTGGGTCCTGGTGGATCGCCAGCAAAGCCGGGCAGCCGATCCCCTCCTTGAAGGTGGAGCGGACCATGTGGCCGGGCGCCTTGGGCGCCACCATGGCGACGTCGCAGTGACGGGGGGGCTGGACCGTCCCGTAGTGGATCGAGAAGCCGTGGGCGAAGAGTAGGAGACTGCCCTCTCGCAGCGCCTCGGCGAGCCCCTCCGAGAAGAGCGCCGCCTGCTCGTGGTCGGGGATCAGGACCATGACCACGTCGGCGTCGCGCGCCGCCTCCACCGCCTCCTTGACCTCGAAGCCGTCGGCGATCGCCTGGACCCGGCTGCGACTGGTGGGGCGCAGGCCCACTGTCACCTGGTAGCCGCTGTCCCGCAGGTTCTGGGCGTGGGCATGGCCCTGGCTGCCGTAGCCGAGGACCGCGATCCGGGCCCCCTCGAGGGCGCTGGGGTCAGCGTCGTCGTCGTAGTACATCCTCATCTGGCTGAACTCCCTCCGGGATCCGGGGCTGAATCGGGGCCGGAACCCCCGGCGGAGCTGGTGGCCATGGCCAGCGGTCCGCTGCAGATCCAAGTCGAGTTGGGTCGCCGCCGCAGCTCGGCGAGCGCCTCTTCCACCAGCCCCGGAGGGCCCCAGATCGCGACGACGGTGCTCGCCCCGGCCGGGCGCACCACCTGGCCGGTGACCCCACTGGGCAGCCGGGCGAAGGCGGAGTCCACCTCNNTCCTCGACGGTGACCACGTCAATCAGCTTGTTCAGCTGCTTGACGATCTGGTCATGGGGCTGGGTGCCGGCATCGATCCGCAGGCTGATCGCCACCACCCCGGGCTCAGCGCTGGGGCCCACGGCGCAGGTCTCGATGCCGAAGCCCCGCCGGCCCAAGAGGTTGGTGACCCGTTGCAGGACCCCGCGTCGGTCCTCCACCCGCACCGAGATGAGCCGGATCCTCCCGGGGTGGCGGGTGGTGGTGAGCCCGTCGTGGCCGGGCGCCAGCCGAGGTGCCGCGATGGCGGGGGGAGCCATCAGGACCTGGGGCACTCGACGAAGTCGGCGAGGCCCTTGCCGAGCGGGACGATCGGGTAGACGTTGGCCTCGGGGTCGATCATGAACTCGATCACTGCCGGGCCGGGATGGGCGAAGGCCGCGTCCAAGGCCGGCCCGATCTCGCTGGACTCGCGGACCACCTCACCGAAGCAGCCGAAGGCCCTAGCCAGCATCGCGAAGTCGGGGGTGAGGACGTGGTCGACCTGGGAGCGCACCCCCCCGTAGAAGTGGTCCTGGAACTGGCGCACCATGCCCAGCTGGCGGTTGTTGAGGATCACCGCCTTGACCGGCAACTCGGACTCGACCGCGGTCGCCAGCTCCTGCAGGGTCATCACGAATCCACCCTCGCCGCTGACGGCGACCACTCTCCGGTCGGGGTGGGCGGCCTGGGCGCCGATGGCGGCCGGGAGGGCGAAGCCCATGGTCCCCTGGCCGCCGGAGTTGAGGAACTGACCGGGCCGGTCGCCGGTCCAGGCCATCGCCGCCCAAATCTGGTTCTGCCCCACGTCGGCGACGCTGATGTCGTCGGGGCCGAGCCGGGCGTAACAGGCCGCCAGGACCTCCTGGGGCTGGAGCAGCCCGTTCTGGGGATACCGCAACGGGTGCTGGACCCGCCAGGCGTCCATCTGGGCGCGCCACCCGGGCCGGGGCTGCAGGGAGAGCTGCTCGGCCAATCCTTCCAGGACCGCCCGGGCGTCACCGACGATCTGGCAGTCGGCCTTGATGGTCTTGCCCAGCTCCGCCGGGTCAATATTGATGTGAATGATGTGGGTCGCCCGGGGCGCGAACCCATCCACGCGGCAGGTGACCCGGTCGTCGGCGCGCATGCCCACCATCAGGAGGACATCGCAGTTGGTCACCCCCCGGTTGCAGTAGCCGGTACCCATGAAGCCGACCAGGCCCGTCGCCAGAGGATGGTTGCTGGGGAAGACCCCAGTTCCCAAGAGGGTCGTCCCCACCGGAGCGTCGCAGGCCTCGGCCACCTTCTGGAGAGCGGCCTGGGCACCGGCGATGGCGACCCCCCTACCGGCCAGGATCATCGGCCGCTCGGCAGCCGCCAGATAAGCCGCCGCCTCTGCCAGCCGGCTCTGGTCCGGCCGGTCCGGCGCCCGGTGGGGCCGCTGCCGCTCGATCGGATCCGCCACCTCGATCACCCGCTGCTGCTGAACGTCCTTGGGGACGTCGATGAGGACCGCCCCCGGCCGTCCGGTGCGGGCGATGTGGAAAGCCTCTGCGACCACCCCCGGGATGTCAGCAGCGTCGAGGACCTGGTAGCTGTGCTTGGTCACCGAGAGGCTGGAGCCGATCACGTCCGACTCCTGAAAGGCGTCGGTGCCGATGGTCGCGGCCGCCACCTGACCGGTGATCGCCACCACCGGAACCGAGTCGAAGTGGGCGGTGGCCAGCCCAGTGATCAGGTTGAGGGCCCCCGGCCCGGAGGTCGCGACGCACACCCCCACCTTGCCGCTGGCCCGAGCGTAGCCATCGGCCATGTGGGCGGCACCCTGCTCATGGCGCACCAGGACATGCCGGAGCGGGAAGTTGGGCAGGTGTTGGTAGATGGGCAGGTTGGCTCCGCCAGGGATGCCGAAGAGCGTGTCCACCCCCTCCTTGACCAGAGCGGCCAGCAGCAGCTCCGCGCCGGTCGTGCCCGGGGTGAGGCTGGCTGCCGGGGCCTGCCGGGTCGCCCGATCGATGGCGGTGGTGGTGGTCACGATGGTGGCGGTGGTAGTCACGAGATAACTCCCGTTCAGTCCGCGCCGTAGGCCTGGCCGATGGCGGCCGTCACCGCGGCGTCGGCGGCCAGGCTTCGCAGCGGTCGTTGGGGATCGGCCGCGCTCTGGCGGTTGACCCAGTTGCGACCGGCCTCGTCCAGCTTGATGTCGTCCGGAAACTGGTCCGGAGCGTCGGACTGGTCTGGTCCTTGCGGTTGGGTGGTCACGGGGCTTCTCCTAGTTGGGTATGGGCGGTTTGTCGGGTAGGGTGGGGTGACGAAGGGCGGCGGGATCTGCGCTCGGGGTAAAAAAAACCGGCCCCCCGGGGTTTCCGGGGGGCCGGTGATCTCGCCAGGTCGCGCAGACGCTAGCTGATCGGCCCTCCGGAAATTAGGAGTACTAGGACCTGTAGGTCCTCGGCGATTAGCAGGACGCACTGCACGTTTGGCAAAGTGAAGCCAATTATGCTGGCTGCCCGAGTTGGTGTCAAGTCACGGAACGGTTCCGGGTCGGGACGTAGTCACTAGGCTTGGCCGGATGCTGCGGATCATCCGGGACCACAACCGCCTGGCCGGCCCCAAGTTCAGCTTGGTCGAATTTCTGGTGATGACCGTGGTGCTGCTGGGGATCGCCGTTTCCCTGGGGCTGGCCGGCCGCTTCCCGGTCGCCGTGATCCCTCTCGGAATCGCGGCCAACTGCCTCGCGGTCGCCGCGGCCGCCAGCGCTGACCTCAGGGCGGGGATGCCTGATCGCAACCTGGGAGCCGCCTTCAGTCCTGCCGCGCGCGCCGAAGTCCTGAGCGACCACCCCCAGGCTCAGCGCGATACCTGGGTTCTGGCCGGGCTCACCTTGGTGCCCTTCCTGGTGGCGGCCGGACTCCTGGCCGGCCGCCACCAGG
>PKXE01000090.1 GCA_003132265.1 Candidatus Dormiibacterota bacterium | reverse complement strand
CGAGGTGGCCAGAATCCGCTGAAGGCGCCGCGCCTGGCTTGGGCCTCTTGCGGGCTGGGTCCGCGAAGTCAAGCGATATTACCGTGAGACTGAGCCATTACCCTCAAACGGGTGGTGGGCCAGTTTGAATTCACCCAATTTCGGAGCCGAGCTAGACGAAGAACGTGCCCGAGCGGTCAAGGGCGCCTGCTGATCTGAACCGCCTCACCTCCGCCATCGGAGGAGAGGCCAGCGACGAGGACCGAGACCCCCACGAGGGGAAGAACCCGGCCGCCGTGGAGCTGGGCGGATCGCGGGAGCCTGGCCTCCACCTCCGCCGGGCGTGCCTGGGTGCGTGGCAGTTGTCAAAGGCGCGACTTAGACTCTGTTGGTGGGCGGGCCACCGACTCGGTCTCAGAGCGGGTATCGCTATCGGTTGTGGCGCTGGCCGCGCTCGTGGCCGAGGCGGATTCGAGGCTGCTGCAGCTGCTGCTCCGGTTGCCTGATCATCTTCCTGGTCCTGTGTCTGGCGCTGCTGGGGTTCGCCCTCATCCCCAACTCCTACCCCGCCTATCCCAGCTCGGGCACGAGCCCGGCCGCGTACCCCAGCACGGTCGCCGGCCATGGACTGCCCTGGTTGCACAGCAACGGCACGGTCATCCTGGACAGCCAGGGCCGCCAGGTGCTGCTCCGGGGCATGAACGTGACCGGACTGGAGGAGGCCAAGGACATGCGGCCCGGCCCCGTGCCCACCAGCCGGGACTTCGCCGAGATGGAGGCGGACGGGTTCGACGTGATCCGGTTGCCGATCAACTGGTCCCGGCTGGAGCCCAGCCCAGGCCACATGTCCCGGTCCTACCTGAATCTGGTGCAGTCGGTGGTCAACGACGCTGCCGCCCACGGGATCTACACCATCCTCGACCTCCACAACATCGACTGGAGCATCTACTACGGCGGCGACGGAGCCCCGAGCTGGGCCACGGCAGGGCCTCTGCCCCGGAGCTTCCCTCTGGGGTCGCCCTGGAACCGGCACCTAGCTCCCGGGGTACTGGCCAGCTACGGAATCTACTGGGCCGACTTAGGCGGTTGGCAGCAAGACGTGACCGAGGTCTGGAGCTACGTCGCCCGCGAATTTCGAAGCGACTCGGCGGTGGCCGGCTTCGACCTCTGGAACGAGCCCCATCCATTCCCCGCCCCCCCGGGGTTATTCGAGAAGAAGTTACTGCTGCCCTTCGAGGCCCACGCGATCACCCATTTGGCCGCCATCGCACCCCACCAGATGTGGATCACCGAGCAGACCCTCGACTTTGGGTTGCCCACCTATGTCGGCCGGCTCCCCTATCCCAACCAGGTCTACTCCAGCCACGTCTTCGCCACCTTGCTGGAGCCCCCCTCGCAGAAGCCGACCCCTCAGTACGCGATCCCCCTCACCCTGCTTGAGGACCAGGCCCAGGAGGCGGGCGGCGCCCCCTGGGTGGGAGAGATCGGGGCTGGCAACGGCCAAGCCAACCAGGCCTGGGTGGCCCGGGAGATGAATGAGCTCGACAAGTACCGACTCGGCTGGGCGTACTGGGACTGGGAGGAGGGGGGCAGCTGGGCCTTCAAGCGGATGGCGTCGCGGTTGAGGATCGTGGCCCGGGCCTATCCGCGGGCCACCCCCGGCACCGTCGACACCTTGAGCTACGACTACCAGGACGGCCGACTGGTGCTGCAGTTCAGCGGGGATGCTTCCGGCCGACCCCTGCTGGTCGAGGTGCCCTCCTTCTACCAAAGCTTCCACTTGAAGTCCTCCGATCCGGCCCAAGACGTCTCAGCCCACCTGGACTCCGGCGACCACCTCCTGACGATCCGGATCGCCGACAATGATCTCCACCACCGCTTGGTGATTCGGCTGACCGCCTGACTCGAGGCGAGCGGTTCCGCCAGACTCAGCGGAGGCTGCTGGCACAACTGCCGGACTGCTCCCAGGCGGTGAGCGCCACCAGTTTTCCAAGGGGACCGAGCGAGGCCGACACTATCTGGGCGGTACGCGCGCTCCAAGTGTCGGAGCCTGGCTGTTCTTGCTGAACGGCGGGCGTTGGCCAGGAGCGATGTGCGGGGCGAGGAGTCCGGGCTGGCCGGCCCCGACTCCCGGCGGCGCTGCCTTCCGCTCTCCCACACCAGCAATCGCGAGCGGCTGGNNCAGCGACAGAGCCGCCAGCCTCCTCAGCCCTGGTAGCCCGGAGGCCCGTCCTTAGCCGTGGGGATGCCGGCCTCCTGTGGCGTCCGCACCGTCCACACCAGCCAACCACCCAGGAAGAGGGCCAGCGCGAAGAAGCTGAAGATCATGGGAAAGCCGGCGTTATGGTGGATGCCGTTGCCGAAATCAAGGAGAGGCCCGGCGATAACGGTGGCCAGGATCCCCGAGCCGGCGGTGGCCAGATTAGAGATCCCCATGAAGCGCCCGGCCGACTCCGCCGGGACCAGGTCGACCACAAACGCCCAGTCCACCGACAGCAGCATCCCGAAGGCGCTACCGATCAGGACACCCACTGCGTAGACGAACGTGAGCGAGTTGGCGAAGATCAGCAGCACGGTCCCGGCGGCGCCCAGCCACGAGGCAGCCCTGATGATGGCTTTGCGCCCGACCCGCTGAGAGAGCCGGGCAGCAGGCAGGGTCACCACGATCGCCAAGAGCACCACCACCGCCAGCAGGGTGGAGGTGGCTCCCGAGGCCCGGTTAGCGATCGCGCTCCCGGTTCCCGGGTAGTAGGTGGCCTTGATATAGAGCAACGCGAAGTCGGTCAGCCCAGTGATCCCCATCAGGGCCAGCAGCCGGGATGCCAGGAGCCGTGTGAAGTCGGGATTCTCCCGGGGTCTGAAGCTGAAAACGCCCAAGAGCGCTAGCCGGCGACTGGGGAGCGGCTCCTGGGCCGGGGAGTCCGGCACGAAGAGCTGGGTCACCAGGAGGGCCAGGACCAACACCACTCCGACACTCAGCAGGGCCAGCTGGATGTGGCCGACGGCGATCAGCATCCCGGTCAGAAGGAACCCGATCGCCGTTCCCACGAACACCGCCAGCCCGTAATACCCGGACGCTCGACCGCGGTCGGCGCTGGGAACCTGGTCGGGAAGCAAGCCCTGGTAGGCTCCCTCGGCGGTGTTCGAGCAGATCTGGAGCGCGCAGTAGGGGATGATCAGGGCCCCGTAGCTCCCTGCTAAGGAGAGCCCAAGCAGGCAGACCAAGTCACCTAGGGTTCCGGCCACCATGAACGGCTTGCGCCGGCCCCAGCGGACCCGGCAGCGGTCCGAGAGGGCGCCTGCGGCGGGCTGGACCAGGATCGCCACCACCGCCCCCAACGCCGAGAGCACCGCGAGGGCGACCCCTCGGTGAGCCTCGGGAACCATGCCGAGGATGAGCCGAGGCAGGATCAGCGCCCCCATTCCCTGCCAGAGGTAGTTGATCGCCAGCCAGTAGACGGACAGGGCGGCCATCCGGGGGGCTGAGAACCGCATCGACAGTTGCGGGCGGCCCACAGCGGAAACGCTCATGACGGCAAGCTCACCGCACCCCGTGAGGACCCGGGCCGACTCGGGTCTGTCGCCTTCAGACGTGGTGGAGTCTACGCCCCGAACTCGGCTGCGATGTTCTGGACTCAGGTGCGGCCGGGAGGGCCGTCGACCAACGCGTACTCCTCGCGGGAGAGCGGGTGCGGGACTCGCCTAACCCAGGAACAGCCGATGGAGTGGTCGCTCTGACGTTGGCAGGCCTCGCTTCAGAGCGGCCCCCTGCGACCAGACTTCAGGCCGAGGCGTCAACCTGTCCCCGGGCCGGGCCGCGTGGGCCGGGATAGTCGCGGGCCGCCAGAGCCGGGAAACGGGTCCCACGTTGAGACGTCTAGGTGCGCTCCCCTAGCACAGCGAGCCCCAGCGCATCTGACTCGTGACATGCAAGCTGACCCACTACCGAAGAGACGGTGGTGGGTCAGCTTGAACCCGCCCNNCGACGTGCTCGGCCTTCTATGCGGCAACTTCGCTCGGCCCCTCAAGCGCCGGGCCAGCCGGACGGAACCGCGAGCAAGATTTCGATGCCCGGACACAGCGTCCCGAGAGTGAATCCCAGCTCCAAGACCGCCGCCAGGATCGGGATCAAGGTGGTGAATATCCAACAAAGTCGCTAGGGACTCGGCAAGCCAGGACTTGCCCACCCTCTTTGGACCGGCCAGCGCTAAGACCGTGCCCATGACGAGCATGGGCATGGAAGCCGGATAAACGTGCCGACTACCGCCACACGGGTAGCGCGTCAGACACCCGCTCCGTTGAGCCCCGGGTCTACCCGGCCGCAGAGTGCGAGCAACTGAGACATGGCTGTAGCACCCCCGTGCCGACTAGGTCGTCGTCGCCACGGACAATGACGTCCAGAGGAACAATGTGATCAAGGACCCAGAAACACCGGCATCGCCAGAGCGACATTCCCTGACCGACCTGGCGCGGCTGGGGAAGCCGAGTTCGGCAGGTGGGACCCCGGTGCTCCAGCGAGCGGCCCCCTTCGTAGCGGTCGCGCTCCTCGCCGAGGCCAGCGCTGCCCTGGCTCCCGAGCCTAGGGCGGGCTACCCGGTTCTGCTCAGCGCAATCCTGCTCTGTCTCGTGGCCGGAAGCGTGGCGCTCCCCTGGTCCAGGATTCCCGGTGGGATCAGAGTGGTTCCGCTGCTGCTCTCCGTGCTCTCAGTGGCAATTCTCATCGCCACGGTCGGCAGCAGCGAGCTAGGGCTTTTGTCGATTCTCCTGCTGCCGGTTGTCTGGACCTCCCTATATCAGGGCCGCCGGGAGTCGGGCGTCGTCGTCGGAGCGACCGCCCTGGCGCTGGTCGTCCTCTCCGTCAGTCAGCACTATCCGGTGGCGATGATTGCCTGGGGCCTCGTCGTGTGGAGTGGCGTGGCCGTGGTGATCGCCACCGCGACCCATAACCTCCGGGAACAACTGGGCCATGCGGTCAACGAAGGGAGCGAGTTGCTGCGCCAGGCTGACGCCTTGAGCGACGCGGCCAGCCGCCTGACCTCGCTCCAAGATCCCGACGTGGTGCTCACGGAAGCCTACCGACTGGCGGCGGAGATGGTCTCTCCGGCGGGGGTGCTGGCTCGGCGGGCCCAGTACATTCGAATCGAGGGTGACACCGTGTACCTCGATTTCCAATTCGATGACCGTGACTCCGTGGATCTCCAACCCTTCCCGCTGCACGAGGACCCCTATCTGACCGAGGTCGTCCGCACTGGCCAACCCCTGCGCGCCGCAATCGATCTCGCCACTTCGGGCCCGGGCCTGCGGCCCATCCTCGCGGCCCTCGGGGTCACCCACGCCGCCTGGATCCCGATAGCACCACATGGCGTGCTCCGTGGGGTCTTGACCATCTCCGGCCGGGGCCTGCCGATTTCCGATCAGCTGTTCAAGCGGGCCGTGGCCCTGGGAGACATCGTCCAGCTTGCCCTGAGCAATGCCCTCGCCTACCAAAGGGCCCGGACGGAGGCCGCGACCGATCCCCTCACCGGCTTGGCCAACCGCCGCGGCTTCAACCTGGAGATTGTCCGGCTGCGGGGAAGGCGGCGCTTCGCCATCCTGGCTATCGACGTGGACGGACTCAAGGCCGCCAACGACTCTTTCGGCCACGCGATGGGCGATGCCGTTTTAGTAGGCGTGGCCGGAGCCGCAAGCCGGGTGATGCGCCGGGGTGACTTGGTGGCCCGCACCGGCGGTGACGAGTTCATCGCCTTCCTGGGGGACGCCGATGAGGCCGACGCTCGCCGAGTGGCGAGACGATTGCTGGAGGTACTGCGCCGCACC
>PKXE01000003.1 GCA_003132265.1 Candidatus Dormiibacterota bacterium | reverse complement strand
CGCACCCTGCCGCCCTCCATGACGACGCCGATGTCGGCTATCGCCAAGCCGGCCCGGGCGTTTTGTTCTACCAGGACGACAGTAGTACCGGACTTCTTGATCTTCTTCACCGAATCGAACGCCAGCGCACGGGTGCGCGGATCTAGGCCCATCGAAATCTCGTCCATGAGGACGACCTTAGGATCAAGCATCAGACTACGAGCAATTTCAATCATCCTCTGCTGTCCACCAGAGAGGGTGCCCGCACGTGCGCGGCGTAGATCGTGAAGCATGGGGAACCGTCGCGCCACCTCCTCCGCACGCCGTTGGACAGCGTGACGGTTACGCAACATGTACCCACCCATGAGCAGGTTATCCCACACGGTCATGTGGGGAAACACACTACGGTCCTGAGGGACATGAACGATTCCTGACTCGAGAATCTCAGCGGGAGCCAACCCGACCATCGCTCGGCCTTCGAACTCGATGCTACCACTGGTCGGCCGCAGGAGACCACTAATGGCCCTTAGGAGAGTAGATTTACCCGCTCCGTTAGGTCCGATAATACACGTGATGTGCCCCTCCGAGACCCGCAAGTCCACCCCCTTGAGCACATCTCCCCACCCGTATCCCGCCACCACGCTATGCAAAAGAAGACCCGTCGCCATCTCTACCCACCCAAATAGGCATCTAACACCATCGGATCCTGGCTGACCTCGTCAGGAGTGCCCCTGGCTATTGGTACGCCTCTCCCCAGAACCACCACGGTGTCGCACAGCCGCATTACCAGGTCGAGTTGATGCTCGACCAACAGAAACGCCACTCCCTCAGTCCGCAGGCGTCGAATGTGTCCCTCCAAAATATCGATCATCACGGGGTTGACGCCTGCAGTTGGCTCATCCAGGAGCACGAGCCGCGGCTGAGCCATGAGCGTGGTTCCAAACTCAAGCAGACGTTGCTGGCCATACGACAGCTGCCCAGCCCTTCGGGCCGCCAGAGCCCGCAAACCCAACCGCCCCAGGACCTCCATGGCTCTCTCCCGGTCCCCGCCTTCTACCCGCAGGCCGAACACCGACAGAAATGGCTTCGCTACTGCTAACGCTAGGATCTCGACCAACGTCAGGTCCGGAAAGAGGCGAGCGTACTGGAATGTGCGAACAACGCCCAGTCTGTAGAGCCGCTGCGGAGTGGGCCGTGCCACTTTGGCCCCGTCGACGAAAACGTCTCCTCCGTCTGCGGCCAAGTACCCAGTAAGGACGTTGAAAAATGTGGTCTTGCCAGAGCCGTTAGGGCCAATCAATCCGGTCACCCTGCCCGGCGCGACCTCAACAGAGCAGTGGTCAAGAGCTGCGACGCCGCCAAAGCGCTTAGTAACGTTCCGAGCCTCCATCAAAGGACCCGTATGCTCTGAGCTCACGTGGAAACCAACCGCTCTGATCCGCCCACAGCCCCCCGAGCGCGCCGCCGGACCCACGAGTCGTGGACCGTGGGCACGATCCCGCGCGGCAGAAAGCGGATTACTAAGAGAAACACGGCCGCATAGGCGATCAAATAGAGCTGACTGTTACCCAGCGTGTAGGCCAAGTACTCCTGCGCTGGAGCCACCAGAAGGGCTCCCACGAGTGGCCCCCATAGCGTCCCGCGGCCGCCTAAATACACCATCATAACGGTGGCAAACATAGTGTTGGCGCTGAACGCGAATATGGGAAAAATAAAGCCGACATAATATGCCCAAATACCACCAGCCATCGCGGCAAAACCACAGCTGGCCGCAAAGGCTACAACCTTTATTGTGGTAGTCGGCACACCAAGACCTCGGGCCCGCTCCTCGTCTGCCCGAATCGCGAACAACATCAGTCCAAGGCGACTCCGAAGGACGTACCACGAGAAGAGCAATACGACCGCCAGCAAGCAAAGCATCGCCAAGTAGAACGGCCGGGAGAAAAGTGATGCCGCAATCGGAGGTGTTGGCATACCCATTCCCTCGGCTCCATTAGTGATCGTCGTCCAGTTGCTGGCACAAATTTCAGCGAGAAAGAGCACCGCTAGGGAGACCACCGCAAAAGTCGCACCCCTGACGCGCAGTAAGAGCAACGCCACAGGTATGCTCAATGCGGCGAGCCCGAGCCCGATCGGAATGATCACCAGAAACGGGGACCACACCGAAGTGAGTACGACGTGCTGAAACGATATGGTCAGCGCGTAGGCGCCGAGCCCGAAGAAGGTAATAAAGCCGAGCCATATGTACCCCGCGTACCCACCAATGAGGTTCCAAGCCACCGCCAAGACGGCGTACATGAGTCCAAAAAAGGCAATATCAACAACCCAATCCTGCGAGAAGATAAATGGCAGTGCTAGCAAAGTTCCAAAGACTACCACGGCCCGACCAGCACCCCACCCGGTAACCTGCCTCACTCGACCCTCCACTGGGGCACTCCCCACAGCCCCTGCGGTCGAAACAGAAGCACTGCAACTAAAATGCCATAAAAGCCTAAGCCTGACCACACCGGCGCATATACAAATACTAGAGACGATGTTACCCCGAGGCCTACCGCGGCGGCAATCGCACCACCCAAACTACCGAAGCCCCCTACCACAACAATGCTGAGGAGGATGCCTACCAAGTCCAGCGAGCTGTTCGGGTTGAAGGAGTAGATCATCCCGTACAGGCCCCCCGCCGCCGCGCCCGTTGCGGTGCCTATACCGAAGCCGACTGCTCCGACCCACTCCGTCTTGACTCCCAGGAGCGTCGCCGCCGTTGGGTTCTGTGTGGCAGCCCGAATCGCGCGACCAAGCCGGCTAGAACTAAGGAACCAGAACAGGCCGCCTACGAGCGCTGCCGAGATCACGAAGCCATAGACTTCGACCACCGGCAGCTGGAATCCAATCACCGTCCAAGACTGCAGCCCGTAAGCTGGCGAGATGAACCTTACATTTGTGGAGTACACCGCTCCAAGCACGCCCACACCGGCCAAGAGGAGCGCGTAGCTCACCAGGGTGGAGAGGGTTTGCCGTTCCGCTTTCAGCGGCCGGAAGAACAGATAGTAAATTCCGACACCAAGAGCAAACATCAACACGGCAATCGGCACGATCGCAACAAACGGGTCGACATGCAACATGGTGTAGGCGGTGTAGTCTAGGTACGCGCCCAGGATTACAAACGCTGCCTGAGCTAGGTTAATCATCCGCATAACACCCCACACTAGAGCAAGCCCGCTCGCCATTAGTGCATACACGCCACCGATGAGTAACCCCAGGATCACCCCATAGAGTGCGAGATGCATTAGAAGGAAACTCCGCCCGGCCCAGGCCCGATGTTAACGCGCAAGTTCAGCTCACCCACGCTGGCTTAGGTATTTCGGGAGCGTGGCTAGCATCCTGCTTCGGGTAGACGGAGTGTAACGTACCCTTGATCCACTCCATCAGTGTGAGGCCTTGCGTCGCTAGGCCATCCTTCCCAAATGTGAGTGGGCCTTGAAGACTCGGCCAGGTGCCAGCGTGAAGTGCCGAGATGAGCTTGGGGTTGCTGAGCGAGTGTGTCTTTTGGACAGCCTCGGCAATCACCTGTCCTACAGTGTAGGCCTCAACCGCGTCAGGGGAGATGTTCGCCCGGCTGCCGCCATACTTCTTGACGTATGCGGCTTCAAACTGTGACTGGCCCGTGGTCTTCTCCTGTGGCCACCAGCCCACGGCCGTGAAGATACCAGCAGTGTGTTGAGATCCGACGTTCTTGGGGAAAAGGACGGGGTAGCTAGGTCCATTCATGAAGAACAAATACTTTGGATTGTAGTGTTCGGCGACCATGGCCTTGACGATATCAAAACAGTCATTCTCATTAGTGCCCCCCACTACCATATCGGCATGTGTCGCCGCGATTGCCGCGACAATGGGCTGCATTTGTTGGTCTTCCGTACCGTAGATTTGATAATAGACAGTCTTGATTCCCGCACTTGCGAAGGCTTTCTTGACTAAATCTGTTGCGGGGTCGAGGAACGGATCTTGGAGTGCGACGTATGCCACCGTCTTGGGTCGCTCGGATTTGGGCAGCGAGAGGATGTAGTGGGCCCAGACGAGACCAGTGTCGAGCGGTCCAGCTGGCTGCATGAGGAAGAAGTTATTCAATTTCTCGTCGAGGATCAAGGGTGCGCCGCCGGCAGCCATTGGGAAGACGTAGTCATAGCGTTTCGCTACCAGTCCAGCGGGGGCGCCCAGTAAGGTCGTCGGTGGGGCGAAGACGAGATCTGCGTGGTCTCTTGTAATGAAATTCTCGTAGTTGGCAACAGCGGTGTTAGGGTCACTTGCATCATCGGTGATGATGAGTTGGACTTTGCGACCCAGCAAGCCGCCGTGAGCGTTGGCGTAGGCCTGCCAGAGCCGATAGCCTTGCAACTCTCCCTCTCCAATTCCTGAAAAGTCGCCGGTCAGCGCTAGTGA
>PKXE01000058.1 GCA_003132265.1 Candidatus Dormiibacterota bacterium | reverse complement strand
CGTGCCCCAGTTGGTGAAAAAGTCCCGGTAGCTGGCCGGAGGAATCCACTCCGCGGCCGTCCACACCAGACCATCGGGGGCGACGACTGCAAAGGAGTAGTCACCCCAGCGGCAGCCGCCATAGGTCGGACCTACGTAGTACGCGTAGCAGGTGAACCCGTCCTCCGGAGCGCTGCCCGCAGCGACCACGGTGGCGGCGGACGGGTCGGGCCCACTAACGCTGACCGGGAAAGTGACCATGCTCGGGTAGAGCCCAGCGCCCACCGAGCCAACCACCATCTCTCCAATACCCACGGCGTTCACCGCCAGGGCCGGGTAGAGCAGGCTCCCCCCGGGAGCAGCGCTGATGTTGCCTTGGTTTACGACAGACGCGTACAGCGCCCCTAACGAGGTGAAGCCGGGACTGAACTCGAACCACTCCGCCGAGGTCGTTCCGATCGACTTCGTAGCGGTCGAGGCCGAGGAAAGCTCCGTGTAGAGGTTCCCACTCGCCCAAGTGGTCTGCTGGACCGCATCAAAGTCGGCTTGGAGCACCCCCTCGGCGACTGGTTGGGGGCCTAAAAGATTGCGTTCGAGGTAGGCTCGCAGCGGCGTGTCCGCCACAGCGGCGACGGCCTGGCGCACGGCCATTCCGGTAGCCGGGAACTGGTAGGCCTGAGTTCCCACCAGGGTGTAAGCCAGACTGAGGGCCGGAGCGGCGGTGCTTAGTGATTTGGTGTTCTCCAGCGCGTACGGAGCGATAGCGCTCGAGCCGACATCGACTGGGTCGGACATGGTGAACAGTTCAGTCCCGTTGTTGGGCTCTGCCACCTTGAGAGCCCCGGGCGGGCTGAGCGCCGGCGACAGGTGGTACGTGGTGTGGTCGTGCAGGTCCGCAGGATCAAAGGCGTCGGGCAGGTTCGAAAGGTGCTTGAGCACCGGCGTCGACCCCAAGCCCTCGGCGGCCAGTTCGAGCTCCACCTTGGAAACGGCGTAGAGCTGGGCGCCGTTGAACGCACTCGTGCTGATCGAGAATTCGTTGGTGGTGATGTAGAAGCCGTTGCTGTCGGCGCCGATCATCGGGTAGTCACCGAAGCAGGGGCAGCCTCTGTCGGCGCTGTCAGTGGTGGCGAAGGAAAAGTCGGTGAAGGCCCCCAGAGGATTGGACGTGACGCTGACTGCCATCAGCTGCTCGGAGGTGGCGCCAAGGATGTCCAATTCGGTGAGGAACCAGTGCCCAGTCTGGCTATCGTAGTAACACCGAGGGTCAGAGGTGAAGTTCCCGGTCGACTCGGAAGCGACCCCGAAGACCGCCGACAGCGGGGTCGCGGGAAGAGCCAACTGGCCGTTGGTTCGATAGATCGCCAGGGCATTGTTTATGGGTTCTATGACAAATTGGTTGTCGGCGCAGAGGCCCTGGTCTGGCGGCTCAAGATCGTAGGCTGAGTTGGCCGCCGCCTGCTGGGCGCCGGTCAAGCCCGGAAACGACGTCGGCGCCGGCGTCGCCGCAGCAGCTCCCAGCGCCCCTGGCGTTGCCGTCCCGGCGGTGGAGACGCTCACCGACGAGGTCGCTGGGGCCGTGCCGGAAGTGGTCGCGCTCCGATTGGGTGCTTGGCGGTTGATCGCAACCGGCGGCGTCAGAGGTCGCCCCTGTGACGCGATGTTGGGAATCACCGCACTTGCGAGCGCTTGCAGGTTGACCGTGTTGCCCTTGGTGAGTCCCCCACTCGTGGACTCGACCGGGACAGCGGCCCCCGCGGCGGACGTGGCAGTCTGAGCGCCCACGGTTTGATACGCGAACGTCGCAGTCCCCGCTGTGGCCGTAGCCAACGCGGCCACGCTCACCAACTTGCCGAGTGTTCCTAAGCCCACGAGTTTCACAACATCCCTCCCTGACCGGGGCTCGCTCTTCCCCAAACGAGTTAGTCGCGTACCACTGTAACCGTGTGTGATGCAGTTGACAAGGGGTCTACTGCTCCCCCGTAGGTGAACATAGATACTTAACAGTAGAGATCAGCAGTCGTCCAACTGCAAGACCGACACAGCGATCCTCTTCAGGGACGGTGTCGGAAGTGGGGCCTTGAGTGCTGCCACGGGCCAGTGGCCTCGCTTTCCCGGCGATTGATCCGCCTTTGGTAGTTCGGTTGCTCCGAATCTCCTTCCTCCGCCGGGCCAAGGGAACATCCCGCCTCTGGGAGGTGAGTTCTTAATATTCATCCCTGCACCAGACTGTGCTCTCAGACTTCCGCGAAGGCTCGCGGAGGACTCGCCTTGAGATCAGGCCCGACCCCCGGAAACAGCAGTAGACCCTCATTGTGTTCCCTTCATGTTGTTGACTCGCGAGACAGAGTCGGTGAAAAAGCCAGGCCAGCCTTGCTCCCAGGGCACGTCCACGAGAACGCTGTTACCATAAAACGCCAGGTACATTGACTACTAGGAGGGCGTTGCAAGACCAGCGCCCGGGCGCGCTCCGAGCCGGTGTGTCCCACCCCTGAGCGTCGCGCTCCCAGGGCCACGGGGGTTCGTCCGGATCCCTGGCCTAGGGCACGACTCCACTGTCCGGAGCCGGGGGACCGTCGCTCCAAGGGATGGCCCGATAGTCGGGATCGACCGCGCTGGAGGGGCTGCGTACGGTGAACACCTGCACCACCGCATCACCCACGTCCGGCGACCGACCCAGGCGCTTGCGGATGTCGTGCTGGGACGCGACCTGCACCCTGCCCGTGGAGGTCACCTTTCAGAGCGGGCTGCACCGGTCCACCACCAGCTCGTCATGGTCGGGGAGCGCCAACCTCGAACCGCCGGCGG
>PKXE01000093.1 GCA_003132265.1 Candidatus Dormiibacterota bacterium | reverse complement strand
CGCAGAGTGAGGAAGTCGTTGTCCCAACGACGGTTCTGGAACACCGTGAGCAGCACCCCGGCGGCCTCGGATCGTTCGATAAGCCGGCGCCCGTCGGCGGCGGCCGCGGCCAACGGCTTGTCGACCACCACAGCCACGCCCGCCTCGATGCTGCGCAAGGCCAGCGCCACATGCGAATCGTTCGGCGTGGCCACTACCACCAGGTCCAGCTGGTCAGGGCGGGCGAAGATGGCGTCAGCCTCAGGGACCACCTCGGCGTCGGGATGGTCCTTCCTGGCCTGGGCCGCCCGACCCGGATCGGAGGTGACGATCGCGGCCACCTCGAGTCCGGGCGTGGCGGCGATGAGCGGGGCGTGGAACACCCGTCCGGCCAAGCCGTAACCGATGATGCCCACCCTGCGGGACCGGAGCTTCGACANNGATTCGTCGATGCCGTCCGTGAGGGCAACATCTTCGCTGTCCGCCAGGCACTGGCCGCCCACAACGAGATCCGGGCCGGTCATCTCCCAGTCACCGCCCGCTCCCGCAACTCCTGCGGAAACCTGCTTGTGCTGGTCATCGCTCCATCCCCTCACCGAATGGAGTCTCGAGCTTTCCCGGGGCGGTTCCACCTCCCTTGGCTGGGTCGCTCCGCCCTCCAGATGGCGACGCCGAGGGCCATCACGAGGTCGTCGTGAGCCGCGGAGGTGGCTTCGTAGCTAATCCTGCCCGGTCCTGGCCGAGATAACGGAGTAGAGGGCCGCCAGCTTGGCCTCAGGGTCGGCCTGTAGATGACCGTCCGACAACACCTCCAAGCGGTGCGTCTCCCGCCTGAGCCTGGTTAGGCAGGGACTCCGGCGAGCGCCACGGCGACACCAATCGCCCCGGCGATGAGTAGACCGCTGACGACGCCGCTTCGGATGACGAAGAGCCAGAGCAAGGCGCCGGCGAGCACCGGTATTTGCCACAGATGCTGAAACGAGAGGCCGAGGGGGATCGCCGATCCCGCGATAGCGCCGATGACGGCCGGTCCAGCTCCTGTGAGGAACGACTGGACCGCACTGTTCGCGCGGAGCTGCTCGAAGTGTGGGCCGCCGAAGAGCACGAATAGGAACGAAGGCGCAAAGGCGACCAGAGCTGCGATCAGCCCGCCGCCGACTCCTGCAGCGGCGTAGCCGACGACGGCGACAGTCTGAACGACCGGCCCCGGGGTGATCTGACCGAGAGCAACGGCGCTAAGGAACTGAGCGCCGGTCATCCAGTGATAGGTGGTCACGGCGTCGTGCTGCATGAGCGGGACGATGACGAACCCGCCGCCGTAGGAGAGGGCGCCGACCTTCAACGCCACCCAGGTCAGCGCGGCGAGGCCGCCGACTGTGGCCGTGTGGACCGCGAGCGCCACGATGGCCGTGTGAGCTGAGCCCGACGATATCGGCCGGTCCCGCTGCCGGACGGTGATCTCAATCAGCCCGCACGCGAGGATCACCAGCACCAGGTACGGGCCCACCGTAGCCGCGGCTACGCATCCCGACAGGGCGTATCCGACCCAGCGGACCTGATGCCTGCGTCCGGTGCCGATACGATTCCAACTGGCCGGACTGAGCCCCAAGGCCGCGTTGAGCGCTACGGCGGGCACGGCGGCGCCGGCGCCGGCCGCCGCGCCGAGAATCCAGCCCGGTGGGTGGGTAGTCAGAAAGATGGCCGAGAGGGCTAGGATGAGGACAAGCCCTGGGACGATGAAGCAGAAGCCGCCGAGGACTGCGCCGACCCCACCGCGCAGCCGCCACGCACAGTAGATCGCCAGCTGAGTAGAGGCGGGCCCGGGCAGAAGGTTAGCGGCAGCGATGCCGTCCTCGAACTCTTTGGCTCCCAGCCACCCTCGTTCCTCGACACAAAGCCGACGGAGCAGGGCGATGTGAGTGGGCGGTCCTCCGAACCCAATACAACCAAGGCGAGTCCACTCTCGTGCAATGGTGCCGAGCGATACCTTCGTGGCGGGTCGCTGAGTTAACAGCGGAGCGATCTCGGGCAAATGACAGAAGCATGCTGCCGGAGCGCTAGGTGGCCGTGGACGACCGCGTGATTCTGTAGGCCGACAGCTCGGCGGCCGTGAATGACGACCAGATACTTCACAAGGCAGACGCTAGCGCCAAGGTAGTGCCATCGCAACCGCTTGACAGGGCAGACACCTGGCCATCGGCGAGGGACAGTTGTGGTGACGCCTGGACTACCAGGAGCCCCGAGTATGAGCAGCCTGGGATATGACCGCGCCCGGATGCCAGCACGAAAGCGCTCTACCGCCGGCCCGCCGCCACCTGCCTCCACGCCACCAAGAACGCGGCGCCCCGACCTGGCCGCCTGGCCCTAGCACGTCGACAGCACCCGAAGCCTCCGCGGCCCAGTCGGCCCGGGGGCCCTGGCGGGGGTGGAGCGGTGTGCGGGGAAGCTCGGCCGCACCGTTGTCCAGATATCTTCTCTCAGGGAGATCAACTGAGCGGGAGCCGGGGGTCGAACCCGCGACCTTCTCCTTGGCAAGTATTCGAGTTCGAGCGCTGTGCGGCTGAGTTCAGAGGGGTCACCGTCTCTTGTCCACTTATCTGCTCCCCAGATCAACCTGGCTGCCGGGAGCGGTGAGCACCTCTGGTCCGGTAGCGTCAAGGTGGCGACCCGATGTAACCGCCGCGGAGTCGGACCTGAGCCCGATCTCGGCCACCAGCTGAGGCTGAGCGCCATGCGCCGGACTAGCCCGGGGCGTCCTCAGGAGAGCGATCCATCCGCTCGCCACACCGCCGTGCCGGCACGTCGGGACACCTGGGCCTGATTAGTAGAAGATCTGTGCCAGGCGGTACAGGTCTTCCGGGACTAGGCGGGGGTGGGCAACCACCTCGGACAGCGTGGCGCTCTCCACTTGATCGCCACGCTTGACCGGGATCGCGCCGAAGTGTCCCTCGCTCACCAGCTGGTAGGCGGCAACGCCTACCCGTGTCGCCCAGATCCGGTCGTATGCGGTCGGCGAGCCGCCCCTCTGGGTGTAGCCCAGGACCGTGACCCTGGTCTCAAAGCCGGTCTCCGCCTCCAGCTGGCGGCCGAGACGCTCCCCGATTCCGCGGCGGCTGAGCAGGGGGTGCCCAAAGGCGTCGAGAGGCTCCCCACTGACGGACGAGGCGGGCAGGGCGGGCAGGCCGGCCACCTCCGCCCCCTCTGAGACGGCGATGATGCTGAAGGTCTTGCCTTGCCGGTGGCGAGTGTGGAGATGGTCAATAACCTCGCCCAGGTCAACGGCAAATTCTGGAATGACGATCATGTCGGCCCCTCCGGCGAGGCCCCCCATGAGGGTCACCCACCCGGCGTCGCGTCCCATCGCCTCGACCACCATCACTCGGTGGTGGGAGGCAGCCGTGGTATGCAGCCGGTCCACTGCCTCGGTGACCACGCCAACCGCGGTGTCGAAGCCAATGCAGTACTCGGTGACCTGGAGGTCGTTGTCCACGGTCTTGGGGACGCCGACCAGGGGCAATCCGCGCGCCGCCAGTGCCGCGGCCACCTTCAACGTGTCATCTCCCCCCATCGCCACTAGCGCATCGATCCCGAGGCGCGCGAGGTTGGCGGCGACAGAGTCCATCGCACCGGCTTCTGCCAAGGGGTTGGCCCGCGAGGTACCCAGGATCGTGCCACCCCGCGTGAGGATCCCCGATACGTCCTCAGGGCGCAGCGGCCTGACGTCGCCAGCGTCAAGCAGGCCGGACCACCCGTTCCGCACCCCGAGAACGTCGGCTCCCTCGGCGAAAGCGGAGCGGGCTACGGCGCGGATGGCCGCATTCAGCCCCGGCGCATCTCCTCCGCCAGTCAGTATCCCAATCTGCACCAGTCCATCCTCCCATCTGGGTCGAACGCCCAATCGAGCATACCGAGTGGGACTCCGTGAAGGGCGGCTCAGCACCCCGATCGTCACCACATAGCCGGACCCCACGCTTCGCGCCCCGTTGGGGACCGTGCCAGAGGTGCGGCAACGGGGTTGACCTGGGGGCAGGACCGCTCTGCCTCACCTGCCGCCGGGAGCTGCGCCGGCCGGATGAGGACGACAAAGAGGAGGAAGGCCGAGGCCGGGACGCACGTCCCCGGTCCCTCTTCCCTCTCGGGTCGGGACGATGACGGCCCGTGGGCAGAGTCAGTGCGAGTAGGCGATGCCCAGAACGCTGTGCCGCCCAGCCGGACTGTGCCGGTGTCCAGTCATTCGCCCGCTGGGATCTCAGTGGAGCGGGAGACGGGGGTCGAACCCGCGACCTTCTCCTTGGCAAGGAGACGCTCTACCACTGAGCCACTCCCGCGATCGTTGTGTGAACTCACCCTGAGTTCAAGCGACTAGCAGAGATCGGGTTTGTTTAGGGAGACCTTATCTGTTACTACGGTTCTCTTCACGCTTTCGGATCGCATGGAGAGAGTATAAAGAGCACCCTCGCGAGCCAGCTCACGCAGCGGGACTGGCTCGTTGCCCAACCGGCCCTGAGCCCGCTCGTAGCTGGCTGAGGGGACCCCGTTTAGTGAGCCACATGATCTGGTCCCCGTCTGCGGGACCGGTTGTTCGCCGCCGCCCTCGAGCTGAACCGCCGGGGCATGTCGCTGCCGGGCGCTCCTCCCGCCGATGACACCGAGGCTCGCGGGCCAGCAGCCGAA
>PKXE01000085.1:18929-19126 GCA_003132265.1 Candidatus Dormiibacterota bacterium | reverse complement strand
AGAGCCAGGTCCAGAACGACCAGAAGACGGAGAGCAGGACCGCTACCCCCTTGTCCGGGGCGACGCCATGCCGGTGCCGCAGCTGGGGCAGACGACGGCTAGGGTCACGGCGGCAGACCCACACCCCGGGCAGAACTTCTGGCCTGGCAGCGGTTCAGTGGCGAGCGGCGCGGCCGTGGCGAAATTCCTGAGTTCAG
>PKXE01000085.1:4377-18901 GCA_003132265.1 Candidatus Dormiibacterota bacterium | reverse complement strand
GGATCTCAAACGACCGCTAGAGGGGGAGCCGGTCCGCCAGCGCGGGTGTCGCCTTGAGGGTGCTGGCGATGACCTGGCAGGCCGGGTTGAGGTCGGGGGGCTCGCTGAGATCCAGGTACCAGGCCTGCTCGGCGTGAAAACGCTCCACCCAGATGCCGCCATCCCGCTCCGCCAGCCCGACCCTGACCGTCCGCCCCTCCTGGTCCGGCACCGCCCGTAACAAAAGTCCGTCCACCGTCCCGAGCCACCCGTGGATCTCGCTCAGGTCCCGGAGTTCGTAGCCGCCATCTCCGAGGTCGAACTCAGCCACCAGCTCGACGAAGGGGCGAGGGGGGGTGCGGCGGTGGGTGCAGATCTCCTCGTCGTCGTGGTAGAGCTCGCAGTCGCTGCCCGGCCCGTAGGTGCCGACGTAGGTGAGCAGGGCGTCCCAGTGGAAGTGGAGAGTGGCGGCGTACCGATGCGGCGGCTCGCTGGTCGGGAGCCGCACCGAGGCGTGGAAGGTCCGCTCGCCGCTGCTCGGCTCCAGCTCATGGCCGACGTCGTGGACCACCAGCGAGGCCCGCTCCAGCCCGTCCAGGAGCTCGGCCGCCAGCTCCTCGTAGGTGGGGAAGTAGCTCTCGCTGGTCTCGCGCGCCTCTCCGGCGCCGTCTCTCTTCATCTCCTCCCTCGAGTCCTGACCTTGCGGCGGGCTGCATCCGCCAGTGACAGGACGGTGGCCCCCCCGGGGCGAAGCTGCATCAACCTAGCTCCCGCGTAGCGGATCTGCGCGCCGCCGAAGCCGAGCTTGAACTGCGCCAGCCCCCGCCAGGGATGGTCGGGGTCCTCGTTCTCAGGGATTCCCCACAAATCGTAGTGGTGACATCCCTCCTCGCGGGCCCGCAGCATCGCCCGCCACTGCAGCAGCTGGTTCGGCATCCGGTCTCGGTGCCGCCCGGTGGCGCCCCCGTACAGGTAGATCGCCTCGCCCGCGAAGGAGGCGGTCAGGATCGCGGCCACCAGCTCCCCCTCCGCCTTGGCGGCGAGAATGCGGGCGCCTCGGCCGAGCTGGTCTTGGACCACCGCCAGATGCTCGGGACTGGGGAGATGGATCCGTTGCCTCGCCTCGGTCGCCTCGATGCAGGTGATCAGCTCGGCGAGGGTGGCCTCCTCATTGATCACCACCCCCCGGCGCTCGGCCAGCTTCACGTTGTACCGAGCCTTGGAATGGAAGCTGGCCAGGATCGCCTCCGGCTCCGGCTGGAGGTCGACCATGACGGTCGCCAGCGGCTGGCGCGCGGGCGCCGGCGCCCAGCGGAGCCAGGGATGTCCCACCGGGACCGTGCCCTCCGGCCAGGGCACCTCCAGCTCCAGGGCCAGGGCGCGCCGCTCCCGGCCCAGTTCGACCAGGGCCCTCACCACGTCTTCAAAGGTGGCGATGTCGGAGGGGGCGCAGATCGGGCCCCTGGGGACGTAGATCCGCGAGAACCCCGGCACCCCGCTGGGGGTCACCTGGGCCGAGACGGGTAGCGGCCCGGAGGTCGTCTGGACCTCCAGGCGATGGGTCACCCAGCCAGCCTGACCCTGCACCTCTCCCCAGGCGTAGGACTGCAGCAGGTTGGCCGCCGGCCATTCCCGAAGGCAGGCATCCCAGGTCGCCGCGGTCCCCAAACTAGCCGGCGCCATCACCGAGGCATTCTGGCAGACGGCTAGCTGAGAACGGCAATCGCCCCCCAATCCTGAAGCGAGCCTATGCTAGTATCGCGCCGACCACACGCGGGGAGGGTGGGCCCGAGTTCACTTCGGGTTGTCCTAAGGGAGCTACTCGGCAGAATGCAAAACCAGGGAAGCCTCGGGCCAACCACCGTCGCTGATTTGCTCCAGACCATGCAGCAGGAACGGGCGACCGGCACCCTTTCCCTCGCCAGCAACGGGAGTCAGTGCGCTCTTCATTTCCTCTTCGGGCACCTGTTCCACGCGGTGGGTGGCGAGGCCGAGGGGGAGCCGGCGGTGATCGACGCCCTCAGCTGGCGNNCTGACTCTGTGGCGGAACGGGCGGGAGGGCCCCCCGGTGATGCCGGCTGCCGAGGTCACGGTGACGGTGGCCGCCGCAGCTACCCCGGCCGCGAGCGGAGAGGCGACGGGCGACCTCGGTTCTGAGGACGAGGACTGGCTGGACTCCGTCGCGCCCGGCGACATTGCGGCCGAAGTCGACGAGCCGGCCGACATCCCGACCTTCCAGACACCTGCTCCCCCGGCCCCCGCCCGGGAGAGGGCGTTCGCCGCGCCCCGGCCGTCGGTGGCAGCCTCAGCCCCCGTCCCCAGTCCCAGACCTTCCACAGCGCCACCCAACTGGCCGGCCAGCCGCCAGCCCACCACCGGCGCTCCGGCGGCCACCGAGAAGGCCCGCCCCGCGGCCTCCCAGCGCCCCCCGGCGCCNNACCTCGCTGCACAGTGGCCTCAAGGCCAGCTTCTTGAACTTCCCGATGCTGCTCCGGACCCTGAATCAGGACGGCTTCTCCGGATACGTCAGCATCACGGGTGAGAAGGACGCGCACAACGTCGGGCACATCTTGTTCCGGGAAGGGTCGATCATCCAGGCCCAGCAGCGGGCGGGCGGCTCCTACCGCCGCCACAAGGCAGCGCTTCAGGAAATCGTCCGGGGGGTCGCCGCCGGGGAGGGCCTGATCGACGCCATCGAGATTCCGGCTGATCTGGTCGACTCGGTGGGCGGGCTGGTGGTCGCCAACACCATTTTCCTCCAGCTGCCATCTCGTATCGTCGACTTCGACGCCCTCGTCGAGTTCGTCGAGGAGAAATCTCTGACCGGGGGCATCCTCGTCACCTCCGGCCAAGATCAGGTCTCGGTAGTGCTGTTGACCGAGGGCCGGGCCAAGGGCAGCTACAGCTCCGTCAACCCGGACCTGACCGAGGGGCCGGGCGTGGCGGCCGCCGCCTGCGCGGAGCGGGACGCCCGAATCGACGTCGTCGCAGCGCCTGCCGGGCCAGCCCCGGTGATCGAGCTCGCGGAGATCGGCTGACCCTTCGGAGAATGCTGCCGGGAGCTAGTGGTCCCCGGCGGCTCGTCCTCGTCGTCGGCCCCATCCTCGCTCTGGTGGCGGCCTCCGTCCTCGTCGGTTGCGGACCGCTGACCCCTCCTCAGATCACCAATGTCTCCCCGGCGCCCAGTCAGGGGGCGGTTCACACCAGCGACCCCCTCGTGATCACCTTCGATACCCCGATGAACAAGCTGTCGGTCGAGCGTCGCCTGTATCTGCGGACTCGCAAGAATCACTTCGCCCCCGACTGCACTCTCGCCAGCGCCGCGGCCGGGCGCCAGACCGGTTGTCGCTTCGTCTGGAGAAGTCCGCGCGTGCTGAGCCTGGTTCACCCTCACCATCCCTGGGCAGTGATCACCACCTATCGGGTGGCGCTGGTGGGTGGAATCAAGGCGGTCAATGGAGCCGTCAACCCCCTCTCCCACTCCTGGGAGTTCTCCACCGAGGGCGGCCCCCAAGTCTCCTCAACCTCGCCCTCCAACGGAGGCACGGTGGGGCCGAACCAGGCGATCTCCATCAACTTCAGCCGGGACATGAACCCCGAGGCGGTCAGGAAGGCGATCTCCCTCTCGCCGGCCCCGACCGGCGGTTACCAGCTGGCGCAGAGCAGGTCGGTGCCGGGTCGGTTCCTGCTGGAGCCGAACCTGCCGCTGGAGCCGGGCGCGGCCTACACCCTCGCCATCGCCAGGTCGGCGCTGGATGTCGACGGCGACCGCCTGCAACGCTCCGCCCTGCTCCACTTCAAGGTCAGCCATCTGGGCAGCACCACGACCGTGGTCTTCGCGGCTGGACCGTCCCCTAGCGATTACACCGAGGTCCTCGCCGCCTCACCCCCCCAGCTCCCGGGCGACCCGCCGGCTCTGCGGGTGCTGGCCACCGCGCCGGCCGGCCAGCACTACCTTTACACCTGGCCTTCGCCGGACGTGGGGAGACTGGCCGTTGAGTTGGGCGGGGGCCAGCCCATTCAGGTGATCGATCTCAGCACCGGCAAAAGCACCACCGTGCTCGGCAGCACCGGCAGCAACGGCGCGGCCTGGAGCCCGAACGGGCAGCAGCTGGCCTTCGTGGTGGGCGGGGCGCTCCGGGTCTACACCGTCTCCAGTGCCATCTCGCTGACCCTCGCCACCTCTCCCAGCATGCGGGGCCCGCTCACCTGGCGGCCGGACGGCCAAGTGGTGGCCGCGGTGGCGGCCCCTTCCGGCGATCCCACCCGGGTGGCGCTGCTCAGCCCGGCACTCAAGGCGATCACTTTCTTACCGACCTCGAGTTCAGCCGTTGCCGCGGAGGATGACCCGGTCTGGAGCCCCAACGGCAGCAGCCTGGCCTTCGCAGTTGGGACCGGCGGCGACCCGGCGCTCTGGATCTATCGTCCGCTGGACACCAGCGCACCCCTCAGCCTGGTGGCGGGCCAAGCCGGCCCGCCCCTGGCCTTCCTCGGCCTGGACACGATCCTGGTGCGCAATCCAGCTGGCTCCCTGGCTACCGTCTCAACCACTACCGGGATCTCCACGGTGATCATCCCGAGCAAGGGGGGAAAGTACCCCCTGGCTGCCGCCGCGACCTCGACCGGCCGCCAGGTCGCCTTCACCCTCAGCGTCAGCGGGAGGGTCCAGGTGTACCTCGCCAATGACGACGGCACCGGGGTNNGCTTTGTCGGCGGTTGAGCCAGGGGCGGGCTCGGCTCGCTTCGGCCGACTACCCTCTCTCCCTGGATGAGGGCTGAGCGCGGGCGGAGCTCCCGGTGGGACCGTCCCCATTGGCCTCCGCAGGCGGGCCTCCTGGCGAGCGCCGTCGCTCCGGTCGTGGTGGGGACCGGCGTCGCCACCCATTTCAGCGTGGTGCCGGCCGGCAGGAGCCTGGGCGCCCTGGGTGTCGCCCTCGCCCTCGGGCTGGGCCTGGAGGGACTCAGACGCAGTCCCGGCGACCAAGGCCTGACGCGGGTCCAGGTCCCCGGCTGGCCCGCCCTTCGGCAGATCCCCCGCTCAACCGTCGCCTGGCTCGCCGGCGCGGGAGTGCTCGGTGTCTGGCTCGCCGCCACGACCGCCTGGTGGCTGCTGGCGCTCGGGGCCCTGGGCTGCGCCGCCGCCCTCGTCGTGGCCCGGCCCTCAGCCCCGACTCACGTCCGTGGCCTGGAGCCGCTCCTCGCGCTCGCCGCGGCTGAACTCCTCGCCGGCTGGGGGACTGTCTTGGTGGAGCTGGGTCGTCTTCCCTGGCTGGGGCTGGTGGCGGCCATCCTGCCCGCCAGCCTGGCGGCCGCGATCTGGCTCTTGGCCCGGATCCGCGATCTGCCAACGGACCCTGGCGCCGGGCGGCTCAGCTCGGTGGCCGGGCTCAGCGAGAAAGGATCCCGAACCCTGTTCCACGGGCTGCTCGTGCTGTCCCTGGCAGTACCCCTCCTGATCACGGTGCCCGGCCTGGACGGGGCGGAATGCTTCCTGCCCTGGTTGCTGGCCCCCCTCGCCGAAGGGCCGCTGCGCAACTCCAGCTCCGCCGAACCCGCCCTCCGGGTCCGCGCCGTGCGCCAGCTGCAATTGCTGCTGGCGGCCAGCTCCGTTCTCCTGGCCGTCGGGATCTGGGCCGGCTGAACTAGGGCGCGGAACGGGCCGCTTCAGCCCTGGCGGCCGGCCACGGCCACCAGGCCGGCTGGCAGCCCGTACTCTGGGAGGAGCAGGTCGACGGTTCTTTCCCAGGTGAAGCTCTGGGCCCGCCTCCAGGCGGCCTGGCGCATCTGCAACTGGGCCTCGCGGGGCGCTGAGATGACCTTGGCGATCGCGTCGGCGTAGTCAGTTGGGTTGTGGCCCTCCACCAGGTATCCCGTCCGGCCGTGGGCGACCACGTCGCGCAAGCCGCCCACCGAGGCGGCCACCACCGGAGTCCCGCAGGCCTGGGCCTCCAGCGCCACCAGCCCGAACGACTCGGTGTGGGACGGCACCACCACCACGTCGGCCAGACAGTAAAGCAAGGCCAGCCGGTCCTGGGGCTGGGCTCCCAGGAAGCAGACGCGGTCGGCCAGCCCCAGGGTGAGCCGTCTCGCCTCCAATTCTCCCCGCTGGTCGACCTGGGCACCGTCGCTGCTGACGTCGCCCACGAAGAGGAGCTGGACCGGCTCCTGGACGTCATCCCGCTTGACCATAGCGGCGAAGGCGTCCAAGAGGGTGTCCGGCCCCTTGAGCGGCTCCAGGCGCCCGGCGAAGAGGACCACCTTGCGCCCAACCAGTTTCAGGCGGCGCCGCAGCCGATCGGGATCGCGGGGCTGGAACCTGACCAGGTCCACCCCCGGCGGGGCGACCACTAACTGTCCCTGGCGGGCCCCGTAGAGCCGCTCCAGCCCGTGCGCCTCGCCCGGAGTGTTGGCCACCAGCCGGGCCCCCGCCGAGACCGCCCGGTGCTCAGCCAGGAGCCGCTGGGGGCCGTCTCCGTTGAAGCCGTACTCACCCTTGACGGCGGCCAGGGTGTGGGCGGTGTGCAGCCAGGGCACTCCCAGCTGTTCGGCGAGTTCCGCCGCCACGTCGACGGTAAGCCAGTAGTGGCTGTGGACCGCAAGGTAGCGTCGCCCGGACTGCTGCATGAAGTGGCGGACTCCCTGGAGGTACTCCTCGCGGGTGTTGGGCAGCTGGTGCTTGGAGAGCCTTCGTGCAGGGCCGGCGTTGACGGCTACCACCCGGCTGCGGGGGCCCATCGCTTGCTCGTCCGGCTCGTCGGGATCGGTGCGGCGGACGAAGACGTCCGTGTGGACGCCGCGGGCACCGAGCTCCTCGCAGACCGAGCGGACGTACACACTGAGGCCCCCGTTCTCCCGCTGGCCCAGCCGAGCCAGGGGCGAGGCATGCAGCGACAGGAAGGCGATGGCGTCGCCCGGACCCGCGCCGTTACTTCCCGGGGGCGGCTTCAAGGGCGCTCCTCCGGCCCGTTCGGCGGGGTCAGTTGTAGCCGCCAGAGCGGCTTGTCCACGGCGCCCAGGTGGTACTTGTAGCCCTCGCTGCCCCGAAGGAAGTCAGCGGTCTGGGAGCCCTCCTCAATCGCCACCCTGATGCCCTCCGCGACACAGATCAGTCCCGGTGACAGGGCCGCCGCCTCAGGCTCGTAGCCGGAGTTGTATAGGTGCCACGTTCCCGACACGGTGAAGCCCAGGGTAGCCGCGGTCAGCCGCCCGTCGGCCTTGATGAACTGCAGCCGAAGCCAGCCCCGCTCCTCGAGGCGGCGGCACGCGCTGCGGATGAATGCCTCAACCTGGGGAGTGAGGAACTCCACCTTGTGGGGTCCGCTGGCCCGAAGGATGGGGAAGAAGGCGTCGAGTGCCTCCTCCAGCCCGAGGTCGGCCTGGGTGACGAGGCTCCAACCCGGTCGCTCCGCATCGAGCCGGCGCAGCTTGCGCCGGAGCTCGTGCCGATCCTTTTTGTTGAGGCGCCCGGTCAGGTAACCCTCGAAGTCACTGTCCAGGGTCACCTGGGGGCTCACCTCCTCCTGGGTCAGTTCCTGGCGCAGTTCCAAGGGCTCGGCGGCGCGGCGCAGAGCCTCCAGGGCCACCGAGGCATCGGGCAGGTAGTGGAGGTCGAGCGCGGGGGCGGCCGCCGCCCCTTCCTCGAGCAGCAGGTGCACCAGCGCGGTGGTGGCCACCTCCTGCGCTCGGCCGGGCCGGAACAGGAACCCCAGGTGGTCGGAGAGATCCACCCCTCCTCCGAAGCCGAGGGTACGGGGCCCACCGACCGCGCACTGGAGAGGGATGATGCCGACCACCTGGTCGGACTCCGACACCACCAGGCAGTGGAGCTCGAGGCCAACCCCGAAGGCCTCCCACCAGCTCCACTGCCAATCCCACGACAGGAAGGGATTGACCGGCTCGCCAGCGGCCTCGACCTCGTTCCAGTCTGGGCGTAGCCGCCTCAGCCCGTCAGCGGTGGTGATCTCCTCCACCTGCAGGCCGCGGTCGCGCGGATTCAGTTTCGCTTGCGCCCCGAGGGGCGCTGGACATGAGGCCCCGATGCTTGCTCCACCATGAATTCCCTACGCTCTGCCGGGGCTGTTGGAGCCGCGGCCCGCGAGATCACTCTACCATCGCCGCCAGAGGCCAAACATCTCATGAGGGGCGTCCCCAGCTTGAACGAACCCGGTCGGGCGGACGTACAGATCTGGGCTGCCGCCACCGGCGGTGGCCACCTCAGCGTGGCCCAGGCCCTGGCCACGGCGCTGGCCGCCGGCAGTGAGGGTCGGGTCTCGGTGGCCCTGGACGACCCCACCCAAAATCCGATCGGCCGCACCGCCCGGTCCCTGGCCCGAGCCTACGGCCCCCTGGTGCGCACCTCGCCCGCGCTCTGGGGGGTGCTCTTCCGCGGGTTCAGCAGCCGGGGGCTCAGCTCCGGCATGGATCGCTTCCTCCTCCGCCAGCTGGGGCCGGCCATGGCCGACCGGACCCGCCTTCGCTCGCCTCAGGTGATCGTCAACTGTCACCCACTGCTCGGTCCCGCGGCGCGCTCCGCTGCTGACGCCGCCACGGTCACCGGTGTAGCACCGGCCTTGATCACGGTCATGACCGACCTCGTGGGCGGACATCAGGGCTGGCTGTCGCCTCGGCCGGATGCCATCCTGACCGCCACCCGGGAGGCCACGGACTGGTGCCTTCACCACGGACTGCCCGCACATTTGATTAGGGAGACCGGGCTCCCGATCGATCCGGCCCTGGCCCCCGAGCCCGCACTTCCCGGAGGGCGCCGCGAACTGCGTGAGAGGTTGGGGCTCGATCCCGAAACTCTGTGTGTTCTGGTGGGCGGGGGAGCTGAGGGGGTGGGAAGCCTGAAACGGCTGACAAGGTGGCTCGGAGCCAGCGGGCTCTCCTTGCAGGTGGTGGTGGCCTGCGGCAACAACCGCCGCCTGCTGGAATGGCTGAGGCGGCATCCCCCGACGGTGCCGACGCTGGCGCTGGACTTCCAAGCCTCGCTGACCCCCTGGCTTCGGGCCGCTGATGTCTATCTCGGCAAGGCGGGCCCCAGCACGCTGGCCGAGGCGGCAGCGGCCGGGCTGGCCCTCCTGGTGACCGAGGCCCTTCCCGGCCAGGAGGAGAACAACGGCGCGGCCCTGGTGGCGGCTGGGGCGGCGCGCCAAGTTGGCGGCCGCGAGGATCTGCTCCAGACCCTCGCTCGGTTCTGCTGCCCGGGAGACCCGCTCCTGGCGGAGCTGCAGCGCGGCTCCCTGGCCTGGTCACGCCCGGGGGCCGCGAACGCGGCGGCCGAGATCGTCCTCAGCTTCCTTGCTGGGGGCGGGGGGCGGGCGGTGTCCCCGCCTCGGGCACGAACCGCAGACGGGTGAGGACCCGGCCCCCAACTTCGGCGTTGATCGAGTCGAGGATGGTCGCGGCTTCGATCTGCAGCTGGTGGGCGATCGCCGGATGGGCGCAGGCCAGCACCAGGACCGAGCGCTCCACCGCGTAGACGCGGACATGGGGCCGGATGTATTCGCCGCAGACCTTGGCAAAGGCGGCCTCGACCCTTACCTGGCGGACCTGGCGGGTGGCCCCCAGTCGGCGCAGCACCCGGGGCAGGATCGCCTCTATGCCTTCCATTCGGCGAGCTCCCAGCCGGGCTGCGCCATTCGGGTGAGCCGGCCGCCCCGTGCCTGGAGGACCTGGGAGACGGCCACCTCGCCCCCGATCTGGGGGTCTTCGGTGGAGGTGATCAGGGTCTGCTCCACCGCCAGCTCCTCGGAAAGCAGCTGGATCAGACCGGTCCGCCGCTCCTGGTCCAGTTCCGAGAGCACGTCGTCGAGCAGGAGCAGCGGGGTCTCTCCTCCCAGGCTGAGATGCTGCCGGACCTCGGCCACCTTGAGCGCCAGGACCACGCTCCGCTGCTGGCCCTGCGAGGCGAACTGGCGAGCCGGCCGCCCGCCCAAGAGGACTTCAAAGTCATCGCGATGGGGCCCGACCACACACTGGGCTCGGGCTATCTCCTCGGCACGGGTCCGCGCCAGCGCGCGCCAGAGCGCGTCGGCGGGATCCGCTCCCTCGTCCAGTTCCTGGCTGCGGCCCAGGCCGGGCCGGTATTGCAGTTGGAGCTCGGACGGCTCTCCGATCTTGGTGATGGCCTCGGCAGCCACCGGCTGCACGGTCGCCAGATAGCGCCGCCGCTCCTGGATCACGATCGTTCCGTGCTCGACCAGGGCCTCGGTCCAGGGCCCTAGCTCGGCCGGCGTGGCCAGCCCGTCTCTCACTCGCCTGAGCAGGGCCGTGCGGTGTTCCAGCGCCCGGCGATATCGGATGGCCGCCTCGGCGTACCTCGGGGAAAGCTGGCTCAGCACGACATCGAGCAGCCGCCTTCGGGGCTCCGGACCGCCCTTGACCAAGAGCAGGTCCTCGGGCCAGAAGAGCACGACGCGGAACCGGCCCAAGAGCCGTCGCGGCTGGATGAGGTCGCCACCCTGGCGCAGCTTGCGCACCCAGCGCTCGCTGCTCTCCTGGCGCTCCGCCCGCAGCTCGAGGTCCGTCTCACCGAGCCGGCTGACCAGATGGGCAGCCACCCCCATCCGCGGTTCTCCCCAGGAGGCGCACTCTCCGAGAGAGCCCGACCGGGGCGACCTGGTCAGCGCCAGCGTCGAGATCGCCTCCAGGAGGCTGGTCTTGCCCTGGCCGTTCTGGCCCAAGACCAGGTTAACCCCCGGGAGTAGCTCTAGCGAAGCCTCTTGATAGATGCGAAAGCAGAGCAGGCGCAGCTGGGAGAGGTACACCGGCTGGGATCCGCCACTGCCCTCAGATCGCCACCCTGACGGGCATGATCACGTAGCGATAGGTATCGTCCCCCGGGGCCCGGACCAGTCCCGGAGACAGCGGCCCGTTCAGGATCAACTCCACCTCCGGCGAATCGATGAGGTTGAGCACGTCGGCGACGTAGCGGGCGTTGAAGGCAATGCCCAGGCTGTCTCCATCCACGGAGGCATCAACGCCGGCCACGTTATCCCCCACCTCGTTGGTGTTGGCGGAGAGGACAATCTGCCCTGGCTCGCAGCGAATCTTCAATACATTGGCGGCATCGCGAGCGAAGAGGGACACCACCTTGGTGGTTCGCCGCAGCTCCTCGGTAGAGGCCCTCACCACGGTCTGAGAGGCGGTGGGGATCACCTTCTCGTAGCTGGGGTACACCCCGTCGATGAGCCGGGCGGTGAGCTCGTAACCCGGCAGCTGGAACTTAACCTGGGCCCGCGAAGCTCCGATGGTGAGGCTGACGGAGGCTGGGCTCGACGCCACTGGCTTGAGCAGCCGGGAAAGCTCAGACAAAGCCTTGGCCGGGATGATCACTCCCAGCCGATCGCCCTGGCGCTCGCCATCGGTGGCCCGGATGACTCTTATCGCCAGCCGGTGACCATCGGTGGCCACCATGGTCACCTCCGGCCCGGCGATCTCGGTCAGCACCCCGGTGTAGATGGGCCGTCCGTCATCGGCGCTGGCCGCGATCACCGTCTGATCAATGGCGGTGAGCAGGGTCTGGGGATCGAGCTCGACCGTTTCCCCGTCGGAAACGTCCGGTAGGGGTGGGAACTCCTTCGCGTCAACCCCGCGGATGTGGGCGTCAAAGCGTCCGCTCTGCAGGCTGACGGTCTGGTGAGCTTGGTCCAGCTGCCAGCGCAGCGGCTGTTCGGGGAGTGCGCTGACGAACTCCGAGAGCATCCGGGCCGGCACCGTCACCTCGCCCTCCTCCTCGACCTCCGCGGCCAGAGAGTGATGGATGGTGAGGTCGAGGTTGGTGGCGGTCAGCTGTAAGGACCCCCCTCGAGCCGCGACCAGAACGTTGTTCAAGATCGGCAGGGTCACCCGGCTGGAGACCGCGCGGCTCACGGAATTGAGCCCAGTTCCCAACTGCTGGGGCGAGATCGTGCATTTCACTGAATCGGCCTCCTTCGCTTCAAGAGCTCTCCACCTTACCTTTCAACACCCCAGCGCAGCTCTTGGGACGGCTTTGTAAAACCGTAGCCATAGTAGGGGAGTGAACGTTGTGGAAACCGATCGAAGCTGAACTCGCGCCGGCGGTGGATAGCCTGTGGAAATCTCTGTGTCATTCCACCCCCAGAGAGGGGTCTTCTGGACCTCTCGGGGTTGCCCACAGCTCTTGGCTGACTGCTAACAGGGACACTGGAAAAGATGTGCTGATCCGGCCTAGCGAGACAGGAGGAGCTCCCGAAGCCGGGCCAGGTCGTCCGCGACCCGGGGATCCTCCTTGGCCTCGTTGACGATCTTCTCGTAGGAGTGGAGGACGGTGGTGTGGTCCCGGCCGCCGAAGACCTGGCCGATGGCGGGAAGGCTCATCGCGATCTCCTCGCGGATGAGGAACATCGCGATCTGGCGGGGGAACACGATGTGCTTGTCCCGGCGCTTGCTCTTCATCTCTTCGACCGAGATTCCGTAGTACTCGGCCACCACCCGCTGGACCAGGTCGACCGAGAGGGGCTTGGTGTCGGCCGCCGGGATGATGTCCCGCAGGATCTCGGAGACCTGGCTGAGGGAGGGACTCTCACCGCCGGCGATCGAGGCGTGGGCCAGGACCCGGATCAGCGCTCCCTCCAGCTCCCGGATGTTCTTCTGGATCTTGAAGGCGATGAACGAGAGAACCTCCTCGCTGAGTGGGTTCTGAGCGGGGTCCAGCTTGCTGCGGAGAATCGCCAGCCGGGTCTCGAAGTCGGGGGGTTGGATGTCGGCCATCAAGCCCCCCTCGAAGCGGGTCCGGAGCCGCTCCTCCAGGGTGGGGATCTCGCGCGGAGGGCGGTCGCTGCTGATAACGATCTGGCGGTTCACCTCCTGCAGCGCGTTGAAGGTATGGAAGAACTCCTCCTGGGTCCGGTCCTTGCCGGCCAGAAACTGGATGTCGTCGACCAGCAGCACATCGACTGTCCGGTAGCGAGCCCGGAACTGGGCCATCCGGTTCTCCTGNNAGGGGGTTATAGGCTCGGCTCGGCGAGTCGGCGACAGCCCGGCAGGCGGCGTAGGCGAAGCGGGAGCTGTTGCCGTCCACGAAGGCGCTGAAGGTGTAGCGCTGATTGAGCCCCGGGACGGTCTCGGCGATCCGGTCGGAGCGATCGTCGGTGAGCACGGCCGGGCCCTGGGCGTCAATCGGCTGGGTGGCCACCCCATCATCGGCCGCGGTCTGGACGGCGAAGTCCACCTCGACGTCCCGGTTGAGAATGGCCGAGAGGGTCTCCCGGATCACCGCCGAGTACCGGTCGCTGACCCAGTCACGGGCCAGGGGGGTAGGCACTCCGATGATGGCGCGGGCCTCATCCGCATCAAAGGTGAGGAGGCGGGCGTTCTTGAGCCAGGCCTCGTAGCCCGGGCGGCTGACCTGGAAGCGCAGCTCCTCCTGAGCCGCGGTCCAGAGCTGGTCGGCGGAGAGGCTCATCACGAGCGACCGCGGGAAATCAGGGCACACTGAATGAAGCGCAATTCACACCTTCTACACAGGAGTGGAAAACCCACCCGAGGAGTAGATTCGCCCTGTGGAAGAGAGAAGCTCGGACCGGGTCTGGCCCACCCCTGCGGTCGTTCCCGGATGGTAGCACCGCCCACACCGTGGTGCAACGCTCCGAGGCCCGATTCCGCACACTCAGTTGGCGCGCACAGCGACCAGCCCAACCGCGACACACAACCCGTGTGGGGGCGCAAATGTTCGTCCACTAGCGGAAGAGCGCGCCGGTCACCTGAGAACACGAACTAAGTCGCGCGGGCCCCGCTAGGCCGCCGGAGGTGGTCAAAAGAAACTCCTTAGTTTTATAGGTATTTCTGCAGGACTGCTCGCGGCCGGCTCGCCGATCCGGGCGCCCCGTGCCGGGTTTCCCGCCACCGCCGGGGACTGTCGCAGCGGCGACGCACGATGCAGCGGCGCGCGGGTATCTCGCGGGAGACGAGGGAGAGAGCACCAAGCGGGCGCACGACCTGCTCCGGGGCAGATGCGAGACTGTCGGATACCGAGCGGGCGACAAGGGAGAGATGCCCATCGAGCAAATCGTGCCGGGTGGCCAGGCGAGGGCCAACGCGGCCAGGCAGGGTCCCGCCAGACCGAGATCGAGGCCCGATCTGGGCCGTTCCGGCGCCGTCTGCTATCCTCAGCGCCGGTCTACAGAGAGGCATCCCGCGCTGCAGATCGGTAGGGAAGGTGCCGAGTTGGGCCCCCAGAGCCGAGTCTGCGAAGGAATTCGACCATCAAGAGAACTTTCCAGCCAAAGAAGCGCTACCGGAGGAAGGTGCACGGGTTCCGTGCCCGGATGTCGACCCCGGGGGGAGTCCGCGTCCTCAAGCGCCGCCGCCTGAAGGGGCGCCTGCGCCTGACACCCGCGCCCGTGCGGTGAAGACAAAGTACCGTCTCCGTCACTCCGCCGACTTTCGGGCCGTGCGGGCGGAGCGGAAGGGCGCAGGAGACGAGGTTCTCCGCGTCCGGGTGCGAGCGAACTCCGTGGGACACCCCAGGTTCGGGATCGTGGTCACCAAGCGCCTCGGGGGAGCTGTGGTGCGCAACCGC
>PKXE01000085.1:0-4371 GCA_003132265.1 Candidatus Dormiibacterota bacterium | reverse complement strand
GCTGTCCCTCTGGTTTATCGCCTTTTACCAGGCGACCTTCGGCCCTGTTTTTGGCTTGATGTCCGCGTGTCGCTACGAGCCCAGCTGTTCCCACTACACGTACGAGGCGATCCAGCTGTACGGCTTCCGGCGCGGATGGTGGATGGGGATACGCCGGATCGTACGCTGCAATCCCTTCCATGCCGGCGGATACGACCCCGTGCCCTTGCCCGAGGAGCTGGCTCATGGGCATTGAGTTCCTGACCTTCGTCAACCCGGCCGCCCCGCCCCCGACCAACCAGCTGCTGGCGATCTTCTTCTACATCCTGCTGACGCCGATCGCGGTGACCCTGCAATTCCTCGACCACGTGTTCCGCGGGTTCGGCCCCACCCAGACCATCGGCGCCTTCGGGTTGGCCGTGATCGTGCTGACGCTGGTGATTAGGGGATTGCTCTTCCCCCTCTTCCGCTGGCAGATTCGCACCCAATGGAAGATTCAAGCGGACCAGCGCCGGATGGGTCCGGAGTTGCGCGAGCTGCAGGCCAAGTACAAGAAGGACAAGCCGCGTCTCCAGTCGGAGACCATGGCGCTCTACAAGCGCCATGAGATCAATCCCCTCAGTCAGCTGTCGGGTTGCTTCCCGATGCTGATCCAGCTGCCGTTCATCTATGCACTCTTCGGCTCGATCAACAAGCTCTCCCTGACCCTCCACGGCCAGACCAGCTTTCTGTGGATTCCCAACCTCGACCAGTCGGCCCTGAAGGCGGGGCTGCTGACTCATCCCACCTTGGTGATCGTGCCGATCTTGGCGGGCGTGCTGACCTTCATGCAGTCGAAGATGATGATGCAGCAGCAGCGCCCGGATATGACCGACCAGGAGCGGCAGATGTACCGGGTCATGGCCCAGACGACCTACCTCATGCCGTTCTTGATTGCCGTGTTCGCGCTGAACTTCAACCAGGGGATTGGGCTCTACTGGATCACCCAGAGCGGGGTCATGGTCCTGCAGATCTTCTCCATGATGGGCTGGGGCGGACTCAAGGTGCCGCCGTGGTTCCCCGGCGCGACGTGGCGGCCGAAGAACTCGCCCATGGGCCTGGCTCCGGCCGGCTCGATGTCCCCGGTGGGCCTGGCCGCTCCAGGCAGCGGCAACCAGGTGGGGGGTAGTGCCCGGCGCATCCCGGCGCGCCCAGCGGCTCGGCGCCCGAAGGCCAAGGCGCGAGGGCGGCCGCGCCGCTAACCTGATATGGGAGTGAGCGCGGAAACATTTGAGGGCGACGGCGCAACCGTCGAGGAAGCGACCTTGGCCGCGTGCCGGGCGGCCGGGCTGGAGCGAGACGGGGTGATGGTCGAGGTGGTCAGCGAGGGCGGGGCTGCCATTCCCGGAGAGCGCATCTCGGGAGCGACGGCTCGGGTCCGGGTCCAGGCCATCCCGCCCGAGGGGGTCAAGGGCAAGCGAAACCTAGAGGTCCTGTTGCAGCTGATGGACATCGAGGCCGAGGTTCACGTCCGCCGGGTGCGCCCGAGCACCGCTGCCTTGGACCACGAGCCCGAAGCCGCACCTCTTCTGTTGGATATAGAGGGGGCGGACCTCGGCATCTTGATCGGGTGGCGGGGGGAATCCCTCCGGGCACTGCAGACCGTCGTCAACCTGATGCTTGGGGAGAGCGGCCTGACTCCCGGCTCGCCCCGGTTGATCGTGGACGTAGCTCGGTACCGTCAGCGTCGGGAGCAGACAGTGGCCCAGATGGCGCTGCGGATGGCGGCTGGGGTGGTCCGGAGTGGCCGCCCAGTCACCCTGGAGCCGATGCAGCCCTACGAGCGGCGGGCGGTACATCTGGCTCTGGCCGACGACCCTAGCGTCTCCACCGAGAGCACAGGTGCGGATGCTGAGCGCCGGGTCACCATTCGGCCGGCCGGAGAGGCCAGGCTCTGATTCGGAGCTCCGGCTGGACCTGGGCCGGTCCCCTCCTCGGCGGGAGCCTCGCAGTGATGCTGGTCGGATGCGCAAGCTCCCCGGCGCTGATCAAGAGCTCGCCTAAGGCGCTGGTGCTCACGCTGTCGCAATTGCCATACTCTGGCTTCGTGGTCGAGAAGGGATCGAAGGCAGATGGTTTCATTAGCAACAGCGAAGCCGCAGGAGGCGAGGCGTCCTTGCTCCGCCGCTACCAGACCGAGGGCCGCCAGTCCGCCTATCTGGTCACTTTCGTCAGGGAGGTCAGCCCGCAGACGGTCGTGGGGCCGGTCGTGATCGAGAGCTCCGCCGTTCTGTATAAGTCGGCCTCGGGGGCCGCGAGTGGATTCGTCGAGGAGAAGAAGCAATTGGGTCAGGCAGGGTGGGTGGAAGTCTCGACCGGCCGCCTGGGGGCGGAAGCGGTAGCGTTCACTGAGACCAAAGCGCTCGACCAGACCCAGTACCAGTCCTTCGTCCTCGACTGGCGCCAGGCCAATGTGGTCAATCAAATCCACATCGCCGGCAATGCCGCCACCCTGGACCTCAACTATGCACTGTCCCTGGCCCGGGTCCAGCAGCGCGCCCAGCCGAGAAACTAAATAGTGAAAACGAACGGAGCCGCGTCATCTGCCCGGCCGGGGCCTGAGCCCAGCTGGGAGTTGGTCCAGCTGCCGAACGGGGCGCAGTTGGTGCTGGCGCCGATGGCCGGTCGCGAGTCGGTGGCCGCCTCGATTCTGGTGAGGGTAGGCTCGCGCTGGGAGACCAAGCGGCTGGCGGGGGTGTCCCACTTCCTTGAGCACATCGTCTTCAAGGGCACGGAGAGCTTTCCCACCAGCCGGGACGTCTCCCAGTCGATCGAGGGGATCGGGGGAGTCCTCAACGCCAGCACCGATAAGGAGTTGACCAACTTCTGGGTCAAGGTCCCCGGCACCCATTTGGAGCTGGCGCTGCGACTTCTTTTCGACCTGGCCTTCGCCCCCCGGATCGCCGCCGACGAAGTCGAACGGGAGCGCAATGTGGTGATCGAAGAGATTCACATGTACCTAGACCAGCCCGGCGATCTGGTCCAAATGATCTACGAAGATCTTCTCTGGGGCGACCACCCCCTGGCCCGCGATCCCGCTGGCACCAAGGCCTCGGTGGCCCGGATCGGAGCGGCCGAGTTGAGCGCCCACCGGAGCGACTATTACGTTCCGGACCGGATCGTGGTGGTGCTCTCCGGAGGATTCCACCCCGACCAGGCCCGGCTGCTGGTCGAGCGCTGCTTCGACGAGCATGGTCCGGCATCCGCGGCACCGGGTGGGCGCCACAGTGATGGCGGGACCCCACCGCTCCTCGGGCTCGAGCCGGTGGTCAAGGTGCGCAAGCGGCGCGGCGAGCAGGTCCACATCCAGATGGGAGTCCGCTGCTCGTCATATCTCGATCCCCAGCGCTGGGCCCTGGACGTCCTCAACACGATTCTGGGCGAGGGGATGGGCAGCCGGCTGTTCCTNNCAACCGGACCAGGTCGACACGGCCGTCCGCGGCGCCCTGTTGGAGGTCGGCCGGCTGGTGCGAGAGCGGCTCACCCCAGAGGAGCTGGAACGGACGAAAACCCAAATTGAGGGGCGGCTGCGGCTGCAGCTCGAGAGTACCAGTGCCCTGGCTGAATTCCTGGGGCATCAGGCGGCTCTGGTCGGCTCGGTGATGTCACCAGCGGAGGTGATCTCGGCGGTGAGGTCGGTCTCGGCAGCGGAGGTTCAGAACACGGCCGAAGAGCTGTTCGCCGGGAGGGGCTGGAGGCTCGCCGCGGTGGGGCCCGGGCCGGACTCCGAGTCGGCATTGGCTTCTATCTCGAACGGAGTGGAGGGATGATGTCGCCTCCAGACTGGTGCGCNNGGCGTCCAGCGGGGGCTGGTCGGGGAGTTGGTGCGGAGGTTTGAGCGCCGGGGCCTGCACCTGGTGGGTCTGAAGCTCACCGCCATTTCACGCGAACTCGCCGAGGAGCACTACGCGGAGCATCGCGGGCGCCCCTTCTTCGACGCGGTGATTGAGTTCATCACCTCCTCCCCGGTCGTGGCGATGGTCTGGGAGGGCCCCAATGCCGTGACCATGGTGCGATCGATGATGGGGCCAACCAATCCGGCGACCGCCGCACCCGGAACCATCCGCGGGGACTTCGGCATCGACATTGGTCAGAACGTGATCCACGGATCGGATAGCCCAGCGCGCGCCGAGCAGGAGGTCGGACTCTTCTTCGAAAAGGCCGAGCTGGTCAGCTGGGAACGCGAAGGCGGTCGCTGGATCTATCCCTAGCGCGCCGCCGGCGCCGTCGTCGCACCGGTAGCAACATCCCAGCCCCGAACAGCAAGCTCAAGGTTGGCCTGACACCGGGCACCAGGCCGAGCTTGTTGAGGGGCCAGAAACGAGCGACCGCGATGTCTTTGACGCCGGTCCG
>PKXE01000155.1 GCA_003132265.1 Candidatus Dormiibacterota bacterium | reverse complement strand
TCTCATCGACGCCAACACTCGAGCCGTCTTCTGCGAGAGCTTCGGCAACCCCGCCGGGAATGTGGTGGACATCGAGGCGGTCGCGGGGGTCGCCCACGCTAAGGGCGTGCCCTTGATTGTCGACAACACCATTCCCACGCCGTTCCGGCTCAAACCGATCGAGTTTGGGGCGGACGTAGTGGTCCACTCCCTCACCAAGTTTGTCGGCGGTCACGGCACGACGCTCGGGGGAGCGATCGTGGATGGCGGTCGGTTCCGCTGGCAGGACTATCCGGAGCGCTTCCCCATCTTCAANNAGCCGGAGCCGGCGTTCCACGGCGTGGTCTACGCCGAGCAGTTCCCGGAGACCGCCTACATCGTCCGCTGCCGCACGATCGGGCTCCGGAACTTCGGGCCGACCCTGGCGCCCTTCAACGCCTTCCTCCTGCTGCAGGGACTGGAGACCCTGGCAGTTCGAATCGAAAGGCATGAGGAGAACGCCCGCCGGGTGGCCGAGTACCTGGCCGCCGATCCCAGGGTCGCGTGGGTCAGTTTCTCCGGCTCCCCGGACCACCCGTACTACGAGCTCTCCCGGCGCTACCTGGGCGGTCACGCGATTTCGGTCCTCACCTTCGGCGTGGTCGGCGGCTACCAGGCCGGCTTGCAGTTCTTCGACTCGGTCAAGCTGTTCAAGCGGCTGGTAAACCTTGGCGACGCCAAGTCGCTGGTCAGTCATCCCGCCTCCACCACCCACCGTCAGCTCTCACCCCAGGAGCAGGCCCAGGTCGGAGTCAGGCCCGAGGCAGTCCGCCTGTCGATCGGGCTGGAGCACATCGACGACATCCTCGAGGACCTGGACCAGGCGCTGGCTGCGACCCAGGCCAACGCGGACGTCGCTGGGAACCAGCGGTCGTGAAGATGGTGACGAAGGGCATCGAGGAGGACTCCGGGGAACTCAACCGCGGCCCAGCCGTGCAATCTCAGGTGGCTGATCCAGCCACGGCCGGGGACCAGATTGCCCAAGGCTCGGTGGACGCGGAGGAGGCGGCGGAGGGGGAGGGCAGCTCTTGGCCTGCCGCCGCGCCTCCCGTCCTCTCCACCAGGACGACCGAGGTGGCCATCGTCGGGCTCGGCTCGTGGGGACTCTGCGTGCTGGAGCGGATCATCGGGACCGCCCGCCAGCGGGAATCGAGCGGCAGGACGGTCCGGGTCCACGTGATCGAGCCCGCGGCTCCCGGGGCCGGGGTCTACTCGGTCGACCAGCCCGACTATCTGATCATGAACACCCCCTGCGGCGAGATTTCCCTGTACCCCTGGGGTGACGACCCCACCTATCACGGCCACGGGATGGGCTTCTACGAGTGGCTGATCCGCCGGGGCTATCGATGGGAAGGGGACGCCTGCCGCATCGATGGACGCGGGCCGGAGATAACCGAGCACGACTTCGTCCCGAGGCGGGTCATGGGCGAGTACCTGCAGTGGTTCTATCGCAAACTGGTCAGGGACGCGCCGGGAAACGTCGAGGTCGTCCATCACCAAAGCGCGGCCGTGGACGTCGTCCGCCAACGCGATGGCTCCGAGCAGGTGCGGTTGATCACGGGGGAGACGGTGCGCGTTGACCATGTGGTCCTAACGTCAGGGCACACCGAGAATGAGGACCACCCTGACCAGAACCGCGGCATCCCCTTCGAAGCCGCCTACCCGGTGCAGCGCTTCGAGGCTGCCGCTCTGGATGGGACCCCGGTCACCGTCGCTGGCATGGGGTTGGTGGCGACAGATGTGGTCACGGCCCTTACGATCGGCCGAGGCGGGCGCTTCGCCGATCGCGGAGACCGCAAGATCAACCTGCCGAGCGGTCGAGAGCCACGGATCCGCCTCTACTCCCGGGGTGGATTCCCGCAGTGCGCCAAGGCCGTAGGGGCCGTGGACATCTCCGACGACTACGAGCTGGGCATTTGGACACCCAAGGCCCTTGCCAGCCTGCGCGGGCCGGCCAGTGGTGCCGGGCGGCCTCGCCGCCTGGACGCCCGCAAAGAGATCCTGCCTCTGATCTTCGCGGAGATGCAGCTGCGGTTCTACTCACAGTCCGCCTGGCTAGCAGGAGGGACGACCGGGGCGGCCGAGATTCGCGAGCGGCTGGTACGGGCCTGGGGGGCGGGTCAGTTCGCCGGAGAGGTCGAGGTTCTCGCCCGCGCCTATGGCCGTTTCGACCCGTCCGACCTGTTCTTCCCCCGCCAAGACCAGGAGTTCCAGTCAGCGGCGGATTACCAGCGCCATGTCTACGATTCGGTTGACTCGGACCTGAGTGAGGCTTTGCGCCCGGCCGGGACCAGCCCGGTCAAGGCGGCGCACGAAGTCCTTCGGAGCCTGAGGGATCCGATGCGTGAGGTGGTCGAGTTCGGTGGTCTCACCCCCGAATCCCATCTCGACTTCTTCTCCAACATCCGCACTAGGGTGACCCGCCTGGTGGCCGGTCCTCCGGCGCTGAGATCGCAACAGCTGCTGGCCCTGATGGACGCGGGTGTCGTCGAGACGCCGTTTGGCCCATCCCCCGCGCTGAGGGAGGGCAGCTCGGGAGCGGCCG
>PKXE01000011.1:817-3459 GCA_003132265.1 Candidatus Dormiibacterota bacterium | reverse complement strand
AGGACCTGCTGGCCTGGGCCAGCAGGCTGTGCCTTCCCGAGGAGTTCTTGGAAGCCGCCCCGAAGCGGCTGCGCTACCAGGTGCTCCACATGGCCGGACGGCTGGTGCGCAGCGGCCGGCGAACCACCCTCCGCCTCGACGCCGGTGGCCGTGGGCGGCACAACTGGCGGCGGCGTTCACGAGCTTGCGGTCTCTACCGCTGACCACCTGACACAACCGTGGTGAGCGGTCCGGTCTCGATGTCTTGTACCGGCACGCCCCCGGCTACCAGAAACGGTGCCGCCTCGCTGATTCCGGCGTGGTTCGGCACGTACCCACCGGCTCCGACCGGCGCCTGCCAACCCTGACTCCACTCACCCACCCCACCGCAAGCGTCTGCAGTCCCCTCACCAGGATTCCCTGGCTCTTACTGAAATTTTGAGGCTAACGGGAGCGACCGCAGTCGTCTGGTCACCTAACTCGTGGGACTACCTGCTGGCCGGATTGCGCCCGATTCTTCCCGAGCCGACCGTCTACGAGAACAGCGCGCTCTTGGGCAACCAGACCGTGCTGCGGCGGGTCCAGGCGGACCGCCCAGTGGTGATCTTCTTGACTCACAACTCGTACACCAAGTACGGGCCAATTCTGCCAATCCTGCAAAAGAGCTACACCGAGGTGCAGGCGACAGCCGTCAGCGAGCTGTGGATTCGCTCTGACGTGGCGACCCGCGTGCTCGCTGCGGCGGAACGTGGTGGAGGTGGTCCGGCCCCATCCGGCTGAGCCGACGGTGGGAGCCGATGGGAGGGCGTCCTGAGGGCGCACGGTCCAGAGCCTGGACGAGCTAAGCCGATTCTCAGGGAAGTCTGGTAGGCTCCCCGCCCGATGGGAGGAGATTGTGGGCTGGGTCGCGAGGGGACCCACGGGCCAAGTACTCATGGTCGAATGGCGCTACTGGCGTTGCTGGTCGGGTTGCTGCCAATCCTGGCTTCCTGTGCCGGCCTAGCGGCGGCGACTTCGGCGCGTACCACCGGCAGATCCCTGCAGGAGGCGGCCTCCTGCTCCGGAGTCAGCGTCTACCCCAGCCCGGGTACCAAGACGGCGTCTCCGACGACACAGATCAGCTTTCGCAACGTCGCCCCCAGCGGCGTCAGCCAGGGTCAGGTCAAGGTATCCGGCTCTAAGAGCGGGTCCCACCCGGGCCGATGGGTGAGCGACTCTGACCAAGACGTCGCCAGCTTCTACCCAAACCAAAAGTTCGTGGCCGGAGAGAAAGTGACCGTCTCGTCCAATCTCCACATCTGTGGTGTCCCGGGTAAGCCCTACAGCTTTGAAATCGCCGTTCCCCCCGGGCCGCTCGCCAAGGCGGCCGTCACTTTCCCGACTCCGACTCCCACCCTCGACCAGCCGACCGTCAGCTACGCATCGATACCAGGCGTCGACGTTCCCAAGTTGAAGGTGACCATGCCGGCCTCCCTGGGAGGGGGCTACATCTTCGAGTCGCCACAGGGAGGAACGAAGCTCGGGGGACCGATGATCGTAAATGGCAAGGGTCAGCTGGTGTGGTTCGAACCGCTGCCACCGACCGTAGTGGCAGCCGACTTCCAGGTGCAGAAGTACCAGGGCCATCCGGTCCTTACCTTCTGGGAGGGCAAGATCACCGACGGCGACGGAACGGGGGAGGACATCGTGATGAACTCCTCCTATCAGGTCATCAAAACGATCAAGGCGGGCAACGGCTACTCGACCGATCTGCACGAGTTCCTGCTCTCGTCGTCCGGCACCTCCGCCTGGGTGACCGCCTTCAACACGGTCGGCTGGAACCTCTCGCCGGAGGGTGGCCCCCGCAACGGTGCCGTGCTGGATTGGATCGTGCAGGAGCTCGACGTGGCTACCGGCAACGTCCTTTTCGAGTGGCACAGTCTGGACCATGTTCCCCTCAGCCTCTCCAACCAGGCTTATGCGAACACGGCGGTGTATGACTACTTCCATGTGAATTCAATCGATCCGCTGCAATCTGGGATCGTGGTCGTCTCTTCGCGCAACACCAGCACCGTGTATGGCGTTGCGAGTGCGACCGGGCGTGTCCTGTGGCGGTTGGGGGGCGAGCAGAGCAGCTTCAAGATGGGCCGCGGAGCGACCTTCGCTCTGCAACACAATGCACTGATGCACGGCACCAATACGATGTCGATTTTCGATGATGAGGACGCGAGTTCGTCGAAGAAACCCGGAAGGGCGATTCTGCTCCACCTAGACTTCAAGACCGGGCACGCGACGCTGGTGCGCGCCTACTCTCACAAGGGGTTGCTGGTCCCAGCGCAGGGCAACTTTCAAATCCTTGCCAACGGAGACGTGATGATCGGCTGGGGTTCTGGTAACTACACGTCGGAATACACGCGCAGCGGCAAGCTCCTGTTCGACGCCTACTTCGGAACGACAGTCACCAGCTATCGCGCCTACCTGTCCCACTGGGTGGGGACGCCCACCTCGGCTCCGTCGGTCGCGACCGCCAAAGAATCCGGCAATGGTCTCACCGTCTACGTGAGCTGGAATGGATCTACGCAGACGCGAAGCTGGAAGCTTCTGGGCGGACCCGACTCCGCCGACTTGACTCCGCTGGCGACGGTCAAGAGCAAGGGCTTCCAGACTGGCATTCACCTCCAAAC
>PKXE01000011.1:0-769 GCA_003132265.1 Candidatus Dormiibacterota bacterium | reverse complement strand
TCCGGCAGGGCGACACACCGAGCGCTCCCGTCGGCGTGCGCGGCGGCGGCGCCGATGGATCGGCGTCACCTAGTCTGGAAGCCGTGCCAATTCAGGAGGTCAGGTAAGAATGGCGGAGCCCTGAATCGACGAGCAAGCGTAGCGACATCAGTGATTAGCTCGCTCAGGGACGGCTGGACTCTGTCGAGCAACTCCGTGATCCGATCCATAAAAGGTAGCTCGTTTGTCAGAGCTCGCGTCACTTCGGACCTAAATTCCTGATCAAGTGGTTCGATGATCTTTGCCTTCTTGGCGTCGAACACGTCATCGTCCTCGCGGTGACGATTCATTAGAGTCGCGTGCCACGACTCTAGAACTAGCGCGACCAGAAGGAAGCTGTTGTCAACCACTGGTTGCGACGCATACCACAGTGAGAACAGGATGCTGAGCGGAATTAGGGCGGAGCGGTAGAGTTCATACCAGGATCGCAGCAGGAGTTCCGTTCCAATCTGGGGCGCTACAGCTGTGAAAAGAGGGATGTAGTTTAGTTCGGCCGGTGCCGCCAGTCCATACATCGGCCTCCCGATCACCTCGACAAAACCATCGCTCGTTGCAGCTACGTCCACAATGCTGGGTCCAGACAGCCAGAGCCCGGTCACGGCACTGGGACGGTCACAGGCGAGAGTGATCAGGTCTTAGAATGGCTGAATGTAGCGGCCGCTTAACTCTCTGATCGGGAGTAGGCTTGGAGACTCAACCGCCACCTCAGTGAATTGCTGCATACGCGCAT
>PKXE01000017.1:5608-6075 GCA_003132265.1 Candidatus Dormiibacterota bacterium | reverse complement strand
GACCAGATCAGGGAGGTGGTGGAGCGCGTTGTCACCCAGGCCGAGTTCCGCAGCGGCTATGCCACCCTCTACGACGGAGATGCCCTCTGGGCCTCCCTGGAGATGGCAGGTGGGGCGCGCTTTCGGTGGCAGCCTGAGTCGACCTACGTGCAGCCTCCGCCATTCCTCGACGGCGTGAGCCGCCAGGTTGCACCGGTCGAGGATATTCAGGGCGCACGCTGCCTGGCCCTGCTCGGCGACAGCGTCACCACGGACCACATCTCGCCGGCCGGCGCCATTCCGCACACCGGGCCCGCGGGCAGATACCTGGCCCAGCTGGGAGTGCCGACCACCCAGTTCAATTCGTTTGGAGCCAGGCGGGGCAATCATGAGGTCATGGTGAGGGGCACGTTCGCCAACCCGCGCCTGCGCAACGCGCTGGTCCCCGGCATCGACGGTGGTTTCACCCGGCACCTGCCCGGCGGCCA
>PKXE01000017.1:0-5592 GCA_003132265.1 Candidatus Dormiibacterota bacterium | reverse complement strand
TCCACCGCTCCAACCTGATCGGGATGGGAGTGCTTCCCATCCAGTTCATCGGGGGAGCGACCGTTGGCAGCCTCGGTCTGACCGGCGAGGAGATCTACGAGGTGACCGGATTGCAGGCGGTGGTCGATGGCGACGCTTCGCGCCTGCGGATCGTCGCCGACGGGCGAGAGCTGCCGGTGAGGGCCAGGCTCGATTCGCCGACCGAACGCGACCACTTCAGGCATGGGGGGATCCTTCCGTTCACCCTTCGCGAATTGCTGATGGAGTAGGGACTCTTGAGCGTGCCGACACCAACCTACCCCGGGGCTGGTCCCGTCATCCGCTGGCGGCGTCCGGCCGGACCGACCCGGCTGGCCACGTTCCGGTGCGGGTGTGGGCGGGAGCGGCGATGATGCCCGGCTGGTGGCGGGTGGGCGGATCGTTACGGATCTTGGCGAAAGGGGGCCGGCCCGATCAAGCGGCCGGTGCGAGGCTCACTGGAGCAGTCGGGTCCGCGGTCCAGAGTCGAGGCCACCGTCTTGGAGCACCGGGGCGATCGGAGGAGAAAAGCGGTGGACGCTCGGCCCATGAGGAGGTGGTGATGGGAGGCGAAAGGAAGGTGGGAGGTTCGAATCCGCATGCAACCGAGACCGGTGGCGGCGGGAGAAGCGATGGTCACAGCCTGTCGATGTTCACCTGTCCTCGGTGTCGGCGGCAGTTCCATCGCAGCTTTCTGGAGCGATTCTGGTCGGAGTGGAGCCAGATCTGCGGGGCGCTCGATGGAAGTGGGTACCGCTCAGACTGCGCCGTCATCCGAGGCGCTGGCACCACCAACCAGGTGCCGGACCAAGTTCACTCGGAGCGAGGCGGTCAGGATGTGGGCATCGCGCAGAACTCTGAGGAGGGGCCCGAGATCGTCGGTGCGTGCATCGGTGACTGCGCCTATTGCGGGGATCACAACCGGGTGGCAGTGGTGACCTCGCAGCAGGTTATCAGCCGGTGCCTCAGATGTCGGGATGAGGCGATCCTCACAGAACCACCTCTGTGGTGCCGGATGAGGCACCCGGTGAGTGGGCGGCGGCTTGGCAATGACGACGCCTCCCAGTCGCCCCCGGCAACACGGCAGGTGGGCGGCAGTACGCGCTCTGGGCAGTGAGCTCCGTGCTGGCCAGCGGAGGTGGGCCGCTCGCCTTCCCAGAGGATCGTCCCGCACAGGCGGTCCGCCCGGGGAGGGCTAGCATGTGCAGTCCATGGTCACCGACGTGAGAGTCGGGTCGGCTCGTGACCAAAGTGTGGTGCCAGGCTACTTCGGGCGGTCTGGCCGACCGTGCGAGATGAGCCGGCTGGGTTTTTCGTGGGGCGCTCCCCGACGGTCGGGATCGGCCAGGACCAGCCAGGAGCGTGCGCCCGCCCCCGACCTCGCGGGCGGAGTCGACTCGCAGGGAATTGGCTGGAGTAACCCCCGGTGAGTCGCCCCATCACGGCCGGTGGTCGGCAAGTGCCGGACCAGGCTTCGTCCGCAGAGGAGCAACTCAGCCTCGAGGAAGCCCCATTTCGAGTGACCTCGAAACGGGGTCTGAACCGGCGCACGACGGCGGTGCGACTCGCGCCGCTGGAGGCAGCGCTGCACTTCCACGCTGGTCAGTACGTGCTGCTGGCGGACCTGCACGGAGAGGTGGAGCCTCGATCCTACTCAGTCGCCAACGCAGCCCGGCCGGGTGGGGAGCTGGACCTGGTGGTGACGGCGGTGCCCGGGGGACAGGCCAGCCAATGGGTCCACGAGCGGCTCGCGGTCGGCGACAAGGTGCTGGTCTCGGGGCCATACGGGAACTTCGTGCGGGGTTCCGCCGATGGGGGCCCCACCCTTTATCTGGCTGGGGGCGTGGGACTTGCCCCAATCCTGGCCCTGCTGGAGGAGGCGCTCTCCAGCGCCCACTCAGCCCCACTCCACCTGATCTTCTCCGCTCGGACGGAGGCCGACGTGATCTTCCGCTCCCAACTTCTCGAATGGCAGGAACGGCACTCCAACTTCCGCTTCATCCGAACCCTGACCAGGGCCTCGGGCGAGCCTCCGTTGGGGCGCTTACCCGCGCAGTTGCCGCGGCTCCTGGGATCCCTTGTCGAACAGTCGGTCTTTGCGGCCGGCCCTGAAGGGTTCGTGGACGAGTGCGCTGGGGTCGCTCGCCAGATGGGCGTTCAACCGCGACGGATTCACACCGAGGCGTTCTTTCTTGAGCCCCAGCCCTGGGGCGAGAGGGTGGATTGACCCGTGTTTACACGCGGCTCGGGGACGATGGCAGCACCGGCCTGCTGTTCGGTGGGCGCACCTCCAAGGCTGACCCGGTGATCGCCACGGTGGGCAGCGTCGACGAGGCGGTGTCGGCTCTGGGGCTTGCCAGGGCCAGCTGGCAGGGTGCGCCCGAGACTGCGCAGCTGCTGCTTCGACTTCAAAGAGGGCTGTTCGTGGCGGCGGCGGACCTGGCATGCAATCCCCGTCAGCGGCGCCGGCTGCAGCCGGGCGTGTCCCTCATGGTCCCGGAGATGGTCGCGGACCTGGAAGCGATCATCGATAGCATCGTGGCCGATCACCCTTTGAGGCCGGTGTTCGTGGTCCCAGGCAGCAACCTCCCCTCCGGCTTCCTCGATCTGGCCAGAACCGTTGTCAGGCGGGCGGAGCGCCAGGTGGTTGAATTGGGCCACCAAGGCCGGCCCGTGGCCGCCGACGTGATCACCTACCTGAACCGACTCTCTGACCTTCTCTACGTCCTGGCGCGGTGGGCGGCCGGGGACGGTGACGAGCCTGCCAGTCATGAGTGAGGGGCAGGTCACCTGCTGCTCTGTCCCTTGGCGCCCGCCCGATGGCGTCCTCAGGGGCCAGCCCGCCCCCAGGAGGCAAATGTGCTCAGGACCCATCTGACCACCGAGCTGGGGCTGCGATATCCACTGATTGGGGCCCCCATGGCCAACCTGGCGGGTGGAGAACTGGCCCGCGCCATCACCCAAGCTGGTGGGTTGGGCATGATCGGGGTGGGCAGCCGCGACTCCGCCGAGTTCGTGGCCAGGGAGGCATCCGCCGCCCGGCGCGGCAACCCCGACATCCGCTTCGGCATCGGAGTCATGGCGTGGGATGTGGTGCGCCGGCCACAGCTCTTGGCTGCGGTGATCGCCGCCCGTCCCTTCTTGGCGAGCGTGTCCTTCGGCACTGTCGGTCCCCACGTCGCCCGGCTTCACGACGCCGGCATTCTGGTCACGACCCAGGTTCATGACTCAGCCGAGACGGTTGCCGCCACCGAGGCCGGAGTCGACCTGATCGTGGTTCAGGGCACCGAGGCGGGCGGGCACACCGGCGCGGTTGCGACCATGCCGCTGCTCCAAATCGTGCTGCAGGCAACCACCCTACCGGTGGTGGCCGCGGGGGGCATCGCCACGGCATCGGGGATGGCGGCCTGTCTGGCGGCGGGCGCGGAAGGTGTGTGGGTAGGCACAGCGTTCATCGCGAGCCCGGAATGCGGGCGCCAGCCGGCGGCCATATCCGCGATTCTGGCCGCCCGCGAGACCGACACCATCCGCACCCACGCGTTCGACCGGGCTCAGGGCATCCCCTGGCCGGCACCGTTCCCAGGGCGGGCGCTCCGCAACGACTTCACGGACCGCTGGCACGAGCGCGAGGATCAGATGGCCGAGGACCTCTCAGCTCAGCTTCGGTACCGCGCCGCCTGCGAGCGCGGAGACTACCGCCTAGCTCACATCTATGCGGACAGGCCGTGGGACTGGTGCAGGCGGCGCGGCCGGCGGGAGAGGTGGTGCGGGAGATCGCCGAGGGCGCTGAGGTGCTGCTGCGGGCACGCTGTGCACATTTGCTTCACTGATGGATGCACCTGGACTCGGGTGCGAGGGCCGATTCCAACTCCTGGCCAGCCCGGCTCCGCGGGTGCGGCACTTGGACCCACCGGCCTTCAGCGGTGCGCCAAGATCTCAAACGATCTTTTGCACTATTCATATCATGAAAATGACGTGATCCGCCTCTGATGCCCGGCGCCAGCCAGCTCCGGGACCACCGTGCCGTCAGCCCGCACCGGTCACCGAGCGTCCTGGTGGTCGGTGCCGGGGAGGCCGGCCTGGCGGCGGCACTCAGGTTGCGCAGCGCCGGGATCCGGGTTCGGCTCGTGGCTGACCAGGGGCGCGCAAGCTACCTTCCGGGCACGGTTGACGTGATGCTCGGAGAGGCGGGTGCGACCAGGTTTCAACAGCGACTCGCGCTTGATGGGATCGAGGTGGTCGCCGCGCCTGCCGAAGCGGTCAGCGGCAGCGGGGTGCGGATAGACGGCAGCTGGGTGGCTGCCGACGCGGTGGTCGCTGCTCCCGGACTCATCCTGGAGCCAGGCAGTGTCGGCCCCAATGGCCGGGGGGTTGGCTGCTGGGACATCGCCACCGCCCGCGAAGTCCCAGCCCTGATCGCTGGGGTGGCGAAAGGGGTGGTCGCGGTGGTGATCGCGTCGCTTCCGTACCGCTGCCCCCCTGCTCCTTATGGTCTGGCCATGCGGCTGGCCCAGCGGGCGCGCAGTCGAGGTGCGGGGGTCAGAGTCGTGCTGACCACCCCTGAGCCCCATCCTCTGGCAGCACTCGGCTCGGCGCCGGGCGACTTCCTGCTGGCCGCGAGTGCGCGAGCTGGGGTCGAGATCCGCCTTAGCTTCTCACCGGACCTCCAGGCCCTCCGGCACGGTCAGGTCATGGCCGCCGACGGCAGGCCGCTCGCGGCCGACCTGGCGCTGGTGGTCCCGTCGCACAGACCGAGCCCGCTCCTCGAGGAACTCGCGGGACCTGGACCGCTGGTCCCGGTGGGGGCGGGCTTCGAGTCCGCCGAGCCCGGGCTCTTCGTCATCGGCGACGCCGCCGCAACCCCCTATCCACGGGCGGCCGGTGCCGCGACCGCATCGGGGGCTGCCGCTGCTGAGACGGTGCTGGTTCGCCTGGGGCTTGCGCCCGTGAGCGCCCTTCCCTCACCCCAGCTCGACTGTTACGTCGGACATGGCAGCGGACGATTCAGTCGGTTGCGACTCCGCTATCCCGACGGGCCTCCACCCGAGGGTCGGCCAGAGGTCGAGGTCAGCGGCCCATCCGAAGAGCTCAGGACCGAATTCGCCAGCGGCTTCCGGCACTGGCGTCAGCTGCGTCGTGGGCGGTGAGGGGCACTTCTCCGGCTGCGCAGGGCGAGTGATCAACCGCTGCGGCCAGCGGCTCGCCGACAGATCAAGGGTTGTTCCTTCCAGAGGGGGCGCCGATCCCGTCGCCGCCGCCCTCGTCTGAGAGCCATGTCCGGCCCCATGGGTGACAACCGCAGCCATCGCTGCGGCGGCCGGTCGACGGCGGTTGGACTTCACCTGAGCTCGAACACCCAACTGGAGTCTCCGCTTGGGACCAAGCCGCCCGGCGCGGCTCCAGGCCGCCCGCCTGAGGCCGAAGTGCTGTGGGATAATTACACGATGAAACTAGTGTTAAAGCTTGGCCTGTGATCAGGCCCCAGCGCTCTCCGGAGATGTGGTTGCCTCTGAGGTATCTCGCAACCGGCATGCTGGCTTGGGTCCTGGCGGCGGCGGGGGTGCCCCTGCTGGC